>CADBRQ010000056.1 GCA_902797115.1 uncultured Bacteroidia bacterium
CTTCTTGTTGTTTTTTGGCCTCTTCAGCCTCTTTTATCAACACTTCAAAAGCACTCTCTCTGTCTACAATTTTATCATATACTCCATATAGTTTGGAAGATTTAATTATCTGATCTCTTTGTTGTTCTGTTATTGGACCAATTTGAGACATTGGGAAAAGGATCTTGGCTTTCTGAACTACCGTAGGCGCCCCTTTTTCATCCAGGACAGAGACTAATGCTTCTCCTGTTTCTAATTGAGTAATAGCTTCTTCTGTCTTGAATTCCGGGTTTGTCCTAAAAGTCTCCGCTGCAACTTTAACTGCTTTTTGATCTTTTGGAGTATATGCCCTTAGTGCGTGTTGAACACGGTTTCCCAATTGTCCGAGGATTGAATCGGGAACATCATTTGGATACTGGGTAACAAAGTATACTCCTACACCTTTGCTTCGGATAAGTCTTATAACTTTTTCAATCTTTTCTGTCAGTGGCTTTGATGTATCCTCGAAGAGCATGTGTGCTTCGTCAAAGAAAAAGACAAGTTTAGGAAGTTCCAAGTCTCCAACTTCTGGCAGGGTAGTGTAGAGTTCGCTTAACAGCCATAGCAAGAAAGTGGAGTAGAGTTTAGGGTTGTGCATCAGTTTATCGGCAGCAAGAACATTCATATATCCCTTACCTGTAGTAGGTTCTACAGCCAGCAGATTCTGAATGTCGAATGAAGGTTCTGCCATAAAGAGTTCACCTCCCTGATTCTCAAGGGTTAATAATGCTCTTTGAATAGCTCCTACACTTTGTGTGGAAATATTGCCATATTGTGTTGTATATTCCGATGCGTGTTGGGCAATGTAGTTAAGCATGCTTCTAAGATCCTTAACATCAATAAGTAACAAGCCTCTGTCGTCGGCAATACGGAAGAGAATATTCATCACTCCCTCTTGAGTTTCGTTGAGTGATAATATTCGGGAGATGAGTTGAGGTCCCATTTGAGAAATGGTTGCTCTCATTGGATGACCTTGTTCTCCAAACACATCGAAAAACCTTACAGGGCAACCCTCAAATTTAGGCTCCGGAATTCCAAACAACTCTTTTCTTTTCTCAATAAAACCGCTCATAGCTCCGGGTTGACTAATTCCTGAGAGGTCTCCTTTCATATCTGCCATAAAGCATGGAACACCGGCAGAGCAAAATGTCTCTGCCATAACTTGCAGAGTTACAGTCTTTCCGGTACCTGTTGCACCCGCTACTAAACCATGGCGGTTTACCATTTTGCCCGTTAAACTTATCGAACCATTTCCATAGGCGATATATAAGCCCCGTTCTTTGTCGTACATATTGTTGTTTTTTAGAAAGTTATAAGTAGGCTCAATTAAAGAGCACTGCGGAAAAATCTCTTATGGAACTCTTTTTCAAGTTCTTCCCTGAATTTAGGATGTGCAATGTTTATGAGCATGCGAGCTCTCTCTTTTAATGTTGCACCTTTCAGATGAGCAATTCCGTACTCTGTGATTACATAATCTACATCGTCTCTTGGAGTTGTAATACCTGCTCCTTCAGTAAGATATGCCTTAATTCTTGACATTTCGCCATGTTTTGCGGTAGAAGGGAAAGCTAAGATTGCTTTGCCGCCTTTGCTCCACGCAGCACCTCTGATAAAGTCCACTTGTCCTCCTGTACCGCTAAATACTTTAAGACCAATGCTTTCTGCGGTTGATTGTCCTTGAAGATCTATCTCCAGTGCAGAGTTTATTGAGACAAAGTTGTCTATCTGCGAAATGGTTCTTGGGTCGTTGCAGTAGTTTACAGGATACATCTCTACATCGGGATTATTATTTACAAAGTCATAGAGTTTTTGAGAACCCATCAAGAAACCGCTGACTAATTTTCCTTTATGGATATTCTTTTTGGCACCTGTGATAACTCCTTTATTTACAAGATCAACCACTCCGTCTGAGAACATTTCTGTGTGAATGCCGAGGTCTTTCTTATCGCCGAGGAAATGGAGTACCGCATCGGGAATAGCACCAATACCGAGTTGAAGGCAAGAGCCATCTTCTATCAATGAAGCACAATACTCTCCAATTTTCTCCTCAACAGGACCTATTTTTGGAAGTGGAAGCTCAAACATCGGTTTGTTTGTAGGGACAATCCAATCTATATCTGATATGTGTATAAGGCACTCTCCGTGAGCAAGAAACGGCATCTTTTCATTCATCTCTGCGATAACAATCTTTGCTCTGTCTGTTGCCGGTTTTGTATAATCTACAGAGATTCCGAAACTGCAATATCCATCTTCGTTAGGATAAGATACTGTTATCATTGCAACATCGATAGGGTACTTTGTGTCGAACCATTTTGGAATTTCGTGATAGTAATATGGGAAGAAGTCTCCGCGGTCGTCGTTGATTCCATCGCGAGTATTGCCGGCAGCAAAATTTGTGATGTGTCGGAAATGTCCGAAGCCCTCCGGCTGCATATAAACTGCAGGGTGCAGAGTTACCATGTGATATATGCTAACATCGTGTAACCTATCCTTTTGCGCCATCATTGCCTCGGGGATATACTGTGGTGCGGCTGCTGCGTGTCCGAGCACTATATTATAACCGCTTTGAATTTTACCGGCAGCTTCTTCTGCTGTAATGATTCTCTCTTTGTAAGTTTCTAACCAATTTTTCATTTTAATTTATTTAATATTTAATCTATACTGTTTATAGTCTCTTCCTGTAACTCTCTTTCCGGTCTCGGCTTACCTTATTTCACCTCTCCTAACACTTTATTTCTAAATCCCTTTTCGGCATTTTCTGAACCAAGTTCCATCTGTAATTGTCTCTTCTTTTTGAGTCCCAACAAGGCCGCCGCGGAACAAACGAACAAATTTAATAATAAGTTTGTTCTAAATCAAGACTCTTTTCTTGCAATCACAGTTCCGTTTGCCTGATGGGTAGGGAGAATAAGCACCTCAGCAATTTGGACATGTTCAGGGGCATTGGCGGCATATACTGCAACATCTGCAATATCTTCTCCGGTAAGGGGCTTTATTCCTTTATAGACATTTGCTGCCCGCTCTGTATCTCCATGAAAGCGGGTTGTACTGAAATTTGTCTCAACAAGTCCTGGCTTTAGATTGGTCACTCTTATGGATGTTTTTGCCACATCTATGCGTAACCCATCTGTCAATGCTTTTACAGCAGCTTTGGTGGCACAATAAACATTGCCGTTTGCGTAGGCGGCGTCACCGGCTACAGAACCTATATTAATTATATGACCTTTATCGCGATTGACCATTAATGGAACTATGAGCCGTGTCATTGTGAGCAGACCTTTGATGTTGGTATCTATCATTGTCTCCCAATCTTCAAAACTTCCATCGTATTCAGGGTCAAGTCCAAGCGCCAATCCGGCGTTGTTTATAAGTACATCTATTTCTCGCCATTCTGTTGCTAAAGAATTAATGGCTTCTGTTGCTTTTTCTCGGTCTCTGACATCAAAAGTTAATGTAATAACCTGAGTGTCATTGCTTTTAAACTCATCGCTGAGCTCTTTGAGCCTTCTCTCATTTCTGCCGGTTAAGATGAGTTTGTCTCCGTTTTCTGCAAATCTTTTAGCACAAGCCAACCCGATGCCGCTCGTTGCTCCTGTAATCATAACAATTTTATTCATAACCTTTATGTTTTTTTGCTTTTGTTATTAAAACCTGTGGAGGTGTTTATCTATTATTTTTGTATATGCTATAATATAATATGAGATTGTCTAAAATGGTGATTATAAGTCTAAACTATCCTCTTTGAGTAAGAAGTCGAAAAGACCGATTGTGAGTATTCCCTCCTCGTTTCGACGAGGCATAATGTGGTCCTTCACAATGATTACCTTTTTGAAAGAATCATTGATGTTTGTAAGTGGGCGAGATTCCTGTATCTCTTTCTCCCTGTCTGGGATGGATAATGCCGACTGCACATAATACTTCTTGCTGCCGATGTTTGCAATAAAGTCCACCTCTAATTGGGTACGAGACCATTTTCCTTCTTTATCGGGCTTTCTAATCTCCACCATCCCAACATCTACGCTATAACCTCGCGTAATCAGTTCATTGTAAATGATGTTCTCCATGATATGCGTCTCTTCCTGCTGGCGCATATCCAAAATGGCATTTCTTAGGCCAATATCCGAGAAATAGTATTTGGAGAGCGTGTTGATGTATTTCTTACCTTTTATATTGTAACGTATAGCTTTGTTCAGCAGGAACGATTCGGATAGGAAGGTGAGGTAATTAGAAATCGTCTTATTGGTAATGTTTACGTTCTTAACGCTTTTGAAGGTGTTAGAGAGTTTTGTCGGATTGCATGGAGAGCCAA
>CADBRQ010000057.1 GCA_902797115.1 uncultured Bacteroidia bacterium
AACTTTTTGGAAAAATTACCATTGTTTGCTGCAAGCCGTTATATCGCACATAACCGTCAATGGACCGAGAGGGGTAGGATTATGAAATCTGCCGATGGAGCTGAGGAATATTTTAAAGATATAAAGAATGGCAAGTTAGAACAATGGCTATTGAAATGCCTTTTATTTTGTGTACTTGAACCACAAAACCATATAAGAACTATCTTAAAAGCTTCAGATGGAAGAAAGTATATCAATCAGTTGTGCTTTGATAATATTAATGGTTTAACATTAGCGTCAGAGGCTATTAGGAAACTGAAAATGAATGTCAAAGAAAAGCAGATAATGGAGCAATGGACTAAAGTCTTAACAGATGCCAAACATACAAAGAACTATAACAAGAAAATTAATTACGGATTATATCAAATTAAAGAGGAATTGAATACCAAACATACGGATGATAGAGGAAAAACTATATGGGATTATCCAAGTCTCAACGGGAATATTAAAACACTTGCTCTTTTGACAAAAGAATACTATAACGAGGAGATTGTACCAATGTTGTTCAAATATCAAATTTTGAAATAATAATTTTATGTCAAATTAGAAGTATCATTCCAAAAGCCAGCTGAGGGCATTGCGGATGCGGATGCCGTTGAGGTTGAAATCGGGATCTTCGTCGAGAGTTAAAATGGTTTTGGGATAATTGTCTTTTATTGAGGCAAATGGAAACAGTTCACGTTCTTTTGTTTCCGGAGCGCGAATGGTGGCGGCTACTTGAAAATATTCAATGCCGTTCATATTCTCTGCCACAAAATCCACTTCTGAATTGCCAACTTTTCCGATGTAAACTTTGTATCCTCTGCGATATAATTCGAGGAATACTATATTTTCTAAGATATGTCCTACATCGGTTGCTTTGTTGCCGAGCAAAACTCTTCTCAAACCTATGTCTGCAATATAATATTTTGAAAGGGATTTTAAATACTGTTTGCCTTTAACATCGTAACGGTCTGCTCTATACAGAAGATAGCAATCCGTAAGTGCTTTCAAATATTTCTCTACGGTCTTAACATCGCTCTTTCTTCCATCTGAATTTAAAGTATTGGATATCTTCTTGGAGGAAATCGTGTTTCCTATGTTGTCAAACACAAAACGAATTATATCTTCCAAAACTATAACATTGGAGATATTGTTCCTTGAAACAATATCTTTTAAAATAATAGTATTGTATAAGCTTTGAAGATAATCATTTACAACTTGCTTATTATCAGCTATTTCAATAGTGTAAGGAAAGGAACTTAGAGATAGGTATTCTTTATATTTTTCTGAAATAGAAGTGCTATGTTGAGAACCGGCTATGTATTCCTTGAAGGATAACGGCAACATTTTTATCTCTATGTATCTTCCTGTCAGCATTGTGGCCAGTTCGCCAGAGAGCATTTTTGCGTTAGATCCTGTTATATAAAGATCTACATTTTGCTTTATATACAAACTATCTACAACAGCTTGGAACTCATCAACAAGTTGCACCTCGTCCAAGAATATGTATGTCATCTTCTGAGGTTGCAATTTCTCTGTTAGAAATTTATAAAGTGAAAATTTATTTTTCAAACCGACAAAAGCCATATCTTCGAAGTTGATTGAAACAATTTGCTTTTGATCTACTCCGCTTTCAATCAGATGATCTTGAAACATTGTAAGGAGGGTAGATTTGCCGCAACGTCTTATACCTGTCACAACTTTAATAATACTCTTATCCATCATGGCTAAAAGCAAATCCATATATTCTTTGCGGTAGATTTTTCCCATATCACAATTTTTTAGTACCGCAAATATAATGAAAGTTTTTGGAATGGATTCCAAAAACTCGGTTAAAATATAAGATTGTTGGAATTCATTCCTAAAAATCACTAAAAACATAAAGTTTTGGGAATTTAATCCCAAAACTTTATTAATATACATTAAATGTTTGTATATTAGTTATTTAATAATTAGCTATGCAACTTTTTGCAAGGGTTAAAGGCGTATTTTTGCAACTTTTTGCAAAAACTTACTCTTTGGTCCAGCCGCCGAAGTAGGATTCTTCGCCGCATCCGAATTCCATTGTCAGACCTTTTACAGGGGAAATCTTTGCGCGATCTTCTATATTCGGGATGGCGTCGTAATCGGTCATTTGAAAGGTTACTTTGAAACCATAACCATCTCGGCGGAATTCGTATGTGGTGCCGTTTATATGTTTAAGTTCGTTTTTGAACCCTGGTTCGCCCTTCTTTTTGCCGAACTCTATATACAACTTTTCTTTTTCAAGAGTCGCCTTTTTCTTGTTCTTGCCTTTTGCACCAATTTTTACTGCAGGATTTTCGTAAGTGACTATCAAATCTCCGAAGAGTTCATCTTTAACATATCTGCCGGCAAAAACGGTAGGGTCTTGCACCTCTTCAACGAAAGCTGGTTTAGGAGCGGCGGCCTGAGTCTCTAAAGTTTTATCGCGAGAAGCTTTATAGTCGTTAAAATATTCGGTAGAATAATCTCTAAGAGCGGCAGGTTCAGAGTCAACACCTTGATAAGTTCTAACCAAATCTATTACACGGCGCATGATTGCATAACGAGGGTTGGCATTTACTTCAGAGTTTACCAATACAACTCCGCTGATTTTATGTTCAGGAACAAAGAAGCAAATGGCTGTCATTCCCCAGGTTGTACCGGTATGAAAGTAAAGTCTGAAGCGGTTGTTCTGCTCCACAAACCAGCACATTGCATAGAGATTGGTCTTTGTGGAGTCTTGGCTTGTAATGGTATAGCCTCTGTGTAAACCTTGCATCGCACGTCTTGGCATAATGAAAGTTGTATCTGTGACCGCTCCGGACGCATCGCGATTAACAATATACCCGTTGTTGCAATGGAACTGAGCGTAGCGGATCATATCCTCTACGTTTGAACTTACTCCTCCTGCCGGTCCTATAACTGTAAGCCAATGAAGAGCTTGCTCATTTGCGTAAAGCGGTTGAACATCTATTTTTCCATTATACCTCCAATCGTGAGGAGTTGCAACATTCTTTGAGTTTGCAAATCCCTCCGCATTTACTCTCGATGCGTTCATTCCCAATGGTTTAAACAATCTCTCTTCAATCAGTTCCTCCCATGTTTTGCCGGTAAGTTTTTCAATGATCTCACATGCAATCATGAAGGTTATATTGTTGTAGTCGTATGCGCTGCGGAAACTGAATCCGGGCTTCATGCGGCCAAGAAGCAGATAAGTATCGTGACGGGAGTAGCCGAGGTTTCCAAAGTAAGTTCCCGCCTCTCCGCTAAGGCCTGTCGAATGGAGGAAGCAGTCTCTAACCATCATATTGTCAGTAACATAACCGTCTTCGTCTGTAAACATTTTAAAGTCCGGAAGAATGTCAGCAACTTTGTCTGTCCACTTAACCTTCTTTTCTTCAACTAATTGTGCCATTATAGCAGCAGTAAAAGATTTAGAAACAGAACCAATTTGAAAAACAGTTTTTGAATCGATAGGTGTATTAGGTTCATTTACAACCCCTTGTACTCCACCTGCAGTAATAGAGCGGTCATCATATCTTGCCCCTTTAAATCCTACTCCATCTGCTGGGCGCAGTTCTTTAATTCCGTAGCCCTTACTCAAGATAACTTTATTATCTACACTTACGGCCACCGCCAATCCTGGCAATTCCCACTGTGTAAGCACTTTTTGTACATATTCATCAATTTTTCCCGCCAGAGCCTCTTCTTGAGGAGTAACACTTTGCCCGCGGGAATCAATAAAATAAAACAGGCATAAAAGAAAGAGTGCCGAACGCATCGCCGAAGAAAAAGAGAATGTTTTTTTCATAATCGCAATAGTATAGTTTTAAATATGCAAACACTTTTAGATCATTGCCGTTTAGGCTTAATGATTATTCTTTGCAAGGTAGCAATTCTTTTTTA
>CADBRQ010000058.1 GCA_902797115.1 uncultured Bacteroidia bacterium
AATTAAAACAACATAAACTATGGATATTTTTGAGAGAATACAAAAAAACGAAGGGGGGCCTCTCGGTCAGTACAGAAAGAGAGCTCACGGATATTTTATGTTCCCTAAACTTGAAGGGGAAATTTCTCCGTATATGACTTTCCAAGGGAAAAAGATGCTCACTTGGACATTCAACAACTATTTGGGATTGGCTAATGACCCTGAAGTCAGAAAGGTAGATGCAGAGGCGGCTGCAAAATGGGGGCTTGCCTACCCTATGGGAGCAAGAATGATGAGCGGACACACATCGCTTCACGAACAATTGGAGAGAGAACTCGCTGAGTTTGAGTGCAAAGAAGATGCATTTCTTTTCAACTTCGGCTATCAAGGTATGATCTCTACTCTCGATGCGCTCTTAACCCGCAGAGATGTAGTAGTTTATGACGAAGAGTGCCACGCATGTATTATGGATGGGCTAAGACTTCATATCGGAGTGAGAATGAGATATGCCCACAACGATATTGCCGACTGTGAAAAAGTGTTGGCAAGGGCCACAAAAAAAGCCGCAGAAGATGGAGGCGGAGTACTTCTTGTAACAGAGGGAGTTTACGGAATGACAGGTGCAATGGGAATCTTAGATGAAATTGTTAAGCTTAAAGAGAAATACAATTTCAGAATATTGATTGACGATGCTCACGGCTTTGGAGTTATGGGTGCACATGGGCGTGGAACTTCTGAAGAGAAGGGGGTGATAGATGGCATAGATTTATATTTTGGAGCATTTGCAAAAGCAATGGCTGCTATAGGCGGTTTTATTGCCGGTCCTAAAGATATAATTAACTATCTGCGCTATAACCTTAGAAGTCAGATATATGCAAAGAGTCTTCCAATGCCTTTGGTTGAGGGATGCCTCAAAAGATTGGATATGATTCGCAATGGAGACGAGAGGCGTAAACATCTCTTCACAATCTCACGCGCTCTACAAAACGGACTTCGTGAACTTGGGTACGATATTGGTCCTGCCGAAGCATGTATTACCCCTGTATTTATTCACGGCACAGTTCCGGAAGCTACGAACATACTCATAGACCTCAGAGAAAACTACAAGATTTTCTGTTCTGTAGTTGTGTATCCTGTTGTTCCTCAAGGTATTATTATGTTCCGTCTGATATGTACCCAAATGCACCAGATGGAACATGTTGAATATACTCTAAAGGCATTTGCAGAGATTAAAAAGAAACACGATCAGGGGGCGTATGCAGGTGGAACAGATATTAAAGATATGGCCATAGAGTAATATGGAACAACATTTCAGAGATAAAGTTGTAATTATAACGGGAGCGAGTTCGGGAATTGGACTCGCTTCCGCTTATCAGTTTGCCGCAGAAGGGGCTAAAGTAGTTTTGGCGGCCCGTAGTGCAGATAAATTAAAACAAACTTTTTGCGTCCTCTCAAACAAAGGAGAAAGGGAAGAAGATTTCTTGGCAGTACCTACCGATGTTTCAAAGGAAGAAGATTGCAAAAGGCTCATCGAGAGTACAATACAAAAGTTTGGGAGAATAGATGTGTTAGTGAACAATGCCGGTATTTCAATGAGAGCAATGTTTAAAGAGCTGGATTTATCTGTGCTTCACAAACTTATGGATGTCAATTTCTGGGGAACTGTCTATTGTACAAAATATGCCCTTCCCTATCTGCTTGAGAGTAAGGGTACTGTAGTTGGAGTTACATCAATTGCCGGCTTTAAAGGATTACCTGCCAGAACCGGTTATTCGTCTTCAAAATTTGCAATCATCGGCTTCTTGGATACCCTTAGAGTTGAACACCTTAAAGATAATTTAAATGTGCTCATTTTTGCTCCGGGCTTTACCGCTTCAAATGTCCGTTATTCTGCTCTGACTGCAGATGGAACTCCACAGGGAGAGACTCCGAGAGAGGAAGAAAAAATGATGAGTGCTCAAGAGTGCGCACGTCGTTTGACAAAGGCGGTATATAAAAGAAAGAAAAAGGTTATCCTTACCACGGTCGGACATATAACCGTTTGGCTTAACAAGTTCTTTCCAAGCTTGTTAGACCGTCTTGAATATAATTATATGAAAAAAGAACCCGATTCTCCTCTCAAATAGAGCATCGGGTTTTATAAATTCTTAACCACAAGGTTCTAAAGCTTAAAGAACGTCTTGATATTCTCTGCCATTCGATCCACAAGAAGAGCCCTGGCATTATGACTTGCCCAACCTATATGGGGCAGAAGAATTATCTTGGTCTTATCCTCAATTGCAAGAAGCGGAGATGAAGCCGGAAGAGGTTCGTCCTTATAAACATCTATTCCTATTCCAGCTATAACTCCCTCATTTACAGCCCGTGCAACCCCCTCTTCATCCATAGAAGCACCTCGGCCTATGTTTATAAAATTAGCCGTAGGTTTGCAAAGCTTTAATTTGGAGTAAGTTATAAGATTGCGAGTATTATCGTTTAAAGGGGCATGAAGAGAGATATAATCGCTCACCTTCAAGAGCTCATCGAGAGGAAGATGCTCATACTCAGTAGAGTGCGGTTTCCCAGAAGTTGAATAATAAACAACCCTCATCCCAAAAGCAGTAGCAAGAGAGGCCACTTTTCTCCCGATATTGCCCAGACCTATTATTCCAAGAGTCTGTCCCTCAAGATTATAGAATACTCTCGATACATCCGATGCACTTACCCCACCCGAATATACACCTGTTTTAACCCTATAATCGTAATACGGGACCTTGCACGATAATGAGAGAAGCATTGCCATAGTAACTTGAGCCACAGAAAAAGTAGAATAGTTTGCAACATTCATAACCTCAACACCTTTGGAATGTGCATACTCTATATCGATATTGTTTGTCCCGGTAGCGGCAACGCAAACAAGTTTGAGGTTTGGAGCTGCATCTATTTGAGGCTTACGAACAGCAACTTTATTTACCATAAGCACATCGCACTCTTTAATTCTCTCAAAAACATCCTCATCCGGAGTATGGTAATAACTTGTAAATTCTCCAAGAGATGCAATAGGTTCCAAAGAGACATCCTCACCCATTGTTCCGGCATCCAAAAAAACAATTTTAAGCTTCATATTCAGTTAATTATTAAGCAGATATTATTATTTACCAAGCAAGTGCAGAGGCGCCGAGTATAGCAGCATCGCTCTCTTTAAGAGAAGATATAAGCACACTCACTTTATCTTTCCACAAGAAGACAACATTCTCATTCATAGCCTTCAGCAGGGAGGGCATAAAGTATTTCTGAGCTTTTGCCAAACCTCCGAACAACACTATTGCATCGGGAGCCATGAAAGGGATAAAGTCTGCAAACTTCTCTCCCATGACCTCGCCAGTAAATTCAAAAATCTTGAGAGCAACCTTATCTCCCTTCTCCGCAGCATCAAAAACATCTTTTGAGGTTATCTCTTTCTTCCCTCTTAACAATGATTTACTCTTTGATTTAGAGAGCATTTCATACGCTGTACGGGCAACTCCGGTAGCGCTGCAATAGGTCTCCAAACACCCCTTTAAGCCACAGCCGCACTCCCTTCCGTTTTTTATTGCACAGGTGTGCCCAAGCTCTCCTGCAAATCCGTCACTGCCGTATACCAATTTGCCATCTATCACAATTCCGCTTCCTACCCCAGTTCCAAGGGTTATCTCAATAAAATTCTTCATCTGCTTTGCTACACCGTATTTATGTTCACCGATAGCTGCGGCATTCGCGTCATTGGTAATTGTAACTTTCAATCCATCAAGACCTTTTGAGATTTCAGAAGCAAGGTGAATTATCTTTCCCTTTCCCCAGACAACATTGGAGGCATTTACCATATCTCCTGTGTAATAGTTGCTTGAAGGGGCTCCTACCCCAACTCCATTAATATTTCTGAGTCCTACATTTTTAGACAACTCCTTAATTGTCTTTGTTAAAAGGGCAACAAACTTTTTGTAATCCTTTTGTTTTGTGGAGATTACTGCTCGCTCTAAAATATTTCCCTTTTTATCTACAATTCCAATTTTTGCACTTTGGGCGCCTATATCTACGCCAACTACATACTCTTTTGCCATAAAAATCTATTTTAATTTGTTCATATCAAAGGAGAGGAGAGAGAAGTCTGTAAATACTCTCAAAGATTTTAT
>CADBRQ010000059.1 GCA_902797115.1 uncultured Bacteroidia bacterium
TGAATGATATTGTGTGTTTTTTGGGAAGAAGTACATATCCGTTTATAAAGTCTAAATATCAATTAAATAGAACTGATGATATAAAATCTCAAGCGAGTGAGATATGGAATAGGTATGTAGCTTCTTACCTTGGCCCAAGCTCTTATGATATTGATCTTTCTTATACCCCATTCACTCCGGTAGAGAAACTGTTATATAAATTGACTTCGGAAGATTTGGTTTTGATAGGTGGAACCACTAGGTCACTTCAATATCGTCAGACTCTCTGTTTCCTTTATTTTACAGAACTTCCCGATGTGCCTGGAACTTATGATTTCAGAGTTGAGTTTGTAGCAGATGATGGAAAAACCTACACGGGAAGCATTTCTATGGAGATGTAATAGTGTATCAATAAAAAGAGAAAATATGCAACATCAACTCAATCTACACGATGAGGCCAAAAGATGCCTTCTTTGTCAAGATGCCCCTTGCAGCAAAGTTTGCAAAAATGGAGATCCGGCAAGGGCAATTCGTGCAATCCGATTTGAAAATGGAGATTTAGCTTTTCGCTGGCTCCGAAATACCACCGAAGAAGAGCTACAACTTGCAGAAAAAGAGTGCATTCACTACGATCTCCCTATACGAATCGCCGAGATAGGAAGAATGGTAAAAAAACAGCAGATAGAACAAACAGATAGTGTAGCAGACTCTAAGCCCGCCAATGAAGCAAAGCTCCCTTCTTTAGAGATAACATTCTGTGGAATAAAATGCGAGAATCCCTTCTTCCTCGCTTCCAGTGCGGTTTGCACAAATTACGAAATGATAGCCAGGGCCTTTGATATGGGTTGGGCAGGTGTCTTTTACAAAACTATCTGCCTGCAAGAGATTAAGGAGGTTTCACCAAGGTTCGATGCGGTATCTAAGCCATTTATCGGCTTCAGGAATATGGAGCAACTTAGCGAACACCCTGTAAAGGAAGATTTTGCAATTCTAAAACGCCTTAAAGAAGATTATCCGAATAAAGTGGTGATTGCCTCCATAATGGGGCAGACAGAGAAAGATTGGATTGATTTGGCTCGAATGGCAGAAGAGGCGGGTGTAGATGGCGTTGAACTTAACTTCTCTTGCCCGCAGATGCGTCTTGCCGGTATGGGGAGCGATGTAGGACAGAACTCCGAATTGGTAGCCGTATACACTTCTCTTGTAAAGAAGAGTGTTAACATAGCTGTCATCTCAAAAATGACTCCGAATATTACTCATATAACATCGCCAGCAATAGGAGCCTACTTTGCAGGAGCAGATGCAATTTCTGCAATAAACACCATAAAATCTGTAACCATGAGTCAAGGGGCAGAGGTTTCCGGAAAAAGAACCATATCGGGATTCTCTGGCAGAGCTATTAAACCGATAGCACTCAGGCACATACTGGAAATGGCTCAAAGCAATATACTCAAAAATATAGAGTTGAGCGGAATTGGAGGTATTCAAACTTGGAGAGACGCCCTTGAGTTCATTCAGCTTGGCTGCAACAATGTACAAGTTTGCACATCTGTAATGCAATACGGCTACAGAATTATAGACGATATGATTCTCGGTCTTCAGAACTATATGCTCAAACGAGGTGTAAATAATCTACAAGAACTTGTAGGAGAAGAAGTTAAAACATTTGTCACTCCTCATAATTTGGATCGCGATACATTCATTATGCCTAAAATTAATCGGGAAAAATGTATTGGCTGCGGCAGATGCTATAACTCTTGCCAAGATGGAGGGCACCAGGCAATCTCTTTTGAGCCATCAGACAGAGAGCCACATATAATTGGTACTAAATGCGTTGGCTGCCACCTATGCCTGCTCGTCTGCCCTACCGGAGCCATCGAGACCTCTAACAGAATAGCAAAGAAACCCTTAGCCGCCAAATAAGTAACAACGCGATATTCCTCCGTCCGGAGTTCTTAAGTGCATTCCATTTCCTCTGCAATAGCGAAAGAAAGAACAGTTTGCACAAATCCCCTTTTTAGCCCACTCCCTATTACGATAAAGTTCAAATCTATTATTCCAAACATCCATAAAATCATCTTTATAGATATTACCCTGAACAAAATCTTCTCGTATGCTCGGACAAGCGGAAATAGAACCATCAGATAAAACTGAAGCCACAGAAATTCCGGCACTGCATTTAAAGAAATGGTCGCGCACCCTGCCCTCCCATTTGCCAAGAAACCCCTCGCATCCATAGCTCGCTTTTATTTTTCTTTCTCTACGGGTTTCTATAATAAACTCCATTAAGTAAACAAACTCTTCATTACTAATATGTAATGTCGGTTCATCCGCCGCCCGTCCTGAGGGAAAAACAGTAAACAATCTCCATTCTTTTACTCCTAAAGAGATAAGAAAATCCTTTATTTGGTGTAAAGTCTTCAGATTATTCTTATTCACACATGTAACCACATCAAATTTTATTGGCCCCACCCCTATGTCAAAAGCCTCTCTGCTGTGTATATGCGTATCTATCAGGAGTTTGATTGCCCTTACGGCTCTCTCGAAACTATCGTTCCGTCCTCTCATCCAGTTATGATCATCGCTCAAACCATCAAGACTGACCGTCATAGTATGAAGACCTGCCGCCTGAAGTTTACGGAACAAATCCGGAGTAAGAGCATAACCGTTCGTAACCATACCCCATGGAAAACCTCTTTTGTAAATTTCAAAACCGCACTCTGCTATATCTTGCCGCATAAGCGGTTCTCCTCCGGTAATTATAACAAATATTCTATGATAATCTTCCCCCTGTGATTTCAGATATGCTTTTATCCCGTCCAAAACTTTCAGAAAATCTCCGACCGGCATATCGCAATTGGTTTTATCTATCTTACAATCACTTCCGCAATGACGGCATTTAAGATTGCAAGAAAGGGTGCTTTCCCAAAACAATTGCATCAGAGCGTGTTCTTTAATCTCTATATTGCAATACTTGCGCTCTATTTCCAAGGCAAGTTTTGTCCGAATGGGTAGGTGATGCTTAAACTTTTTATTCATTCTGAAGTTTCAGAGTAAATTTTGCCTCTGCTTCTCCAGTCATCCATCCTTTATGCAGATCGCTTATCTTAACTTTCTTTATTCTTATAGAGTCATCTTTAAAGCGTTGTGCTTCTTCTGTGTTGCCAGATTTTACAAAAGTAACTTGAATGGTGTCTGTAAAAGTTTGATTACTTTCGTAATAAATTTCTCCTTTGTTGTTCGTAGTTGGAATTGCTATTGGATGATTAAAGGTTCTATCGTGCACAATAAATTTTAACTGCAGTTTCACATTCGGAACAGGATTATTATTTTTATCTACTACACTCCCCGATAATTTTAGTTTTTCATACGGAGAACCATATTCTAACGCCCCCACTCTCTCATGTTTGCCACATGCAGAAAAACCGATTGCAGTGAGGATAAAACCTAAAAACAGTTTATAAAAACCTATTATTTTTTTAGCCATGCAATATTTATTTTAATTACTTATTTTTCTATTAAAATGATGGTACCATAAGATTCTACATCTTATCACAATAAGGCTATATGCCGAAGGTTATAAACCTAGACTCCTGCTTCGGTGGGAGTTTTTTCTTCCCTTCAACTGTTATTACTTATACAAAAATACCATTTTTATGGTTTCAGGCAACCAATCGGTACAACCCATATTCCATCTTTTCTTTGATAACTATATTCCCCTACAGCCGTTAAGACCATTAGAAATGAAGGTTTTTTCATTTTATCAGTGTCTATTTTTTCAGACAATTTCAAAAGATTTTCACTGGCTTTTTCTATCAATTCTGAGCCCCCTAACTTTATCTCTATTAACCCATAACTACCATTATTAAGATGAATAACAGAATCACATTCCAAACCATTTGAATCTCTATAATGGAAAATATCACCTCCGATAAAATCTGCATAAACTCTTAAATCACGAACTGCCATAGTTTCAAAAAATAATCCCATAGTTTTAAGGTCGTTAACCAAATCATCGGGGGATATAGACAATGCTCCGGATGCTATGCTAGGATCTATAAAATATCGTGTATCGGATGTTTGGATAGAAGTTTTACTCCTAAGATTAGGATTCCATGCCGGCATATTTTCTATAACGAACAATTTTTTTAGGGCATCTATATAATCTGATAAAGTTTCATAAGAAATAGCGGTATTGTCATTTACTTTTATATCAGTGCTAATATGATTTAAACTCGCAGAGGTTCCTTGATGACGTGCATACGATCTTAACAATAATCTAGCCCTCTCCGAACTTCTTCGTGTTTCATCAATTCTGTGAATATCAACTTTGTATATGGCTTGACAATAGTCTCTCGCCTCTTCTAATGCAATACTTCCATCAAGTAATGTGGCTTGTGGCCAACCACCCCTACATATTAAAAAGGCAATTTGCTGCAATGAAAGCTTATTTTCTTGTGGAAGAATTGTTTTTCCACTAAAGAGATCTGATATGCTGATTGTTCCCGAAGATTCTCCGGATTCCCATAAAGACATCGGTCTCATTTTTATTCTACCAATTCTCCCTGTGCCACTGTGATGCAATTTCTGAATATCCGGAGGTACTGTACTTCCTGTTAAAATAAATTGTCCGACAGCCCCTCTTTTATCAACTTCTGTCCTTACCATATCCCATAATTGAGGAATGTTCTGCCACTCATCTAATAGCCTTGGCACAGCGCCAGAAGTCAATATTTGAGGATTGACTCTTAGCGATATCTGAGAATTTTCAAAAACTGTAAAATCTCCTAAATCTAAAATACTATTAGAATGCTGCTTTGCTGTTGTAGTTTTACCGCACCATTTTGGACCCTCTATCAGAATAGCTCCTTTCCCTTTTAATCTATATTCAAGAAGAGTATCAACTATTCTTTCTTTATACATTTTAAGACCTCTCATTTTGCATATTTTTAAAACTATGCAAACATAATAATAATAAATGAATTACACAAGTTATTCCGCAACTTTCGGGCGTTTCATTCCGCAACTTTCGGCTATTTCATTCCGCAACTTTTGGGAATTTTAGTGTTTTCCTTTACACTTTGGCATTGGCTTATTGAAATATAATTCCTTTTAATATACCATTCGATTGTATTAAAGCGCAAAGCGTCATATATCTGCTTATTTTTGATGAGAGTAGTAGCCCTACAGAGCAAAGCAATGCAATGCAATGCAAAGCAATGCAAAGCAATGCAGAGATTCGATATAAACCAAGCACTATAAATGAAAAATGTGCGATATTAAAAAACTATACGACGAGAGAGCATTATGTATGCAATTTTGCGTTTGCAGCCAGCTTGACCTACATAATTTGTATTTAAGAAACTATGAAGCGGCATAGAAAATTGAAGAACTGTAGTATTTCCGCTCTCGCTCTTTGAAGATAAGGCAA
>CADBRQ010000060.1 GCA_902797115.1 uncultured Bacteroidia bacterium
ATCTTGTACAAGGTTTATCCAACTACATTGCCACTCTCAACAATGCTTTCACCTGTTAAATCCTGTTGCTTGTTGGCATTAATCTGTATCTACCCTCTGATTTTATGAGGCATCTCAAACGGAATCTCCATGCTCACCTCCATAAACCCGGCATATTCTCCCCCTTCGTACCAAGGAGTCTGATAGATTATCTTCTTAATTCCCTTTTTCTCAATGGTATAAACATTCGTACGAGGATTTGCCAGCATATCTGCCAGCATAGATTTTGCCGGCTCCGGATGGCAGTCTAACAGGTTGTTCCCTATTATACTCTCCCCGTTTTTCAGAAAAGTTGTTTTCGATTTCTGGTTCATATCCACAATCTTACCCTCTTTGTCGCAAATAGTTACAGCAAAGTTTACACCCTCAAAATAATCTTTCTTCATAGTATCCTTATTTTTAATCTTTTAAACAACCTATAGGAATTACATAAACCCCATCTTTTCTCCTATAAGCATGTTCCCCAATCCCAATAATTACTGCCATAAATGATGGACGAGTCATTTTATCTGTATCAATATTATTGGATAATTCCAACATATTAGCGGCTCCCTCATTTATTCGCCCCTCACCACCAAGTTTTACTTCAAGAAAGGCATAACTACCGTCACGCCTATGAAGAACCGTATCGCACTCAAGGCCACTGCTATCCCTATAGTGATAGAGTTTACCATTCAATGCCTCTGCATATACACGCAAATCTCGCACTACCATATCTTCGAATAAAAAACCGAACGAATCTAAATCATTAATCAAATCATTTGGTCCAAGTCCCAATACTGCAGTTCCTATACTTGGATCTACAAAGTGACGAGTATCGCTCGTTCTTATTGCCGCCTTGCTACGTAAATTGGGATTCCATGCTACCATATCCTCTATAACGAACAATTTTTTTAGTGCTTTGATATAGTCCGCCACAGTGTCTTCATCCAAAGTGCTTGCATCATTCGAAATCATATCCTTACGAATAGTTGCATATGACACCTGTTGCGAGATATTTCTTGCATAGGAACGCAAAAGTAGCTTTGTGCGTTCAGAACTTCTTTTTACTTTATCAACACGCTGTATATCACGATTTATCACAGAATCTACATAGTCAAAAGCTTGGTCAAGAGCAACTTCCTTTGAAATTAATGTTGCCCATGGCCATCCTCCTCTACACACGAGATAAGCAATATCTTCCATTGTTAATTTGTTCTGTTGAATGTCAATAGCCTTTCCCTCAAACAAATCTCTAAGACTAATGGAACCAGAAGACTCTCCAGACTCATACAAACTCATTGGCCGCATCATGATATGTGCGAATCGTCCAGTACCACTATGAATGGTCTCTTCAGCTTCTGGAAGAACAGATGACCCCGTAAGAATAAATTGAGATGGTTCCCCACGTTTATCAACCTCACTGCGAATAGAATCCCATATAAAAGGTAAGGCCTGCCACTCATCAATTAAACGAGGAGTTGCGCCTGCTAAAAGCGCATTCGGATTTATTTCTATCATTTGCAAACTGTGCTTAAGCACAGAAGAGTCGCCGAGATCAAGCATACTTTCTGCCAACTGCTTTGCCGTGGTGGTCTTACCACACCACTTTGGACCTTCAATCAAAACAGCTCCTTTTCCAAGAATTTTGCGCTTTAAAATTTCGTCTGCAATTCGCTTTTTATATTTCGCCATACATTTACTATTTTATGCAAATATATGCTTTATTCACCATTTAACCAAGGATTTTACGATTTATTCGGTGATTTGTGGAGATTTTGTTCGGTGATTTGTTGAGATTTTGTTCGGTGATTTGTGAAAAATCTGCTATTTTTTCTTCGGCGATGCGCTCTGCCTATTCTCGCTATTATTTGAATTTATTATAGAATTGTTATATATTTGCAATCAGATATATAACATATATAATATATAAGATATGGATACCACAACACTTAAAAATACCCCAAAAGTTCAAACAGCCTTCCGTTTTCGAAAAGATTTGCTCGAAAGATTAAAAATACGAGCAAGAAAAGAGAATAGAAGTCTTAATAATTATATCGAGACCATCCTTATGGATGTTACTTATAATCAACCTAATGATGAAACCATTGCTGCAATTAAAGAAGCAAAAAGTGGAAAAAATCTTAAGAAATTGGATCTTAAAAAGTTTGATGAATTTGTAGCTAATCTATAGTATGTGGAATATTTTATATTCCACACAATTTAAGAAGGATCTAAAAAAATACAAACGACAGAGTTCAAAGATCAATGCTTTAAAGTCCGTCTTATTGCAGTTGCAAGAAAAAGGAACTGTCGATACATCTTATAAGCCACATCCCCTTATAGGAGATTATAAAGGATGTTTGGAATGCCATATACAGAATGACTTTCTTCTTATTTGGATTAATTCCGCAGAAAAATCCATAACGCTTATCCGCTTAGGTTCTCATTCAGAGCTATATAAATAAACTCCCCATCCTCAGCAATGCATTCATCAACCAACTCCAAAATTTAAGGAATGGTGCAAAATTACCTTGCAAAAATTCAAGGAATCGGTGCCATTATAACGCTGAAACAACTGTTTTTATCTCTTGAAAAAATTGAGCCGTTGCTTTTTCATTTGCTGATTTTACTCATACAGCATATACGGAACTCTTGCTTTTTCAAAGGCGGCAACCTGAGCGTCCCATCCTATCTCTTTTTTAATTTCAGAGAAGTTTTTACCCTCAACTATCAGCTCTTTAACTTTTGTATCTCCAATCTCCAAGTCAAACATCCGGCGGAAGAAATCGAGACCGCGTTTACCCGTTCGGTTGTACGCATCGATGATGAAAGAGAGATCTACTTTATTCTTATTTATCTTCTTCAGCGATAAGTCTTTGCGCAAATCTACTCCGTAGCACAGTTCTCCTAATCTTGGTGGATTTTTTGCTCCCGATACACTTTGCGGTGTAAATGAAAATGTGCAATCTCTCATCTCCGGAGAGCCGTAAACTTGGAATGGAAAATCTGTTCCTCTCCCTATGCTCACATTTGTCCCCTCAAAGTAACAAATAGATGGATATAAGTATATACTCCTCATATTAGGGAGGTTAGGAGATGGCTTAACCGGC
Organism: uncultured Bacteroidia bacterium; assembly: GCA_902797115.1. Classification (GTDB taxonomy): domain Bacteria; phylum Bacteroidota; class Bacteroidia; order Bacteroidales; family UBA932; genus Egerieousia. The sequence goes on from CADBRQ010000060.1 coordinate 3,132, forward strand.
AGACGATAATGTTTTGAGTGATCGTAATTCAAACACTTTACAACATAAAGTTCACACTCCAAAGAGGTGTTCTGCATATAAAAACCGCGCTCATCTAAAGTATATTCCAACCAATGTTCACCATTTGCCATTTTTGCAAGTTCTCCTATTGTCATGCCGTATGCTATTGGAATAGGTAATGCTCCAACACCACTTTTAAGTTCCTTAATCATAGGAAGTATTGGACCATCTGTGTAGAATCCTATAGGATTTGGACGGTCTAAAACAATGAATGGAATCCCCTTCTTTGCGCACCGCTTCATCATAGTTACCATAGTAACATAGTAGGTGTAGAACCTCACTCCAACATCCTGAAGATCAAATAACAACACATCGAACCCCTCCATGAGCTTATTTACATCCTGATTTCCGCCGTACAACGAACGCACCTCAATTCCGGTCTGCGGATCTACACTGTTACTCACATGTTCTCCAGCATCTGCCGTTCCTCTGAAACCATGCTCCGGAGACATAATGCACACTATATCAACACCTAATGCTTTGAGAGTATCTACAATATGAACATAACGGAAAAATTGTCTGCACTCATCTTGTCCATCCGATTTTGCCCCAAGTTTGTAAAGACGCTTTTGCTCTTCGTTCAAATTGAGTTGCGCCTTACCATCACCCGTAACAGTAAAATCTACCAGAGGAATAATTCCTGTCTGATTACTCAATACACACACCTTTTTACCCTTTATAAGAGGCAAATACTCAGCGATATTGCTTGCTCCGGGAAGCACGTCCATATCGTAGTTCCAACAATCTACACAATGAGTAGATGGTACAGATTGTACTCTGTCTGCTCGCGATGCGTTCTCTGTAAACACCTCTGCTCCATAGCAATAGAGTCCAAAAAATAATAATGTAACAGTAAAAAATATTTTTTTCATAGTCTTAAAATTTCTATTATAACTACAATTGAAAATTTAATTAGCAACAATCTCACTCTGTTCTAAACCTTTAGATTATGTTTACTTCCACGCCTCTACCGCCTGCCATAATTGAGTATCATCCTTGAGGGAATTAGCAACCCTTCCCTCGTTATAGTAGTATTTCTGAACTATCACCTCCTCAAGCATCGGCTTAATTTCATCCCTCTTTGCCCTCAATAAATCCTCCTTAGAGAGCTTCACTTTTTTGCCTAAAGCTTCAAATTGCTCTTTATCTGCTTCATATAAATCCTCTTCTTTTGCCCTTGTAACCATCTGATCAAAAGCTACTTCTGCGGCCGAGCGCAAATCTAAATCTTTTGCCGATGCGAATTTTATAAAATCTTCATACTGCGAATCGCTGAGGAGAAAAGAACCGGCAGGAGAGATTGTTTTGTTTTTCTTATAAAACTCTACTCCATATTCGTCTAATACTCCGGAATATACAAGCGCCACTGCTGTGCGGGAAACAAGTTTTGATGTAATGACAGTGTCTGGAGTAATACCTCCGCCGTCATAAACGGAACGACCTTTAATTAAGGTTTTAAACTCTTTTTTCAGCGAATCGGGAACAGAAGCAACACTGCCGTCTGAATTCCTGTGAGAGTAATCCATAATTTGAATACACCTTCCGCTTGGAGTGTAATATTTTGATATAGTGAGCTTTAATCGTCCATCTGTTCCAACTGAACGGAACGTCTGAACCAACCCTTTGCCATAGGTTCTGGTGCCGGTAATAAAACCTCTGTCCCAATCTTGCAAAGCGCCGGCAACAATTTCGCTCGCCGATGCGCTGGAACTATTTACAAGCACCATAACAGGTATCTGAGTATCAATAGGTTCCTTTGTTGTACTATTTTCGAAAGTATTTCCAACACCTCTTCCTTTTGCCTTAACAACCAAACTTCCCTTTGGTACAAAGGCACTTACAACATCTACAGCTTCATCCAATACACCTCCACCATTACCTCTGAGGTCTATAATGATTCTTTCAGCACCCTCATTTTTAAGTTGTTGTACCGCCTTGCGAAAATCTTCACCTCCACCAACAGTAAAACCCGTAAGGTCTATATAACCATCGCGAGTCTTCTCCCCTTTTTTATTCACAAGAAGTCCTGCGTATGTCACGTCGGGAGTGTGAATCTTTCCTCTAATTACCTCTATATCTTTAATTTCTCCCGTTCTGCCCTTTTGAACTTTAAACACAACTTTGCTCCCCGGAACTCCACGCATCATCTTAGAACATTCATCTGCATTAAACGGTTTTACATCCTGTCCGTCTATCTTCAAGATAACATCCCCGGGTTCGAGTCCGTAAGTAACTGCTGGTGAGAGGGCATAGGGTTGCATAATTATAACACCTATACTATCAACCTTCCTGATGGCAGCCCCTATTCCACCGTATGAACTTGTAGTAAGAATATCTATTGCCTCTGTCTCCTCTGCAGGAATATACTCTGTATAAGGATCTAATCCCTCCAACATAGCATCAATCCCATTACGCAAAATCCTCTCAAAATTTATCGTATCTACAAAATCGACACTTAGTGCTCTAAGTATATCGTACTGAACACCAAGGTTTTTGGAGAGTTTATAATAATCCGATTGTGCAGAGCCAATATTGGCAGCCATTATAATCATGACCACCGCCCCAACTAATCCAAACTTAATTTTATTCATAATGATCTCTTTTTTAACAACTTTGTCCTTTATATCCAACTACTTATCTATTGGCATGCTAAAAGGTTGCATCTCTTTGCAAATACCATATATTCTCATTTGGTATTGCTTTCACAAAGTTACACAATAATTAGTAACTTTACCGCATAAGCAATTATCATAAACAAACAATGGAACTTATTTTTGCAACCGCTAACAACCACAAAATTTCAGAGGCATCTGCCATCCTCGGCAAATCATTCACACTTATTATGCCAAAGGATTTGGGGCATCCGGAAGATATACCGGAAACAGGCACCACTTTAGAGGAGAATTCTATGCTAAAATGCAGAACTGTTGTGAAAATGTTTGGCAGAGATTGTTTTGCAGATGATACCGGCTTGGAAGTGGAGGCGCTAAATGGTGCTCCGGGGGTATTCTCGGCTCGATATGCGGACAATTGGAACGTTACGGAGGAAGAGATGGCAGAAGCTGTAAAAGCTGTTGCAAGTGGAGAGGAGATGCAGATTCCACTCAAATACCGAATGGTTATGGGAAGGCTGCTGTGGGAATTAGAGAGGATGGAAAAGGAGAGCGAAGGAGCGAATCGCCGAGCAAGATTTAGAACAGTCATAACTCTTTACTACAAAGGAGAATACCACACTTTTGAGGGAATAGTGAACGGAGTTATTACCCGCAAGATGCTTGGAAGCAACGGCTTTGGCTACGACGCTGTGTTTATGCCGGACGGATACAACTGCACAATAGCACAGATGACGGAAGAGCAAAAAAACGCCATCTCACATCGCAGCGTAGCGCTGCATAAACTTGCAACCTTTTTGAAACGAGAAGCATAAGCCATAGATTAAAATCTTTGAGGAAAAATGTTAAGCAAGGAGCAAATAATTGTGTTGCACACCACAAAGCATTCAGATACGGGGCTGGTTGTAAACGGATACTCCAACCAATACGGAATGGGTGCTTATTACTACTATGCCTCAAAGAAAAACGCAGGAGCAGCACTACTGACACCTCTGAATATCTTAGACAGTGTGGTTTTCTATAGACACTCCCCGGGAATTGGAACAGGATTGCCACTGCTCAAAGAGATTGTTCCTGCCGTGAGTTTGAGAACCATTAAAACAGATTTAAATAAAACCTCCATTGCTATTTTTATGTGCGAACTGCTCAGCCGCACTATCAGGGAGGTAGAAGCCAATACAAATCTTTTCACATTTATTGCAACCTCCATAGAACTGTTAGAGGCAATGGACGAGGGAATAGAAAACTTTCATCTATTCTTCACCGCAAACCTTTGCCGCTCAATGGGTTATATGCCACAAGACAACTATTCTGCAACATGCCCGCATTTCAATTACGCTTTGGGTGAATATGTTGCCTATTTTAATCGCGATGCGTGTTTTCCACCGGAGTATTCAAAACTGCTCAATTCCATTCTGACAACCCCAATCAACGAACTCAAATCGATTGAATGTAACGGCAAAACAAGGGGTGAATTTCTGCAGAAAATGATAGAATATTTAGAGTATCACACCCAATCACGACTAAATCTAAAATCTATCGCTATCTTGAAAGAGGTTTTTAACAACAATTAAGGGTGAATTTCAGCCATTAACGAACCATTTATTCCAAGAGCATATTACATCCCCTGAGTTCTGAATGGGCAATGCGGCCGAGAATCTGAAATTTTAAAAGTTGCTGTGATTCAGAGATTTTCAAATGAGTATTCGAGATTGTAACAAGATCCTCCGTCTCTATAAAGCAACACGAATGAATATTCGCAAGGTCTATAATATTGGCAGCTCCTCTACCTTGTACGCTCATTTTGAAAGGATTATGCAAATCTCTCACAAGAAGATTCATCCAAGGCGGAGTTACAAAATTTTCCCCATCCAAACAGTAGGCCTGAGAAAGAAGCTCTGCCATTCCATATTCCGAATGGATAAATGGAGTCTTCAACGAATCGCGGAGAAGAGAGTGCAACTCATTGCGACTAAGCTCTTTACCTCGCCCCTTCATTCCCCCTGTCTCCATGACAATAATATTTTTAAGAGCTCCGTTCTTAACTGACTCTTTTGCAAAACACTCGTCTGAAGTTACATATTTTGCAAAATCCAACAGCGCAAAACTCACCCCCAACAATATGGTTTTCTTGATATTAGACCTTTCTTTATTTTTTGCATCTATTTCTGCACTCGGCGCCAAACTTATTTCCGTTTCTGCTTTTGCTCCCGCTTTTGCTTCAACACTTGCAATTGACTCTGCTTTTGCCCCTGCCTTTGCTTCTGCTTTCTTATTTGCTTTTGCCTTAACGGCTGATTTTTCCTCTTCCGTCGGCACCGCTGTCTCTATTCTCAAAAGCCTTTCCAACAACTCTTTATGATTATAGAGATAAAATCCCCCCTCTCCGCCATATTTTTTTACCTCTGCCATAAGTTTATCTGCCATATAAACCAAAGAGGAACCCTCTCTCTCTAAATAAGATGGAAGCAGGGCAAGCAAATTATAGTTTTTTAGAGGACCATAGAATTTTTCAAAGCCCCTCATAAAGCTTTTTTCATAAAGGGAAAGATCCTTAACATAATGACAAGAAGGAATCATAGATGTTGTTGCACTGCTTGTAAATGTCTTATAACCACCTCGTTGCAACTCACCCCCACCTCCTACCGGACAATGCTCTTGTGTTGAAGTGCCATCTATTTTCCTCTCCGATACAATTTTATTTGTCTTAAAAAGTTGAATAGGGAGAAACGGTATCTGTTCTATTGAACAAGGAGAAACATCTGTTTTACCTATTGCATTCAGGTACTCACGATACACCTGACAGTTTTCTCTCTGATACTCAAACGCTTGTAACGCAAGTTGAAAGAATTGTTCTGCAGATTTTATATTAAAAATATCCTCCGTATATCTATTTATATCTATCATTATATTTTTATCTTTTGTTCTATAGCAACTGTAACTGATTCAAGAATAGTACTCCTGCAATATTCTAAACCACCGCAACTTACAGTACAATAACTACACAAACATTTATCAAAATAATCTTACTCGCAGATTATCTTACTGAAGAGAGAGGAGCTGTTCTATATAAGTCTTGTCTTTCCAAAGGCGGGG
>CADBRQ010000061.1 GCA_902797115.1 uncultured Bacteroidia bacterium
GGAGACACTTTGACAGAAATTTTAGGGATTTATGATTTACATAAAAATGGTAAAAAACTCGATATGACATCTATTTTTGTGAAATACTATGATCGTCCAAGATATGATTCTCTCTTTTTATCAATTGCATCATTTTCTGATTATGAACAACTTACTCGAGAACTTATTCTTGTTTTTCCAATATCAGGATGTGTTTCTGCCAAACATAACGATTTTGTTGCATATGATATGATTAAAAACTACCCGAGAATGATTACTGATGATTTTCGCATTGATGTCGGATGTTTGGACTCTTCAAATACAATACTGATATGGGATATTTGGAAAGAGAGTACATATTCTGAATGTAGAATTACTACAGGGAATGAATGGAAACCGGGAGAGTTTAATATTCCGGAAAAATGTACCCTCACACGTATTTCTCACGATCCGATGTACGGATTGTAAAGAATTAAGTACACATAAAGCGAATTGCATTTGCAAAATGAGTTTGAGCGAGCAGGGGCATGTTATGTGATTGCAAATTTGTTATATTTGTGGTTGGTATATTTATTTGCAAATCTTATGAAAAGAACTCTGTTTTTAATATCTATTTTATTCTCGGCGATATGTTCTTTCGCTCAAGAAGATTGGGAACTCACTCAAGGGCAGGAGTGTACAAGTATAATTGCTGGGAAATTGGCAACTACAGATGGAAGTGTTATCACATCGCACACATGTGACGGCGTATCGCACAACTGGATTAGTATAGAACCTGCCGCAAACCATAAAAAAGGTGATGTGCAAAAAATCTATTACGGCACTCGCTGGACATATTTCAGAGATGATACCACAGGAGTACGACTGAAAGGTGAGATTCCACAAGTAGCTCATACATACGCATATCTGAATACCGGATACCCATCGCTGAATGAAAAGCAATTAGCAATTGGAGAGAGCACTTTCGGCGGACCAAAAGAGTTGATAAACAAAGATGCAATGTTTATGGTAGAAGAGTTGGCAAGAGTTGCTCTTCAGCGATGCGACAACGCCAGAGATGCAATTCGGCTAATGGGTGCATTGGCTGAGAAATACGGCTATGCAGATTCTGGTGAGAGTCTCACTGTGGCAGATAAAAACGAAGTGTGGGATTTTGAGATTGTAGGGTGCGGCAAAGATAAAATAGGAGCACTATGGGTTGCACAGAGAGTGCCGGATGATCATGTAGGAATAGTTGCCAACATTCCACGCATCGGGAGACTGCAAAGGGATAATCCTGAGTACTTTATGTGCTCAGACAATATAGAAAAGGTTGCCCGCAAGCTTGGGCTTTGGGATGGAAAAGGTGAGTTTATCTGGTGGAAGGCCTTTAATGCTTCCTATGCAAACGGGAAAAATTTTGGAATTCGTGACTGGTTTGTACTCAACGCATTAGCTCCATCTTTAGGCCTTACAATGGATATGGAGGAGTTACCTTTCAGCGTTAAGCCGGAGAAGAAGATTGATGTTAGAGATGTCATGGCATTTTTCCGCTCAACATACGAGGGAACTGAGTACGATATGACTCGCAATGTTCTTGTAAATGTTCCTGAAAAAGACAGCATACCGGCTCACACTAAAATTAGTCCTGTTGCAAATCCTTGGCTTACAACTTCTACCCGAAATATGCTCAACACAATTGCACCCGGTACCATAGATTTTTGCAGAACTCTTGCCGTGGCTTGGTGCTCTTATTCCACTGTGCTACAACTCCGTTCGTGGCTTCCAGATGCTATTGGAGGAATCTGTTGGTGGGGAGCAGATAACCCCGGGGAAAGCCCTCGTATCCCTATCTTTGCAGGGAATACATCGCTTCCTTCTGCGTTCGATTACTGTGGACAAAAACACTACAATCCTGAAAGTGTAACGTGGAAATTTAGAAGAGCAAACCGCTTAGCCACAGTTGCTTGGCAGACATCTAAAGAAAAAGTTGCCAAAAGCATCGCAAAAATAGAAGAGCTTGGTTTTGAGGGATTAGAAGAGTTAGAATCCAACTTTAACGGTACTCCCGATGCGTTAAATGCCTATACTGCAAAGATTTACGAAGCAGCTGCAGCAGAATGGCAAGCACTCGAAGAGTTCTTCTGGATGAAATACGGAAGAGGATTCTAACATAGACTCATCCTTGAGTAAATTCACCCTCGGAGATCCTCTTACATCTGCTGAAACACTTTCTGCAAAACAGCAAAAAGTGTTTCAGATTATTTATGAGAAGTGTTTACCGCAGAATAGAAATTATTTTATATAATTGTCTATAATCCAAAGCGATAAGCCAACCCTACAGAGAGATAA
>CADBRQ010000062.1 GCA_902797115.1 uncultured Bacteroidia bacterium
AAGACCAACTACTGCCAAAAACATGAAAATTTTTTTCATAAAGTTTTGCTTTAATTTAATATTAAACAATTGTATTTATTAGTTATTTGTTCCTACTTTTGGCGGAATCAGGTTGCAATTTAGGAATTTTTTTTCATACAATCAACTCTCCTCTCTATTTTAACAGCTAATTTCACCTCTAAGCTCTTTCTGAAGCTGTTTTTTAATTGTATCGAGAGAAGAATAATTTCCTAAAACATAGAAAAGTTTAGTGAGCGTTGCCTCAAAAGTACCATCAAAACCGCTCAAAAGTCCCGCTTTCTCCAACCCTTTTCCGGCAGCATAGGTGCTCATATCTACTTTTCCTCCTAAGCACTGAGTAACATTTACAAGTATAAGTCCTTTTTTTACAGCATCTTGCAGTAACTTTACAAACTCCTTTCCGGTTGGAGCATTACCGGCGCCGTAAGTCTCAACTATTACTGCCTTGCAACCCTTTGTCCCTATTACAGACCTGATTGCATCGGGAGTAATGCCGGGATAAAGCTTTAAGACTGCAACATTAGTATTGAGCATTGTTTTAATTTTAAGGGGCTTACCCCATTTCTTAGGATATCTGATTGCAGCAGTATTGTATTTTATATGAACTCCCACCTGAGCCAAAGGGGGATAGTTTTCGCTATGAAACGCTTTAAACGCCTCTGCATTATATTTTGTTGTCCTGTTCCCTCTATAGAGCTGGCTTTCAAAGTAGATGCACACTTCCGGAACCATAGGACGGCCATCTTCTCTCTTTGCAGCAGCAATCTCAATAGAAGAGATCAGATTCTCTTTACCATCTGTCCTGAGTATTCCTATCGGGAGCTGGCTACCTGTCAATATAACCGGTTTCTCCAAATCCTCCAACATGAAACTCAATGCAGATGCTGTGTAAGACATTGTATCTGTGCCGTGTAGAATTACAAATCCATCGTAATTAGTGTAGTTCTCTTTTATGATTTTAACCAGTTTTACCCAAAAATCGGGAGTTACATCAGAGGAATCTATCACCTTCTCCAATGAATGTTTATCTATTCTGTATCCGAATTTTTTTATCTCCGGAACCTCCTCTTCTATCTGGCTTATGTCGTATGGGACAAGGGCTTTCGTCTTTTCATCGCTTTTCATCCCGATAGTCCCCCCTGTATAAATCATTAAAAGTGAAGGCACTGCACTCTTCTTGGTTTTTATTTTGCTCTTCATATTGTTATATAATCCTAAGAATTAATTCTTTATATCTGAAAAAGCTCCTCAGCATTTTTAGTTGTTTGCTCGGCGATACGCTCAATATCTTCCCCTTTAATCTCTGCTATCTTCTTGGCTATAAGTGGTATATAGGAACTCTCATTTCTTTTTCCTCTATACGGCACCGGTGTAAGCCAAGGTGCATCTGTCTCTAAAACAATATCTTGCAAAGGTATATTCACCACCGTCTCTGCAACCGAAGCATTTTTAAAAGTTACTACTCCCCCTATCCCAATTTTAAAATCACCATACTTCTTAATTCTTTTATAAGTCTCGTAACTTCCGGAGAATGCATGAAATACCCCCCTTAATGAGCGGGATTTTCCCTCCAACAAATCAAAGATATTTGGTTGCGCATTCCTCTCATGAATAATGACGGGAAGATTATATTTAAGAGCCAGATCCAATTGAGCAGAAAAAACATCAAGCTGCTGACTCATAAACTCTTTGCTCCAATATCCATCCAAACCTATCTCCCCTATCGCAATATAGTTATCTGCTCCGCTCTCCGATTTTGCCCATTGCAGCAGTTTCTCCTCAACAAATGTGAGCTCTCTCTCCCAATCTTTCCCAACGGAAGTGGGATGCAAACCTATAGCCATATATGCATTGGAAGGGTAAGCTAATGCGAGCTCTTTTTGTGATTTGTATGACGAGATATCTACAGCAGGGAGAATCCATTTTGTAACTCCCTGATCTATTGCTCTTTGCATAGCAACAGCTCTGTCTTCAGAGAATGCCTCATCGTATGGATGGGTATGTGTATCTACAAATCTCATCTTTTTAAACTACTTCCTGTACAACATATATTCATTTGTGAGGGGGCTTCTTTTTACTTTAAAAGAGAGCTCCAGTTCTAATAACGCACTGCAAACCGTCTCAACATCCAATCCCGTTGCCTGCACAATATCCTCAGCATCGCATTTTTTTAGAGAGGTTAAAGTTAGCAATATTTTCTCCTTGATACCATCGGGAATAGAAAATAAATCGGGAGATAGGGAAATATCTGAGTGCTCGGCACTCCAGCCTAAAGTGCTGGGAATAGTAGAGGAGTTTAGGTATAAATTTGCTATATTCTTAGATATAAGATAGTTGCAGCCATAAGAATTTACGTCACCTATCCTCCCCGGCAGAGCAAAGATATCTCTTGAATAGGAGTTTGCATATTGAGTTGTGCTCATACTTCCCCCTGAGATTCTTGTTTCAATCACAACAAGGGCAGATGATATTCCCGCAATAATCCTGTTTCTTTGCAAAAAGTTGTGTTTGAGAGGATTAACACCTCGGGGAAATTCTGTGAGAATTCCTCCGTTTTCCACCATTTTAACGGCAACCATTCTGTTCTGAGAGGGGTAAATTTGGTCTATTCCGCAAGGAAGAACTGCAACACTCTCAAGAGAATTCTTTAATGCATTCCTGTGTGCCGCCACATCTATTCCTACAGCTAATCCGCTAACTATAAGAGGATTGAATCCCCCTTTTGATAATGATTCAATTACTTCTGCACATGCAGACAACCCAGCATCGGAGGGAATTCTCGTTCCAACCACAGAGATTATCTTTGGATTTGTCAAATTTGCATTTCCCTTGAAGTACAGCACTATAGGAGCATCGGAACACTCCTTGAGCAAAGGGGGATAAGAGGGGGAATTCTTATCTATAATCTTCACACCTTTCGAAGCATACCACTCCGCTTCCCCTCTCGCCCATTCTAAATAGTCATTACTGAAGAGTTTAGCACCTATTCCCTCCATGGCAAAAAGTTCATCTATCTGCTTTGGTGTTAAGGAGAATATCTCTTCATAATTCTCCATATTTTCATTGATTCGCCTGCAAATACCAGGTTTACAATAAATTATACTATTAAGAGCACAGTTGAGTATTTCCCTGTTATCCATAATAAAACGATTTTGCCCCTCAAAGAAGAGGAGCAAAATCGTCAATTCCAAGCACAGCGGTAAAAACTTTTTCCTAAACGCCGGTCAATTTATCAAACTGAACAAAAGTCAGTTACATCTTAAATTATAAGCATGGCATCGCCATAGATACCAAACTTGTAAATTTTGTTTGCATCGGTTCCCTGAATTGCAGTTTTGTAGGCCGCCATCACCTTGTCAAAACCTCCAAAAGCAGTTGTAGTCATAAGCATAGTAGAGAGAGGGTAATGGAAATTGGTAACTAACGCATCGGGAACAGCAAACTTATAAGGAGGGAAGATGAATTTGTTTGTCCAGCCATCAAACGGTTTGACTCTTCCGGTAGTAGTAACAGGGGTTTCTATTGCTCTTGCAACAGTTATACCCACTGCAAATACCCTATTGCCACGCTCTTTTGCTTTATTGATAATCTCCGCAGACTCTTCTGAAATAACCATTCTCTCACTTCCCATTTTATGTTTTGAAAGATCTTCAACATCTACACCTGCAAAATGGCTCAATCCGACATAAGATGTAATAAATGTGTAATCTATCCCTTTTATATCAAAGCGTTTAAAGAGTTCTCTACTAAAATGGAGACCGGCAGCCGGAGTTGCAACCGCCCCTTCGTGTTTTGCAAAAATTGTATTGAAACGTTCTTTGTCTATCTCATTCTCATGTTCTCTAATCTCCTTTGGAACAGGAAGTTCTCCAACACTAAAGAGGGTGTTTCTAAAATCTTCATAACTCCCGTCGTACAAGAATCTGAGTGTTCTGCCACGAGATGTTGTATTGTCTATAACCTCTGCCACCAAAGAATCGTTCTCTCCAAAATAGAGTTTATTCCCTATTCTGATTTTACGCGCAGGGTCAACCAGAACATCCCAAAGTCTTTGTTCGCTGTTTAGTTCTCTGAGGAGAGAAACCTCTATTTCCGCACCTGTTTTCTCTTTATTTCCCCTTAAACGGGCCGGAAAAACTTTCGCATCGTTGAGGACAAAAACATCTCCCTCTTTTGCATAATCTAAGATATCTTTAAAAATCTTATGTTCAATTTTACCGGACATCTTTCTGAGAACCATCATCTTACACTCGTCTGCATAATAACTTGGCTCTTTTGCGATAAGCTCTTCACGAAAAGGAAATTTAAAATTTGATAACTTCATATCTACTTATGTTAAATTAATACCTCCCACCTTTAAACAATCAGTGAGCGTCTTTTATACGAAAGTTTTAAGAAAAAGTTACAAATTTCCTCAATTATGCCCCTTTTCTCTCAAAAGCGACTATATCTTAAAATCGTTTAGAGAGAGTGTCTGCTCTAAAGTAAAATCTCCTATGCGGGTGCGACAGAGGGCATTAAGAAAGCCGCCGCTATTGAGAGAAAGCCCCAGATCTCGTGCAATTGAGCGGATATAAGTCCCTTTGCTACAAGATATTCTAATGGTTACACCTGGTAGGTGCGAGAGCGCATCGGGAATAGTGAGGGTGAGTTTATCTTCCTCTCCTCTCTCTTTACCCCTCTTCTTAATTGTAAAATTATCGGGAGAGTTCTCTGTTGAGAAAGGTGGCGATATAAGCGGCTCAGGAAGAGGATATTTTACCCCCTTTAAATTAACATCCAAAATTTGGGCGGAGTAAATCTGAATTTTGGAACTTTTCAACTCTATATCTTCCCCTTTCCTTGCAAGCGAATAGAGCCGTTTGCCATCTACCATCTTTGCACTGAACATTGGAGGTATTTGTTCTTTCTCTCCTATCATCTGCAATACGGCACTCTCTATCAACTCGTTAGTAATATGATTATAATCAAGAAGCTGAGAAATCGGATGCTCTCTGTCATAAGAAGGAGTTACAGCTCCAAAGATAAATTGTGCCACATACTCTTTAGGCTGGGCTTGCAAAAGTTCTGCAATTTTAGTCGCCTTTCCTATACAAACTAAAAGCAGGCCGGTGGCAAGAGGATCTAATGTTCCTGCGTGACCGACTTTAAGTTTTTTGTCGCCGAAAAATTTTTTAAAAAAGAATTTCAATCTCCCAACAACCTCTGTACTACTGTATTGATATGGTTTGTCAATAGGGACGACTATTCCCGATGGGTAATCTTCAAGAGCTTGACTCAACTCCGAAAAATTCTCCTTTGTAAGTATGTGAGGGGTAAGAGATTCCAATGAGCAGACTCCTATCAATTATATACTATTGTACCGCAATCTTTTTCACTCTTCTTAAATGCCTCCCCCCTTCAAACTTTGCATCAAGATAGGCCTCAAGAATAGCTTTAGCTCCTCTTTTTGTAACAAATCTCCCAGGAAGGGAGAGAACATTTGCGTTGTTATGCTGTTTTGCCAAAGATGCAAGCTCAGGTTTCCAACACAGTGCCGCTCTAATTCCTTGATGCTTATTGAGAGTCATTGTGATTCCATTGCCGCTTCCGCAAATTGCAATGCCGAATGAGACCTTTTTATTCTCTATAGCAAATGCTAGAGGATGAGCTACATCGGGATAATCCATACTCTCCGGGGAGTTAGTCCCATAATCTAAAACATCATACCCTTTTTTCTCAAGGAGCGGTTTCAGATACTCCTTTAGCTCATAACCAGCATGGTCTGAACATATTCCAACTTTTGTTCTCATAAAATCACTCTTTTTCTCTCTCCAATTCATTTACCCTTTTTGTAAGGTTGTCTATCTGAAGAATATACGAATAATAGGCATCTGTGTCCATTGCACTGTACCTACCTATCAGCCCTTTAAGTTGCTTGATAATTATATCTCCACTCTCTTTCCATTCGGTGCCGGCCGGTACCACTTTATGCTTTTTGGCATAATTCAAAAATTCTCCTGAAAGGTTAACACTCCTGAACAAAGCTTCTAACTGAGCATAAGTTTTAATTTTTGAGAGCGCATCGCGATGATGATCTGCAAATTCTGAAGAATATTTGAGCATCAGAGAGTTACGATTAACATTTATTAAGAATGGCGTCACTCCGACTGTATCGAGAGGAACAAAGACATCGGGAATTATTCCTCCCCCTCCATAAACGGTTCTGCCTTGCTTGAGAGTTTTAAAAGCAAGAGAATCGTTTTTAGGAATACTATCTGAATTCTGAAGTTCTCCTGAATAATATCTGTTGTAGATATCGAGTTCATACCCTTTAGAATATGGTTTCTGAATAGAGCGTCCGCTTGGTGTGTAAAACCTTGCTACAGTGAGTCGTATGCCGGATGAGTCGGAAAAGTAGATTGGCTCCTGCACAAGCCCTTTGCCAAAAGAGCGTCTGCCGATAATTGTTCCACGGTCATTATCTTGAATAGCCCCGGCTACAATTTCTGATGAAGATGCAGAGTTCTCATTTATAGCAATATAGAGGTTTAGTTTTTTACAAAGCCCGTTGCCGTCTGCTCTGAAATCTTCTCTTGGTCTGTGATTTCCCTCCATATAAACTATCATATCTCCTTTCTCCAAAAAGTCGTTAGCCATTAAAAATGCCTGGTCCATATAGCCGCCGGGATTGTCTCTGAGGTCTAACAGAAGCGTCTCCATCCCTTGCTTCATCAGTTTTGCAACTTCGGCAATAAACTCATTATGGGTTGTGCGTGAGAACTTTGAGAGTTTTATATATCCGATTTTATCCCCTATCATTAATGCAACATCGAGACTCTTTAGAGGAATCACATCTCTCTTGATTGTAAATGGTATCAAATGCGGCACCCCTATTCGCTTGACAGAGATATCTACGGTTGTTCCTACCGCTCCTCTAAGCAACTTAACAACAGAATCTTGTGGAAATCCAACCCCTGCAATATTTTTCTCTCCTATTGCCACTATCCTGTCTCCGCTCTGAATTCCGATTTTCTCCGAGGGACCATCGGCAACTACATTTATCACTATTACAGTATCTTGCGGAACATTGAATTCTACCCCTATCCCACTGAAATTTCCCAGCAAAGACTCATCTGCATTCTCCAAATCTTGTGGAGGGAGATAGATTGAGTGGGGATCGAGAGATTGCAAAAGAATAGGAATTGTCTTCTCCGTAATCTCCTTATAGTTAATAGTATCTACATAATTTTCCTGAACCTGTTGAAGAATCAGCATGAGCTTGCTCCACTTTGCATCCACATTATTTATATTCCTTGCAACAATGCCGGATTTATAGAAACGCGCCCTGTTACAGCTGTTTACAACATTAGATAAAATTACCAGTCCAACAACTGTAAGTATTATTATACTGAACCACGGATTTAAAAATAGTTCTTTCAGTTTCTGATTCATAATTATTCTCCCTTTGCAATAAGCTCATCTATATCCTCTTGAGAAATTCTCTCCACTTGAATTCCGGCACGTTTTAAAAGTTTTATTCCATCGTCCAGTCTATACTCATCGCGATACACTACTCTTCTTATTCCACTCTGTATGATAAGTTTAGAGCACTCCATACACGGAGAGGCAGTGATATAGAGAGTTGCCCCTTCTGAACTGTTGTTTGATTTTGCAACTTTGGTTATTGCATTTGCCTCTGCATGAAGTACGTATGGTTTAGTAACCCCATTTTCATCCTCACAGACATTCTCAAATCCGCTGGGGGTGCCATTGTAACCATCAGAGATAATCATTCTATCTTTAACCAGCAATGCACCAACCTGCAAACGGGTGCTGTAAGAGTTCTTAGCCCAGATTCCTGCCATTTGTAAATAGCTCAGGTCGAACTGTTTCTGCTTCTCCATATTACTTCTGATATATGTAACGTTTTATACTTCTCTTTGGTGTTTTCTCAAACTCTTCCGGCATCAATTTAAATCCGGATATCTTGCTGTAGTTAGGCATTTCACCATTAACAATATCTATGTTCTCCTGCATTTTAGCCATCAGTTCATCTGATGAAATTCCATCCTTTGCAACTGCCTCCATATCGGGAACTATAAGGGCTGTCATTTTGCCTTCATCGTCAATTACCAATGATTCAAGAACATATGGCATATTATTGATAGAACTCTCTATCTCTTCCGGATAAATGTTTTGTCCGCTTGGACCGAGAATCATATTTTTGCTGCGACCCTTAATAAACAAGTAACCATCGTTATCAATAATACCTAAATCTCCGGTTCGCATCCAGCCATCTTCTGTAAATGCCTCTTTTGTAGCCTTTTCATTTTTGTAGTAGCCCAACATCACATTTGCCCCGCGTACCTGAATCTCTCCGGGGATATTCTGCGGATTAGGCGAATCTATCCTTATCTCCATTCTTGGGGCGGCATAACCGCAGCTCTCAACTTTTCTCTCATTCCAGTGGGCGTATGTGAGTATTGGAGCACATTCGGTCATACCATAACCTACTGTTACTTTAAAATCCATTGAGGCAAAAAACTTATCGGCATCTTTATTAAATGGTGCTCCTCCTACTATAACTTCTTCAAAATTACCTCCGAAAGATGCTGTGAGCGAGTTATTTATCTGCTGCTTAATTTGCTTATCAACAACCGGCAATCTGAGCAAGAATCTCACACCCTGCTTTTGCAAGAATGGCTGAAGACGGCTCTTGTAAATCTTCTCTATGATTAGAGGAACAGCTATTATAATTTTTGGTTTAATCTCATCGAATGCTTTTACAATTATACTTGGGCTCGGTACTCTTGTAAGGAAATGAACATGCGCACCACGGGTCATTTCGTATAGAAATTCGAACATCATTCCATACATGTGGGCGGCAGGAAGGATAGATACGACATCTGAAGTGTTATTCACCTGAGGTACAATCTTTTCTGCAAAAAGCACATTGCTCATGAGCGCCCTGTAAGGTATCATAACTCCTTTAGAGAATCCGCTTGTACCACTGGTATAGTTAATCATCGCCATCTCGTCTTCATTTTTAGGAGCATAATAGTTCAGACAACTCTGATTGAAAGATTTTGGATACTCTTTCCCAAAGAGTTCGTTCACATGATCTATGGCATAAGCGGCTTTGTCGTTCTTTGTAAAAACGATCGTGAAATCGTCCAAGCAAATAACTGTCTGAATATCGGGCATGTGATGAACCGCAATTCCCTCAAGCACAGCACTGCCGGCAAAGAGCACTTTACACTCGGAGTGTGTAACTATAAACTCTATGTTAGCCGGTTTGAACTCATGAAGAATTGGGACCAGAACTGCCCCGTAAGTCATTGTTGCCAAATAAGCTACAGCCCAGTGAGCTTGGTTGCGCGAACAGATTCCTATCTTGTCTCCTTTCTTTATCCCCATTTCCCTGAAAACAATATGCAGTTTGGAGATTTTGCGCGCAAGGTCTCTGTAATACATCGTTACACCTCTGTAATCCGATAGTGCAGGACGATCCCAGTTAGTGCTGAAACTGTCTTGAAGAAGCTGATTCAGTTCAGACAATTTATAATCTTGAAAATTTCTCATATCTATAACTTTTTTATCCAAATATTTGAAGCTCGCACATACGAGCGTATGTTCCTTTCTTGTTCAGAAGCTGTTCGTGAGTACCACTCTCTATAATCTGACCATCCTTTAATACCAAAATAAGTTTTGCATCTCTTATGGTAGAGAGACGGTGAGCAATGACTATAGAGGTTCTGTTTTGCATCAGCTTAAAGAGTGCGTCTTGAACAAGCCGCTCACTTTCAGTATCTAATGCACTTGTTGCCTCATCGAGAATTAAAATCGGAGGGTTCTTTAAAACTGCTCTGGCAATTGCTATTCTTTGCCTTTGTCCACCGCTCAAATTCTCTCCTCTGTCGCCGATATTTGTTTGGAATTTTTGAGGAAGCTGCTCAATAAACTCGTATGCGTTGGCAATCTTTGCCGCCTCTATAACTCGCTCTTCTGTAGCCCCTTCCAGTCCAAAAACTATATTATTGTAAACTGTATCGTTGAACAAAATACTCTCTTGAGTTACTATTCCCATAACACTTGTCAAAGATGAGAGGGTGTAATCTTTGATATTTACTCCGTCCAACAATATCTCCCCTCCTGAAACATCATAAAATCTCGGTAGCAAATCTGCAAAAGTTGATTTGCCTGCACCACTCTGTCCCACAAGGGCCACCATATCTCCTTTGGCAATTTTAACATTAATGTTTTTAAGAACAGGAATGCCGGGAGTATAGTGGAAATCTACATTTTTATACTCTATTCCACTCTTGAATTCTTTGAGAACCACAGCATTCTCTCTCTCCACTATGTTTTGTGGAGCGTCCAAAATCTTAAATAACCTCTCTCCGCTGACCAATCCTCTTTG
>CADBRQ010000063.1 GCA_902797115.1 uncultured Bacteroidia bacterium
ACACCTTGAACACTTTAACCCCAAAAACGTTCATGGTCATGCAACGAAGAGTGACACCTTGAACACTTTTAGCCTCAAAACGTTCTTTCGGGGAGGAAAAAATGTTTCGAAAGCGCACTTTAACCCCAAAAACGTTCTTTCGGGGAGGGAAGAATGCCTCGAAAGCGCACTTTAGCCCCAAAACGTTCTTTCGGGGAGGGAAGAATGTCTCGAAAGCGCACTTTTAGCCTCAAAGCGTTCTTTCGGGGAGGGAAAGATGTCTCGAAAGCGCACTTTTAGCCTCAAAACGTTCATGGTCATGCAGCAAAGGGCGACACCTTGAACACTTTAACCACTTAAACGTTCATGGTCATGCAGCAAAGAGCGAGACCTTGAACACTTTAACCCCAAAAACGTTCATGGTCATGCAACGAAGAGTGACACCTTGAACATTTTAGCCTCAAAACGTTCTTTCGGGGAGGGAAGAATGCCTCGAAAGCGCATTTTAGCCCCAAAACGTACTTTCGGGGAGAGAAAAATGTCTCGAAAGCGCATTTTAGCCCCAAAACCGTACTTTCGGGGGGTGAAAAATGTCTCGAAAGTACGCTCGAAGCGATAGCGATAATCAGCCCCGTCGCGATTTCTTACGTTCAGTTTCAAGTTCTTTCACGTAGCGCATAATTGTGCTTCTTGAAACATGCATGGCTACCGCTATTCTCTGCTTTTTCACCCCCTGCGATAACATACGGGCAATCTCTTTTTCCCTACCGGAGAGAGCATGTAACGCATTTTTAGAACCGCTTCGGCGTCCAAGATGTTTTCCCTCTTCGCGTTTCCTTTCTAACGCCTCTTTTGTTCTCGAACTTAACAAGTTACGCTCAATCTCGGCAGAAAGACCAAAGGCAAATGCTAAAACTTTACTTTGTACATCATTGCCTAATCTATAGTGGTCTTTTATTGTCCAGACCTTACATCCTTTTTTCATACACATGCTTAAGATTTGCATAATCATAAATACATTCCTTCCCAAACGAGAAAGTTCTGTGCAGATTATCAAATCGCCCTTCTTACATTTTCTTAATAGTTTACCTAATTTTCGATTTTGATAATCTTTTGTCCCGGAGATTGTTTCTTCTATCCAAGAAGTAATTTTCAATCTCTTTTTAGTAGCAAAATTGTTGATTTCATACTTTTGATTGAGTAGTGTCTGATTAGACGTACTAACTCTGATATAACCATAAACCATAATTTTTATTTTTTAAGGATTAAACAATCAATAATTATCGTTACACCTTTCTTGGTAAAAATTATTATCTTTGGAAAGTATGAAGCAAGTTTATAATTTTTTAGAGAAGTTGGCTCTCAATAACAATCGAGAATGGTTTCAAGCCCATAAAGAGAATTATCTGAAAGCTAAAGAAACTTTTGACAATTTTGTACAAGAGCTTATCGCAGAAGTATATAAGTTTGATAAAGAGATAGATCCAAATCTGCTCACCGTTAAAGATTGTACGTATAGAATTTACAGAGACATCAGGTTTTCTGCAGACAAAAGTCCATATAAAACACACATGGGAGCATATCTTGTTAAAGGTGGCAAGAAATCGCAATTTGCAGGCTATTACTTTCATTTAGAGCCTCTTCCGGGAGAGTTTTCATTCGGAAATATGATGTGTGCAGGTTCATATATGCCTACTGCAAAGCAAATTGCAAGCGTTAGAGATGAAATATCGGTTAACAGCCAATCTATCATCAACGCAATCAAGAAGGCAAAAGGATTTACTTTAGATGACTCAGATGCTTTAAAAAGAACTCCACATGGTTTTGATGATGTTAAAGATCCCGATGCGATTAAACTCTTGAGACTGAAATCTTATCTTGTCATCAAATCAGTTACTCCGGAATATATCTTTGCCCCTAATCTGGCAAAACGGGTAGCAAGAGAGTTTAAGAAATGTTATGAGTTTAACTGCCTGATTAACCGATGCATAGAGTATTCCATGGAAGATAATAGTTACTAAACGCAAAACATCAAACGTAACGCACTAAACACCAAAACGCAAAGCAACACTTACCAAATAACGCGCATGTACAAAACAAATAACATTAAATAACAGAGAATCGAAAACCTACAAACAACTATACTGAGCATGATCATTAATCCATTTAAGAAATATACCGGAAGCAAAGCGCTCTTATACAGCCTTATTGCTGCACTGATAATCGCACTTGCCGTAATTTTCATCTACGATTCTGGAAGAGAAAAAAGCGAAATTTATACCTTATACATAGGTGGCTATGGAAACGCCGCGTACAAATACTCCTTTAACACAAAAAGTGGCGAGTTTATCAAACAGCAAGAATATAAACTTGTAAATCCTTCATTTTTAACTCTTTCTCCCGATGCGAAAGTGTTGTATGCAGTAAGTGAAAACGATAAAAACTCATCCGTTGCCGCTTTCATCAACGCAGATGGAACAATGCTGAACGAAGCCAAGGGCTCCGGAGAAGGTCCATGTTACATAAGCGCATATAAATCTCACTTATTTACAGCAAATTATAATGATGGCAGCGTGAGCGTTTTTAAGACAGACACAAGCGGCAAAATAGTAAAAGCGCTTCAACAGATAAAATTTGTCTCTGCAGAAACAGCAAGCTCACACAATAATTCAAGAATTCATACCGTAAGAATCATTAAAGGAAAGCTCTCAAATAACGATTATCTTTTAGCCACAGATAAAGGGGGAGATAAAATCTATTTCTTTAAAATAGAAAGAGATACTACAGAAAACGAAATGGCTTTACCCGTTCAGATTCCGACTCTGAAACTCTATCAATGCGACACTGCCGCCATAAATATTCCTAAAGGATACGGACCCCGCCATGTAGAATTCTCTAAAAATGGAAAATATATGTATCTGCTGAACGAACAGAGCGGAAAGGTGATGGCATTTACAATAAATGAACAAGGTAACAATCTGATACTTAAAAACTTACAAGATACCATAGCAGACATTTACAAAGGTGCTGCAAGTGCAGATATCCATCTTGCTCCAAGCGGAGAATTTCTTTACACCTCGCATCGCAGAGGAAAAGACGGATTATCTATTTTTAAAGTAGAAAGCAACGGCACCTTAAAACAGATTGCCTATCAATCAACCGGCTCATATCCAAGACAATTCTCTATTACTCCCGATGGCGAATTCTTATTTGTAGCTTGCCAAAAAGAACGCACAATCCAAGTTTTTAAAGTGAATACAAAAACCGGATTCCTGTCAAATACACAGAAGCACCTGACCTTTCCAGATTTAGAGCCATCGGTTGTTTTAGTAAAATAGAGCGCTATTTTTTATACCCCATCTCCTCCCCTGCTATAATTCTATTGTAGTACCAAAGGTGGTGATTAAGGGCATACTCCCAAAACTTCCATGAATGAGTTCCAGGGCTGTCTATTCGTATATACTTAACATTATTGGCATTGCATGCGTCAACAAACGCTTGAGTACATTTAAAGTAATAGTCTGAATAACCGCAAGATACAAGGATCAACTTATCGCTTCCTGCAATTTTGGAGACTCTGTTGTGAGCACTTTCAGAAATTTTCCTCTCCTCTAATTTTTCCCCAAATATTTTATCAAGTTCATCTTGTAAAGTAGTACTCCCCAACTCTAAGACACCGCTCATACTCCCCGCTCCTCTGAGATACTTGTAATTGTCTATGAACAAATTAACGGCACCATGACCACCCATGCTCAGACCATCTATGAAAGTTGTCAAAGAGTCTAATTTGAAATAGTCACAGATGTATGGAAAAAACTCATCATTGAAGAAAGAACGAGTCTGCATTTTACTCTTGTCTGTATCATCTACATACCAACTGCTATAGAAACCATCTGGAGTAATTATTCTGAAATGATGCTCATTCGCAATTTTCTGAATATTCATCTTATCTCCCCAATCTTTATAACAACCGCTCCATCCGTGCAGCAGAATGAGCGTTCCATTAATGGAACCCTCCGGTGTATAGACTCTTACAGTATCGTCACATTTAAGGTTCTGTGGAGAGGAAAAAATCAGCAGTTCTACCGAGTTGTTAAATTTATCTGTACCGGGCTGTTGTTTAACACTCTGAGCCCCTGCGGAGCAAGCAATCATAATTGCAGCCGATAGGCAAACTAATAAAGTGAATCTTCTCATTTTACAAAAATTACAAAAGGTTGATAATGTTGCATTGTTTCTACAAAATTAACTAATTTTGCTTACCTAATCAATTTCTATGGAAAAGTTAGATATACGAAGATTAAAATCTTCTCTAAACAAAGGCGGCAACTACAGGACACTTGCCATAGCTTTTATCATAATGCTTATCTTTTACCCCTTTGAAGGCAATTTTAAATATAAATATAAAGTTGGTTCTGCTTGGAAATATGAAACTTTAGAAGCCCCGTTCGATTTCCCTATCTTAAAGAGCGATAAAGAGATAGAAGAGCAAAAACAAGAGATTGCAGCTAATCTTATCCCCTATTATGTTGTAGATGACTCTGCAACAGAAACCACACTCGGTTCAATCTCACAACAAGAGAGAAACTCACTCCCTTCAGATTTTGCAGATAGTTTAAAATCTGTATTAGAAACGGTATATTCAAAAGGTATCAGACCACTCGAAAACGAGGGTACTCACAATGTCTATGTCAGTTATCAAGGTGTAGCCAAAGAGGTGCGATGGAATGACCTGTTAACTCCACAAGAGGCAAAAGAGTATGTTTTAAATAGCCTTAAATCTTTTTTTCCAAAACAGAGTTCGGAGAGCACATTAAGCCCTTTTTTGAATGAACTTCAACTCACTCCAAACCTCAGATACGATAAAGCAACAACAGACAAACTCCATAGAGCGGCATTAGAAGAGATCTCACCCACAAAAGGGATTGTATATACAGGTGAATTCATAGTTGCAAAGGGAGAAATTGTCACAGAGAATATTGCACAAATTCTCGATTCGTACAAAACTGAGTATCAGAGAAGTATAGGGTATCAAGGAAGTATTGTTCCGCCAATCATCGGGCATATTATCATCATACTCGCCCTTTTCCTGTTGGTTTACATAGCTGTCTATTTCTCTGAATATCAGATTTTAAGAAAGCAAAATGAGTTTAATTTCATCATCTTTATTCTCTGCCTGAACTTCATTGTTCCAATTTTGGTTAAGAAGTTTGCACCGGAGTATTTATATGTTGTACCTTTGGGAGTTACAGCTATTTATCTTTATGCATTTGTGAGAAATAGGGTTGTCATCCCTATCTATTTCATCTCGCTTTTACCAACCCTCTTGATTTTAGAGAATGGGTTGGAGTTATATTTGATTTTCACTGCAGCCGGCGCTGTGGCATTTACAACTTACTCTTTCCAAAGCAGAGGGTGGAAACAATTCCTGAATGGTTTCTATATCTTTATCGCGATGAGTCTGATGCATATTGGCTATACTCTCTCTACCACAGGAAGTTTCGCATTCGACAGCTCAAAGATTTTCTTTTATCTTGGGCTTAATGCGCTTTTGATTGTTCTTACATATCAGTTAGTTTCCATATTAGAAAAACTCTTTAGGATGGTTGCTGTAACTGCCTACAGAGATTGGGCAGACACAGACAACCGACTTTTGAGGGAGCTACAACAAAAAGCACCCGGAACTTTCCAACACTCCCTCCAAGTGGCAAACATGAGTGAAAGGGCTGTAGTTGCAATAGGTGGAAACAGTCAGTTAGTAAGAGCCGGAGCTTTGTATCACGATGTGGGAAAGATAGTTAATCCACAAGCATTTATCGAGAACTAAGCAGCAAATGTGAATCCTCACACCCAACTTTCTCCAATAGAGAGTGCGCAGATTATTATAAAGCATGTGACAGATGGAATGGAGCTCGCCAAAAAATATAAAATTCCCGATGAAATCTCTTCATTTATAATTTCTCACCACTCTACGAGTATGGCAGAGTATTTCTACAATACTTATTGCAATCAAGGCGGAGATCCTGAAAACAAAGAACCATTTACTTATAAAGGAGAGTCTCCGACAAAAAAGGAGGAGGTTGTTGTAATGATGGCAGATGCTGTTGAGGCGGCAAGTCGCTCTCTCAAAGAGTATTCAGACGAATCTATTTCAGCCCTTGTAGAGAATGTCCTTTCTAAACGCTTGTCTAATAACGCATTAGAAAGAGCAGATATAACCATGAAAGAAATCGCTACCGTTAAGAGAATCTTCAAAAAGATGCTCGGAGAGATTTATCATGCAAGAATTGTCTATCCTAAACTGAAAAAGTAACTATTTTCTCTTGAACAGATAGCTTAACATTGCCAGAACAAAGAGAGCCAAAGCGGACCAGGCTGCTAACATTCCTATCACATCACCATACTTAACGAATGGTGTAATATCTTTATTAACAGCAACTTCTCCCCTTATATAACATTTCTCCCACCAAGGTGTTCGTTCCACAACATCCCCATTAATATCTATTATGGCAGATATTCCTGTATTCGCACTGCGGGCAATATACCGACGAGTTTCAATAGCCCTTAATCTTGCATAATTAAAATGCTGAATATGCCCGAATGTATTTTTCCACCACCCGTCGTTTGTGATTATTGTCATTAGAGTTGCTCCATTCTGAATGTACTCTCGATAAAACTCTCCAAAAACAGATTCATAACAGATAGCACTTCCCACTAAAACTTCATCCAAAGTCTTGAAAACTGTTCTGAAATCCTGCGGTGTAAAATTTCCAGTCACTCCACCAAGATTAACTCCGAATGATTCTAAAACCGGTTTCTTGTTAATCATCGGAACACTCTCTGCCATAATCACCAATTTAGATTTATGATAGAACCTGACATTGCCGTTAGAGTTGTTAAAAACTGCACTGTTATAGGTGTTTAACCAATAATTAAACCCTATTTTTCTTGCGTACACATTGGGTTGTTTTTCAGATACCGTTGTCAGCTGCGAAGATGCACCATATAGAAAATTCAGCTTGTGATTTTGGGCAAACGCATCAATTTTTTGAACAGTAAGATTTGAATGAGGTGCATCTTCATTCAGGAAACCGGCACTTTTAGATGGATTAAAGAAAGTCTCCGGCGCTACAACCAAAAAAGTGTTTGTAGTAACTGCCTCATTAGCCAGAGATAGCAACAATTCGTCTTGTTCCTGCTGAGAATAGACAAACTTTTCGTTATATGGATCTATGTTAGGCTGCAAAATAACTACCTCTTTTTTAGGAAGTTGCTCCTGAAGCTTTCTATTTTTGCCGTAGATCAGAGAGGAGAAAATAATAGGAAGAATCAAAACTATCCCTATCGCGATAAGAGAGAATTTTGTCTTCTTTCTTTCAGAAATACTCAAAAAGGTTCTAAAAATGAGGATATTTAAAACCAGAATCCACAAAGAACCGCCTAAAGTTCCTGTAACAGAGTACCATTGCACTAATTTAACATTTGTTGCAAAAGCATTTCCAAGGGTAAGCCACGGCCAACTGACTTGCCAAGTAAAATAGAAATGTTCCCAGCAAAGCCATAGCGCCGCAAATCCTATGTATGGCAATATTCCGCTCCATCTCCTTCTGAACCACCTGAAAATTCTGAAGATAAGAGCCATCTGTAAAGAATTCAGAAGAAGTGCAGCAACAGCTCCCCATTGAGTAGCATACCAAATCCAATAAGTTGTAATCAGATTCCAGATAAAAAAACAGGTGTAATAATTTATCCAAAAATGTTTCTTACCATTTTGCAGGGCTATGTATTCAGCTGTTAATAAAGGAATTAAAGCAATGAAAGCAACCCAGCCGCATCCGGACAGAGTGTATGGAATACTCAATAATATGCCGCTTAAAACGGTCAGAATCCAAAGTTTTACAGAGATTGTTTTTTTCATAACTCCAAAAATAGTAAATTTACCCGCTGATTTTTTAAAATGTTACTAGTTTTTTTAAAGGGATTAATAGTTGGAATAGGCGCCTCGATACCACTTGGCCCTCTCGGGGTTTTATGTATTCAAAAAACTTTGAGCAAAGGGAGAATATCGGGATTTTTAACCGGTTTAGGTGCATCCGTAACAGATACCATTTACTCTGCAATCTCCATTATGGGATTGTTTCTTATAGATTCTTTTGTAAATCATCACCAGATTCTGGTCTTTATTGTTGGAGGACTTGTTATAAGCATGATAGGTGTTAAAGTCTATTTCACTAATCCTGTGAAGCAGATACGACAAAAAAACAACAATGGGAAAAGGTTCCAAGATTTTTTTGAAGGTCTTATAATGACCATAACAAATCCAGGCTCAATCCTGCTTATTTTTGCGATGTTTGCCCTTGTGAGATTGAATATATCGGACTATCCTGCAAAAAATGCCCCCTTTGTTTCGCATCTTGTATTGTGGGGTATTTTTATTGGCTCCGCACTCTGGTGGTTCTCCCTATCTACTTTAATTAATATATTTAGAAAGAAGTTTAGACTCAGGCAGTTAATAATTCTTAACAGAATAGCCGGAGCTGTGATTTTTGCTTTAGGTATAATATCAATGGCAGAGGGTGTTTTCAAAATGCTCGTTAAATAAACAACAATGAAAACTAAAAAAATTCTTAAGAGAATCGTCTATGTTCTCCTTGGGATAGTAGGACTTATTCTTATTGTCGCAATCCTTTCACTAATCTTCAGCGGACGACTTGCAAAAAAGTATATAGAAAAACACGATAAAGAGCTTATAGGCAGAGAGATAACTGTAGAGAGGATTATCATTAATCCACTTTTAGGCACTTTAACTGCCCACAACTTCACTCTTTATGAAAAAGATGACAAGACACCATTCCTAAAATTCGATCACCTCAAATACCGAATGAATCTTTGGGCATTACTCAACAAAAAAGTCAAAGTCAATAAAACAGAGATAGATCATCTTTATGCCAGATTAATACAAAGCGGCTACGACTTCAATATAGATGATATTCTGACAAGGTTTTCTAAAAGTGATAAAAAGAAAAAATCTAATTGGATAATAGACCTGAACAATATAACCCTAATTGCCGGTAATATTCAATATCAAGATGCCAAGGTTAATGGCCGGCTCGGTCTTGACAATGTAAATATCAAAATACCAAGAGTTTACCTTGCAGGAAAAGATACAGATGCAGGAATAACCCTCAATTTCGAAGGGGGAGGATTTTTAAAAGCAGCTCTTGCCTACAATACAGATAAGAGTTCATACAATCTGAAATTGGATCTTAAGAATTTCGATTCTGGTCAGATACTCCCTTATCTTCAACAACACATGAATATCAGCAAAACTAAAGGGGCACTCTCTTTAAATGCCAATATCATTGGCGAAACAGAGCACATAATCAATGCCACAGTCTGCGGAGATTTGAGTTATACAAATGGGCAGGTTATAGATAATAAAGGGGCAGAAGTGTTTGCCGTAGATAGTATTAAAGCACGCATCGCGAAGTTCTGTATAGAAGATAAAATTGTTGAATTAGAGAAACTTAGCATATTTGGCCCTAAAGCTTCTTATACAATAAATAAAGAGAATACAACTAATTTTACCAATCTGTTCAAAGAATCTTCAGATACAACTTTGAATGTATCGAGAAAGATTGTCAATTCAAAAGATGATGAGATGTTTCTAAAAGAGATCGGACTTTTGGATAGCAGCGGTACAAATATCATTGCCGAAAAAACATTGAAGCTATATATCGGAGATTTGCATATACAAGGGGGAGATGTGACATACACAGATCATACTCTCCCTAAAGTATTTACATATCATCTTTCCGAAATTTCCGCATCGTGCCAGAATTTTGCACTAAATAAAACCAACAAGATTAAAGGAAATGCGGTTTTGGGTAAAACCGGAAAGGTCTCTTTAGATTGGGTAAGCGATTTCAAGAGTATGAGAAATATGGATTTAGCACTCATCCTCAACAACATAAACTTAACAGACTTTACTCCATACTCATATCACTATTTAGGTAACAACATAGTGAGCGGAACAATGAGGTTACTCTCCCATAACACGGTTACAGATAATAAATTAAAAGGAGAGAATCTTTTAGAGATATATAAACCAAAAGTGAGCAAACGGGAGAATAAAAATCCTATATACAAGCTCCCTGTCAGATTGGGAGTTTATGTACTTACAGACCGTAAGGATAATATGAAAGTCTCATTGCCTGTAAGCGGAGATTTAGATAATCCTAAATTCTCTTATATCCGCTTATTGTTCAAGGCTTTAGGCAATGTCTTAATCAAGGTTTCCACCGCCCCTTTTACTGCTCTTGGAGATTTAATCAGTCCCGATTCGGAAAGTTTTGATACATTGGAGATAGATGCCAAAGCACCCGATTTCTCTCCTCAGCAATATGCTAAGTTAGAAGAACTTGTAAATTGGATGCAAGGAAAAAAAGAGATGAAATTCGAGTTCATTCAATGGGTAAGCATGAAAGAAGCAGATAACGACTCCTCTAAAGTATTCACTCAAGAACGGATATTCACTCTTGCCAAAGAAAGAAATGAAAATCTTAAAAACTATCTGCTCAGAATGAAGTTGCCAAAAGAGAGATTTACCATTGCCCCTATCGTTCTGGATTCCCTGAAAAACTATAAGGGCAAAGATAAATTCACTATCGTATCTTCATTAGATGGTGACGATGAAGATTATATGGATATTAATTCGCAGCTTGCAGATTGAGAACCGAGTGTTGCGGTTATTATACACTTTCCGACAGATACTCCTCTCACTCCTACCCCCTCTCTGGAAATATTCCTAACAACTGCAACATTTTCGTTGCTGCTTACAACTATCGGCATCTCATCGTCGCTGATAAATATAGCCCACTCCATCAATAAGTTGGCTCCAACATATACATACTCCTTGCCATAACGGAAAGAGATGGCGGCGTTGTCTGTTAACTCTGTAGTTACAACTCTCCATGTATTCTCTCTGACAGAGCCGTTGCCCTTAAAATAAACTTTGATTATCTGTCTCGTATTTCCTTCTATATCAAAATTTTTCAAGTCATCTTTTCCTAAATAGAATCTGTAATATATTGTTCCAGTATATCTTTCAGATCTATAGCCGCACTTAAACTCCAGATAGGTACACATCCCATAGCAGGCATTCTCCTCCGTCAAAATCTTACCTATTTGCTCTGTATTAGACGGGGTTAAGTCTCCCTGCATATTCTCATAAACATACCCCCTCGCCCCTTCTGGAGAGAATAAATCGGCTGCATTCAAAGAATATGAAAACACATTGGCAGTTGATGTAACTTTACTTGTATCAAAGAGTTTTACCTTTTTAGATGCACACTTCAAGCTCACAGATTCAAAAGTCAAGTCTACACCCTTAAAGAGTTCCGAGGTATCTGCCATAACTACAATCTGAGCCACTCTCCTTTTCAGTTCTACAGGAATCTCCACTCCATCTTCAATAGTCAAACCCAAACTCTTCCCAACCATCACAATACCACCGTCTGAAAGGGAGATACCATCTGTTGCCGGAGAGGTATATTCAAGTGAAAGCAACTGAGCTACAGATCTGACCAATATTTTCTTCCCTGCATTGGCAACTACATAGAGATCGTACTTTTGGTTCTTTCCAACACGAAGCGAAAACTCTGCACTCCCCTTTTTATAAATACAATCAACTATAGCACCGCTGCCATTGAAAATGTAGAGATTAAAATCACTTAAAAGATTCTCATTTACCCCTCTCATTTTAGTTTGAACCTCCGTGAGATTAAATCTCAAATTAACATCGGCATAGATAGTATCATTAACCCCTATCTCACCCACCGCCTCAACTCTTTCCTCTTTAGTGCAACACACCAAAAAACAAATAGTTATAATTCCTAATAATACTCTTTTCATAATCATCCTATATTTCTATTCCTATATCAATTACCACATTCCAACCATCAATAGAGAGGGAAACTCTCATATTTACCAGATCTATAGTCAGATAAATATCTTTCATATCAATGGCGTTCATATCGTATTTACTCTCGATAAGATATTTGCTTAAATCAAAGTTTAAAGAACTTTTTTCTCCTCGATACTGATAGAGAAAATCGAGTGAAATACCTTGCAAGTCTTGCTGTCTCAGAAGTCTTAATCTACTTCTATCTCCTTGTACAGCAGCAATGGTTTGGGAACTCCCCGATGCAATATTGCCATCATAATAAAAACCTCTTGAAGGGGTATTCAGAGTAACTTTTATCTCTTCGTACAAACCTGCCTCCAAAACTGTTAAGAAGATGTTTGCAAATTGCTTATTGGGATGAACCTTTATAACGACAGTATCTGTTGTAACATATCTCTTTTTCGTAAAAAAGTAGAGTGAATCGCAGAGAACTTCATCTCTTTTGAACAGGGTTGCCTTAGGTGTCATCTTACTCTCTATAGAGCAGATTGTTGCACTTTTGACATTTCCCCACACAAAGCATCTGATATCCCCTTTAGCAACATAGAAATCTCTCAATTGGCCAAATTCTGATTTTGGAACAGCCGCCGAATATGAATTTCCTTCAGAATCTTCGAGCCACATCATTAAGTTTTCTATCTCGGGGCCAATCTCCGAAAAATCTGTAAAAACAACTGCCGGACAGTGCTCTCTGCTTTCAAATATTTTGCTGCAACTTGCTAATCCACATAGGATTAACAAGTACGCAACAAAATGTGAAACATTATATGATTTGGCCATAAACATTCGGTATATTTAAAATTCTATATCCGAAGCTGGAATATTATCCCACTCCTCTATTGTAACATCAATGGCAAAAGCTGTTAAATCCACCAATTCATCCGGATCTGTTGAACCGGGGCGTAAAATTGTAACATTGTATGTATAGCTCTTGTTTCGCATAATCCCTTTGTGATCTATAGAAGAAGTCCAACCATAATTCTCTCTGTTAATATTGATAGGATAATAATATGTTTTACCATTAAGAGTCCCTTCTATTACCAACCTTGTAAATTTTTTAGTGTCACTTTCCTCGTCTATTGTATTTGGATAGCAATAAAAATAGTGAGGGGTGTTATGGCCCTCATCCTTAACACTGCCAATTTCATCATACATTGCTCCCGGAGTTAAGAAATCCATATTATCCATAGGCACATATTTCCCTATATTCAAAACTGTTACAGGCGTTGGAAGATTACCGTTTGCTGCAAGAATGTTACTATTCACATTGGTAAGATATGCCTTAACATTTTGCAACTCTTTACCTGCATAAGGTGTCCCTGTAAAAGCTGTCCTAATTGAATTTAATACTACCCTTCCAACCAATTTCTGAATAGTCACCTCAACTGTACAAGATGCTGTAATATTGCAGTTTGTGTATCCGCTCATTATGAAATGCTGATAATTTTCCTGACTGAGAATCTGCTGAACAGCGAGAAACCTCTTCTCTGTAATAATTCCCAACCATGCATCTTTATTTGCGTTGGCTATAACATAAACCCTCTTGTTTCCTGTTTTTGTTCTCATAGAAAGCCCCTTCAAAGATGTCAGTTCAGACGCTTCAAATCCTTTATAACTCTCTAATTCCCCAGTTGTTACATCAAAAATAAATACATCTAGACGAGTTACTGCGTCATCATAAGTTCCATCCGAATGATCTGAACCGGTGGCTTTAGTCCCATAGTAAACCGGCGACTCTACATTGGGTTTCAGATTAACTTTAAGATTCAAATCTGTCAAATCGTTCTCTTTGTAAAGAGATTGCCCCTCATCATTTTTGCTGCATCCCACCAAAACCGATACAAGCAACGCGGCAGTTAAAAATAATTTTCTCATAATAAATTAATTTGAATTGTTAGTAAATAAAAATTAAATAATTGATTAATAATTAATTGTGTTAGTATAATCCTTTCCGTATCTGGTTGCCAGGTCATTAATTTCGGGATCGAGTCTTATTCTGAAAGCTAACGACTCGTCGCCTCTGACGGCATCATCAAGCATCATTATTGCCTTTTCGTCTTTTCCTGTCCTCGTATATGCTATTGCTTTTAAATAACTTACATTCGGCGATTCGGATATCGAATTGAGAATGGAGAGGGCCTCAAGATTTCTTTCCAACCCTATAAGTGCAATCGCATTGTTCAGGCACTTATAGCCCCTCATAAGGGAAGCAGCTTTATCATAATCCCTATCTTGCAGTGCCTCAATCGCTTTCAAATAATTATAATCCGGCTCTTGGGTATGAATTGTATCCTTAACCATCCCCTTTCTGTGTAGAGCAAAGAGAATATCGATTCTTCTCAACAATGGGTAAATATTCTCTTTTATATAATTGTAATCGGGTGAAGAAGAGAACTCCTTCTCTCTTTTATCCAAATCGCTAATTTTATAACATTCAATAAGATAGGCCTTATCTCTAACTAACGAATCGCTGAGCAATGCTTTTTGCAAACTCTCCCAGTCTTCACTCTGATATTTATTTATAAGCTTTTTATCCTTCAAACTTTGCATCCCGAGGTAGTCTCTTATACTCTCACTTCTTTTTCTGGCGAGAAGGGAGTTGGAGGCATAAACTCCTTCAGGCGAACAATTTGCAGTTATTATTATCGAATCTATCTCAAACTCTCCTCCCTCGGCAATACCATCAAATAATCCTTTTATCTTTTCTATCTCTGTTGCATTATTTGCCAAAGTGTCAATCACATCCCATTTTCCAACTTCAAAATTTATATAGGCGGAACTCTCCATAGTTACTCTTCTCTCTATCACTTTATCTATAAACAATGGTTCAAAGGAGGTAAATTGCGCTACACTCGTAATGTTATAGTATAATGTATCGGATTGAGGAAGAGGATATTGCTGTTTAGTTACAGAGCATAGCACTCCGTCAAAAGCAACCTTAATTTTATTCATCTGGCGCTTATACCTAATTTTCTGAAGATATTTATATATCAAGTTTCCGTCCGATGAGGTTATAATTGTATCTAATCTCATACCTCCATTGGTTTCAAAAGATGCGCACCATTGTTTGTACTTCTCACCCAACTGTCTTATTTTCTTATCATTATGATTCATTAGCCAGTGATTTATATAATACTCTTCCGCCTCCTTGCGAGAAACACCAAAAATATTCCTATCAACATTTCGTGCGCAAAATGTCTCAATGAGACGCAAATAGCCAAAGGCTTCCAAATAGTCATCGGGATTTGTAACAACACTTTCAACAAATTTTCTGTACCTCTCTAATCCTCTCATCTGTTCATTCTTATATTCCACACCGGTAATCAATATTCCATCCAGGAGAAGGGAGTCTTTTCCCCAGAACAGTTTAGGTGTAAGGCGCAGCTGCCAGTTCTTATCCAAAAGTGCCGCCGGAACTAAAATATTGAAAGGTATATCGATAAATCCTCCCCTCTCGGCTATAGGTCTGTAACTTGCTGTAATCCTCACGCTTCTGAGTGTATCAACAGAGATATACTCCCCATTTTCTACTATAGCGTTCATAATTATTCTATTCTCTCCAAAGTCATTATAACTCCCTCTCTTCTCTGCTTGGTCAGCAATCTTATCACCATCTCTATTTTTAATAACCGGAAGAGATTGTGGCTCTTCTGCCAGCAGTTTTGCATTAGAACCATTCTGCATAAGAGCAACAAATTCTCTTTTAGTGTTGCATGAGCAGAGAATAAGAGAAAAACTTATTGCGAAAAAGAGATAACCGACACTCCTTAACATAGCTTAACCTCCTGTTAATCATTAAATTAAAAGACTATGGTTATTGCCAAAAGCACATCGGAAGGGGAAACCACAAACTTACTCTTCTCATGCTCTTCTACTCCACACCATACACATGAATAACGTTTGTATCTGGTTCCCCCAACAAATGCACCCAGTCCTAATTCCAAATTCACCCTCTTTGTCAACATCCACGCATATCCTCCTGTGAACTCTCCTCCATACGCTACCCCCTCATAGGACTTCTTGGTAAATATTCCCCCATAACTATACTTGCAATAAGTAAGGGCACTACTAAAAAACCAACCTGAATTAACAAACCACGGCCAATACCTGCACCCTGCAGATATTGAAATATGTTTAAACTGCTCTCTCTTCTCCTGCTCTCCAAAATGAAAAGGGTTATACTCCAAGTCTAAATGAATAGAATAATTTCTCGAAACAGAAACTCCTAAATTCATATTTAAAGTTCCTAAAGCCAAATAGTCCAACCCATTGGTGGAGAGTGAGAATTGCTGAGCAGAAAGACTCTCAATTCGTGAGAACAAAACTGCTGAAATAATCAGAAATATTAATCCGCCTCTTTTCATATCATTCAAAATTTGTGAGGCAAAAATATTTCAGCAAATATGGGGTGTCAAGCAAAAAGGTAAAATTTACCTATACCCTGCAAGAAAAATTTAAAATTAAGAGACCTGATAGACAATTTGACTATTTTGAGAGCTGAAAGGGGGTCAAACCTCCTCAATCTCTTTAAGGGCAAGATACCAAATATAGCCGGTGACTTTAATAAATCCCATCTCTCTAAGAAGTTTACAATATCTTTTAACTTGGCTATTATATTTCCCGTTCTTCTTATCACCAAACTTATAATCAATTACAACTGCCTCTTTCTTAGAGCCATCAGAAGAGATCAGTACCCTGTCGGGACGATAGAATTGCCCCTTGAAAAGAATATCACGCTCTGTATAGACTTTGTATCGAGAGGAGCCAAACCACTCTCTGTCAACCACTCCTGCCAAATCACTCTCAACTTTTGCAATAAGCTCCTCCTTTGTCATACCAAGCTGAATATAAGAAGGGTTTTCTGCTATGAGCTTATTTACAGCATCTTTCACAGAGTATTCGTTCAAATAAGAGTAGAGAATATGATAAAGAATTCCTTTATAACGAGAATCATCTACACTGTCAAACTCCCTCAATCTCAGCTCTTTCTTAATACTTCCAAACAACTTGTTTGTAACCAAGCTCTCGATGCGTATTTCCGAAGAGATATCATTTGATTTATTCCTCTTTATAACATCTTCATCCTCAATGCCAAAAGTAAACTCTGCAACATTATAATCGGCTCCGTCCTCTCGCTCCAATTCATCGTGCCTAAATCCGTATTCTTCTGCATTAGAAGCAGATATCGAATATGAATTTGCGGAGAAACTGCTGTTTTGAGAACAGAGCTGGAAGATAGAAGTAGATATCGAATTCTCATTACTACCGTACATATCAAACAGATAGAGTTTTTCTCTGGCTCTGGTGGCAGAGACATAGAGCAGATTGACACTTTCTATTGCCTGATTATACTTCTCTTTCTCAAAATCTTTTTTGAAAACGGTCTGAGTTATTTGTTTGTCTCTGAAATCTATATACGCTCTCTTCTCATATAAGAAAGATGGCTCAGAAAATTGTACCCAATGGCTTCCATCTTGCTTATTCTTTTTAGGAGGAAAGTCTCTTATGTATGGTAAGATTACGACATCAAATGCGAGTCCCTTTGCTTTATGCATTGTCATAACAACAACTGCGTCATCGCTTTCCGGGGTTGGAACGGTAAACTCCTCACTCTCTCTATTATTGTTCCACCACAGTAAGAATCCCGAAAGATCGGAACCCTCGTTTGCAGAATACTCAAGAACTTTATCGATAAAAGCTGAGAGAAATATCACATCATTTTTCAAACTATTGGGCAAGTGATCTGCTATCAATTTTTGGCAAATATCATAAAGCGATTCGTTCAGAGATATTTCAGATAGTATCTCCTTATTCCTGAACTCAATATTATATAAAGTTTCCAGTAAATCTATCCTGATTTTTTCTTTATTGACAAGATATCGGATAAGAACAAGAAGGGCAAAGACAGCATCGGAAGAATCTATCTGGTCAGCCCTTTTGGAGACAACTTTTATATCATTGGCCATAAGATACTTCATAATTTCCTTACCTTTTTCGCGAGTAGTAACCAGAATGGCTATTTGTCCCCTTTTGTACCGTTTAGTTCCCTCTCTGTTCTCTTCTGTCAGAGACTTTATTATTTGCAATGTTTTTTTCCGGATAAAAAAGTCGTCTTTGAATATAAAATTCTTGCCATGTTCGTGCGATATCACCTTTACAAATCCACCATGCCCCATTTTGAGTTTCTCTAAATTTTCAGAAGATACTTTTTGAGAACAGTTTTCGTATATACGTGAAAGTGTATTCTTTCCTTGCCTGCGCTTTATTTCTTCATCTACTGTAGAGTCTATTTTTTGTGGCAATCGTTCAAAAATGTAATTGTTGAATTCTACTATCTTGGCCAGACTTCTGTAGTTTGTATTCAAATTGCCGGAATCTTTCTGATCAAAAGAGTTAAGTATTTCCCAATCTCCCCCTCTGAATCTGTAAATACTCTGCTTAACATCTCCAACTATCAGATTTTCATAATTTTTAGAGAGACTCTCATTAAGCAACGGCTTAAAATTATCCCAATTTATGTCAGATGTATCTTGAAATTCATCTAACAGAAAATGCTTAATCTGAGTTCCGAATTTCTCATAAATAAAAGGGGCATCACTCTCTGCGATAAGTGTATGAATAAGGTCGTCAGACTCTGAAAGCAATGCAATTCCCTCTTTTTCGCAATAATCTTTAAGAGTTTCATAGATATCGGCAAGCAATGACGATTCTCTTATTTTTTTGAGAATCAGAATATACGATAGAAAATATTCGTATCCGTTCTCTTTGGTAAAAAGATCCTTATAGCGCTCTATCTCAGGTACTAATCTCTCTCTTAAAGCATTAACCTTTTCGGGATTTTTGGATTGTTTGTGTTCCCATGCCTTGTTTTCTTCATACAATGCAAAGAATCTATCATCTAAAGTAACAGGAGGCAACGGGGGAAGTCCAAAAGAGGAACATTTAAAATCCCCCTTCATGAAAGAGTTTTTTGCACTTTCCAAAAATTTAAAGACGGGAGAGTTTAATTTCTTAACGAAATCATTTGCATCTAATTCACTTTCTGCATAATATCTGCCCATTTGATTAAAAATCTTATGAGCCTTGGTGGTAAAATCTATGCAATACTTCTGCATCTTGTCTCGCAGCCGGTCAAACTCTCTCATCCCCTCTTTGGAGAAAAGAGATGGTTCATCCCGTTTTACCTTGAGAAAAGAAGGAGACATTATTTGTTTGCAAAACTCTCTGAGCCGTTTCCTGAAATCCCAGCTTTTATTCTCTTCCGAATCTGAAAGGGCAATGCCCTCTAATGTGGCAACAAGGTCAGGTTTATTCTTTATGCTTTTATATAAACCATTTAAGCTCTCATCTATAGCTTCACTCTCATCTACCACTAATTCATAGGAACTTCGCTTCCCCATCTCAAGAGCAAAGGAACGGAGAATGCTTTGAAAGAATTTATCAATAGTTGTAACTCTGAACATTGAATAGTCGTGAACTATCTTGTTCAACAGCTCCCTCTTGGTCCTATTCTCCTTTGCATCTTTATATAAATATTCGATAATACGCTCTTTCATCTCTGCAGTGGCAGCATTTGTGAAAGTTACCGCCAGAATCTTTTTATATGGCTGTGAATCTGATTTATAATCATCTATCAGATACTGTATGTATTGTTTGGTCAACAGGTCTGTCTTACCGCTTCCGGCACTCGCTTTATATATTTTCAAGTTTTTATTACCCATCATTCTATTTTCTTATACAGTATTTATTCATGATATCACAATATGTGCATGCAGAGGTATCAATATTCCTATTCCAAACACCCTGCTCCATTGAATTTATCCTTTTCATTAGATCTTCCAGCCGATTCTTGAACTCTTCCAAATTCTCTTGAGTTATATCGTATGGTTTAAAACCATCTGCACTGTTCACTTTTTGAATCTGATACAGAGCAACTTGGAGACCATTTGGAAAATCTGTTTTAAGTTCCTCCTTCTTTTCGTTCACAATGAGGGCATAAAGCATCAACTGGAATAGATAGGCATAGAATGGTTCTCTATTGCCGGAATAATCAAAAATAGAACCGAGAATATCGTCAAAAGTTTTTTTAGAAAAATCTTTGAGTTCCTTTGGTTTCCCTGTCTTATAATCACTTATAAGCAATTTACCTTCAGTTATGTCCAACCGATCTATGAAAGCTTTAAATTCATACCCCCATAGAGAGATTGATAACTTTTCTTCTCCTCCCAAATATGTAAACATACCGTTTTCCTTAACTCTTTCAAGGTCTCTCTTCAAGGTCTCTTTAATATATTTTCTAATCAAAGATTTAATAATTATATTCTCTCTATCTATTTCATTAACACCTAAAACTTTTCTAAAGGCAATCTCAATAATTTTATCGGTACGCTCAGGGTTGTTTAGAATTTGTTCTATGTTTCTCTCTGAAACTGTTTTATTTATAAACGGCTCATAAATCTTCCTCATCGATTCGTGGAAGATGTTTCCAAAATCTGAACTATCAAGCAAATCATCCAACTCTTCTTCATCTTGCAGCTTCAAAATATGGAGAATATAAAATTTAAGAGGGCATGAAAAAAATGTATTCAAACTAGAGGCAGAATAGGATTTATGTTTTTCCAAATCTTCCTCTTTTTTAGGAAATTCTCCTTTTCTTTCCATCCCTTGGCTAATGTATTTAAAATCGGGAGAGAAATAGTTTACATTTTGATTGAAGGAGTATTTCAGCTGCTTTAAAAAACGGCTCTCCTCTTTAAGACCACCTAAGCCTGAATTATCGGTATCGTAAATGCAATATAAACGCTTTGCCCTTTGTGCCAACCTATAAAAATTATAAGCCGAAATACTATCCTGCTTTTCATAGGTAGGAAGACCGAAACTTGCTCTGAGTGTGTAAGGTATGGCACTCTTTTGCTCCCCCGAAGCCGGAAAAACCGCATCGTTGAAAGAGAGGAAAAGGAGGTTATCAAAATCAAGAAGGCGAGTCTCCAAAGGACCCATTATCTGAAGCCCCTTCAAAGGTTCACCACTAAAGTTTAATTTTATATTCCGTGCCGCAGAAGCAATGAGTGAATTCAGGGTACGCAAACGGGTTATCTTTAAACCTAAAGCTTTAATAGAAGAGAGCGCATTAATGAGAGAGTAAATATAGCTTCTCTCAAAAGATGTAACATATTTCTCAATGAAGGTAAAGAATTCGATATAATACTCTATTACATTGCCCATAAGGGCCTCATCCTGCTTATTTGCCGCAAGGGAATCTATAATGGTTTGAGAGGGAAACAGAGATGGAATAGTTATCTCTGAAAAGAAAGTATGAAAATTTTTAGTATTGCTAAGCTTGTTCAGAAGTTGAGCAACTTTCTCATCCTTCTCCAAATAGTTGCAACTCAATAACTTCATTAAAGCATTAGTCTCACAGCAAGCTTCTTCCACATCATCTCTCTTTTTCAGAGCAATGGTAGATATAAACCTCATCAATGAGCGCAAGAGAGCATAAACAGGAGTGGCAGAGAAGGGATAACCCATTGTGATATTGACATTTGGGCTCCCATCTTCATTTGTGTAACATTCTGGAATAGCTGCAAGAAGAGGAATGAGAAGATTTTCATCAGAAACAACTACAGCGGTGTTAATGCCCTCTACATCCGTATTGTGTATCTGACTCAATAAAAGATTCGCTACGAGAGTTTGCTGAGTTGTTCCCTTTACCGAATAGGCATTTATCTCCTTTGGAGCTCTAATTTCCTCTGTTTCTTTATCTTTCAAAGGATAGTCATTGCCGAATTCTTCTATGCAACCCTTCATCAGAAGTGCCGATTTGTTTTCTGTATTGCGAATCCAGTCAGAGAAATAATCCCAATAAAAACTCCCTTTCCTGTTTTTGCCCCCATGGGAGAAATATTTCATAACCTCTTTCTCACAATTTGTAGGGGCCGAAAAACCTATGAAGCTGATGTGCTCTATCTCTTCAAGATTCTCAATGATTTTTTTCTGAGAAGAGGAGAGTTGCCTCCCTTCTCTCTCATCAATAATTGCTTGAGCCACTGCTCTGTATTGCATTGCCGCATAACAGATATTCCTGTTTTGCAATTCCTGCCTGAATGCAATGTAAAGATCATACAAAACATTCCAGTAGTTAATAAATTTCTGTTTATAATCTCCCTGAGTATTTTGAAGAGACTCAAACCAGAAATCTTTAATGTTTGTTATACGCTTTGTAACCTCTTTCTGCTCAAGAGTCATCCAGCTCAAATCATAAGTAATATTCTTATAATCAGCAGTATTTGTAAATATCTGCTTTGCATCAACAAGGTATGAATCTACATGTGAAAAATCTGTAAGCAGTAAATCTCCCCAATAAAAAAAATCGTCCAGACTCTCCTCTGCTCCACTAAAATGTCCGCTCTTTTTCATTACCACATTCCACTCTTCCCATAAAACTGAGAGGAGAACCAAATGCTCAGCCACTCTGACATCATATAAAGAGTTGAAAAGCTCGCTTATAGTTAGAATTTTAGGAGAAAAAATGGGGTGCTCAAACTCCTCAGACAAATATTTCTTAAAAAAAAGTGAACTCCTTTTATTGGGAAAAACAAAAATTGTGGAAGAGAGCTTTTGTTCCTCTTCTTGTGCATATTTTTTTGCAATGTTCCGTAAGAATTTCTCCCCCATATAAACAATATAAATAACGTTATAACAATCCCTTAAGCTACCAACTGGTCTTTGAGCGCCAAAACTTTATCTTTTGCTCCAACAACCCAGATTGTATCATTCGGCTCTATAATAACTTGAGAAGTCGGGCGTAAAAAGTCATCTGAACCATCCTTTTCCACCCCAATAATAAGCACTCCAAAGTTCTCACGAATATTAGTTATATTAGCATTCTGACCTATTATAGGAGAATGAGACTGTGGTGAGATTTGGAATAGTTTCATCTCGATAGAATCATCGGAATCGTGCTGAATACTTTTGTCTGCCTCTGCCAACATCAGAAATGATTTAATCTGAATATCTGAACCAAGAAGCAGCAGAGTATCAGAAGGATAGAGAATCTGTTCCTTAGGAGGGGGATCTATAGTCAAATCTCCTCTTTCAATTTGAATCACAAGAGCTCCGGTATCTTTTTCTCTGTGAATTTCAGCAATTGTCTTCCCCGCAATAAATGAATTCGGCTCCACCTCGCATTTCTCCATGTGCATCTCACTTGCCATATCTCTTGGAATGATAAAACCTGTCCCCCCTTCAGAATTGAGATTTGTTAAAAATGTATTCTCGATGCGTTTATAATATGTTTTTAATCGAGAAGAGAGAACCACTGTAACTAAAACTGCAGCAATAATCAAAACAACAAATCCAGAAGGTGCTGTAATAAAGGCAGATATAACAAAAGATACCGCTATTATACAGATAAAATATTTTAATCCTATCATAAATAGCAAAGGTCCTCTCGCATATTTTGCATCGTCCCAAATCCTGTCAAAAGCCCCCTCTTTATCCTTGAGCTTTAGCAATGCCCACATAAAAGGAGACATTATAGAGAGAGTGACAATAAGCATTAAGACTCTGAAAACCAGACTGTCGCCATACCTCTCTCCGATAATTTCCTTCAAAAAAGGGAATAGGATAGTACTCATTATTATCACCACAGCAAACAACCAAACCGAATAGATTATAACCCTGCTGCTGTAGCTCTTTAATAGAATACTCCAATTTGCCTGTTGATTAAGATTCCTGTTACCGGTACCCAACTTATCAATTACAACCCGCCAACTCTCTTTTGAATGAGAATAAATAAAAGAGTAGAGTTTGTCCCCCATCTTAACCCAGTATGGAGTAATAAATGTCGTTAGTATAGAGACAGATACTATAATAGGGTAGAGATAGTCGGGTGTGGCATTCAAATTCTTACCCATAGTTGCCAAGATATAGGAAAACTCCCCAATCTGGCATAGAGAGACCGCAGCTGGTATTGCTATTTTTAAAGTTTGACCGCTGAATAGATATCCAATTATTGCCGCCAAC
Source organism: uncultured Bacteroidia bacterium (assembly GCA_902797115.1). GTDB lineage: Bacteria > Bacteroidota > Bacteroidia > Bacteroidales > UBA932 > Egerieousia. The sequence continues at coordinate 23,969 of CADBRQ010000063.1, forward strand.
GGCTTGGCAATTATAATAGTTAGTGTAATTACCAGAATCTGAGGAAGATAGTGTATTAAAACCGAAGGATCTACCAACATACCTACAGAGACAAAGAAAATAGCACCAAAGAAGTCTTTAATTGGTTTCGTAAGCTTCAGAATGCTCTCCTTCTGGAGAGTACCAGATAAAATAGACCCCATTACAAAAGCCCCTAAAGCTGCTGAGATATCGGCTTTTACTGTAATGACTACCATTACAAAGCATAGACCCAAAGAGACCACTATCAGGGTTTCTCCACTCAGGAATCTCTTAAATTTTTTAAACAAAGAGGGGATGAAAAAAATTCCTCCGGTAAACCAAAGCAAAAGAAAAATACTGATATAGAAAATCTTGGATACAAGTTCTTGTCCGTTGAAAGTTTTACTGATCACCAACGTAGGAAGAATGACCATGAGCAATATTGCTGCAAGGTCTTCAAATATCAAAGTCCCTATGGTCAACTGAGAAGATTTCTTCCCCCCAATCCCTAAAAACTCAAAAGTCTTTACAATGATGGAAGTTGATGAAATAGAGAGCATTGCCCCCAGGAACATAGAAGCAATTGTACTCCATCCGAAAATAGAGCCGACCAAGAAACCCATCGAGAACATAATTCCAACCTCAGCAAAAACAGAAATGGCGCCCGGTCCCCCTACACTTTTCATTTTCTTAAAACTGAACTCCAAGCCGAGCGAAAAGAGAAGGAATATTACACCTATATTCCCCCAGAACTCCACACTCGAAACCTCTGTAGCTGTAGGAATAAAAGATATGTATGGTCCGGTCAAGACGCCGGCTAATATGTAGCCAAGTACCACCGGTTGTTTAAGTGCTCTGAATATTATAGTTACAATCCCTGCAACTATAAGAATCAGAGCCAAATCGAGGAGTAAAGGATTCAGTTCCGTCATTAAAATTTATTTTATAAACCCTCCTTTCCGAGGAGTTTGTACATATTGTTCTTATATTTCTCCACACCCGGCTGATCAAATGGATTAACTCCAAGAGTAAGTGCAGAGACAGCACAGGAGATCTCAAAAAAGTAGAAGAGTTGTCCCATAGATGCTTCATCTATTTTCTCCATACTTATGTAAATATTTGGAACGCTGCCGCTTACATGAGCAAGACGAGTTCCGAGTACTGCCTTGTCATTAATCTCCTCCATAGACTTTCCAACAAGGTAGTCTAACCCATCTGTATTGTCTGTAGATGATGGAACCTGAACAACAACACCTTTGCTTCCTGCAAGAACTATTGTTTCGAACATTGTTCTTTCGCCATCTTGAATATATTGTCCTACAGAGTGAAGGTCTGTTGTAAAGTCCAAGGTTGCAGGGAATAAACCCTGACCATTCTTACCCTCACTCTCTGCAAACAATTGTTTTAACCACTCTCCTAAATA
>CADBRQ010000064.1 GCA_902797115.1 uncultured Bacteroidia bacterium
CGCAGGATAATAGTTGTCTCCGCCAAAATCTGTACAAGTTCTGGTATAAATTGAGAGGGTTCCTACAATCGAATCGCCGAGGAAATTCCCAGCGTCAGTATGGAATGCAAACGACAGATCTACAGGCACTTTCAAGCCCCCTTCTCCCCAATTCGGAAGTACAGAAGAGCCCCCCGCAAGGTAGTTTGTCCATTTTCCTCTCGATACATAGTCATCGTTATAGTCATTTACATTGTTTGAATATGAATAGACCGTATCGGGAAAACCACTCCACTGAAGCCAATATTTACTCCCCTCCATAAAACGAGGCATGCCGCTTGTAAAACCCTCTCCCTCTCCTCTTGCGATGTTGCTCATTCCTCCGCCAAAACGACAAGCATCGGCAGTTACAATCCCTTTTGTATTTGCATTTGAGAGATATACTCCCTGATCCGTCTCTCCCTCATCAAAAGCGAAAGTGCCAAGATACACCCAAATACCACCTGCAATACGTTGATTTACAGAGAATTCTGTAGTACCACCCGAGTACTTGACAATATATTTAGCATTATCTGTACTCTCTTCAAGTGAATGGTATGAGATATATACGGCATATTCTCCGGCTTTGGAAATTGTTGGTTTCCAGCAAATTTTACTCGCCCCTTTCTCCCCTTTAATTCCTTCTGTACTCAAATATCTCCCCATCTTGAAAGGATTCTCACCAAACTTATAAGTTGCTTTAGGATTAGCAAAACCCAAAGAATCTTCGCTGAGCTTCCACTCCTTCTCACCGTCTATTTGCATAAATCCCTCAGTATTAGTATCATTATCTACTATAATCTCCTCTGGATTCCAATCTCTCTCCTTAGGCAACATTACAACCGCACCAGCATTCTCCAGCATAGGAACAACAAAAGGAAGTACATAACTCATTGTGTAAGTATCCTCTACAACACCAAATAAACGGGCTCTCTGAAACTCCCATCTATCTAAAGTCGGCTCATAGAACCAACCATGAGAGTTTTGCATCGCGATATGTTTTCCTTTTAATCCGTGTGCTATATCAAAAGGTCTGTTATTCTCACTCTTGAGTGGCTTAACCTTTGATTCAGAGCGAGTTTTTTTCAAATTATTCTTGGTCTCACTGTAAAATGGATTTACCAAAGCACTCAATTTTGTCCCATTTGTAAAGAGGGCAAATTTCTTTTTCTTATACTCATTAGGCATAGTTTTTTTGACAATGCTGTTGATTCTCTCCATAGTGTGTTTCCTAAATGGATAGTCTGCTAGTAATCTGTTGAAAGTGATGTAGATAGAGTCATTTTTCTTAAAAGTATATACCGACTCAACTTTCACCGAACTTCTGATATTCGCACTCTTTCCAACATAAAGTTTTATAGAATCTGCCATCACAGAAAAATCTGAAAGATTCTTTACCCTCTCATACTCTTTCCCTTTCAATAGCGCATCGGGATAAGCTTTAGTCCCTTTATCATTAGATTGGGCATTCAATGTTACTACAGATAAAAACACAGAAAAGAGTGAAATAACTACAACACTCAAAACTTTTTGAAAACACTTTTTATTCATAGTTCTTATAGGTTATTGCTTTGATATTTAATTCTTATTGATTAGTTCTGTTTGCTTGATATTAAATTTTGTTGTTAAAACAACTAAAGGGGACGGACAACTTTTATCCCTGTAAGATACTTTCCTGCTTTAACATACTCATAGATAGTTTTGGGATCTATTATCACCCTCATTGCTCCCATAGAGGCGTGAATAAATCCAACTTTACCATCCTTAACATACGCCATGGCAACATGAGCAATATCAAGACCTTTCACACCGCTCATAAAGCAAATTATATCCCCCGATTTAATAAACTTCTCAACTTGAGGAATATCTTCTTGAGGAATATAATAAAATGGCGTCTTATTCAACTCTTTTTCAACCTCTGCTATAACTTGGAGGTCTTTATTTCCCTCAGCATTTTTAAGTTGAGCATACTTATCGTGATTCTTGCTCATATAATAGATAGGATGATCGTAAACAGTTCCTCCTATTTTCTGAGTAATATCCTCCACGATTCCACGAGATTCATTATTGCGAATCCATTCGGTAGTATAATGTATTCTGTCTGAATAATTTTTAACTATACCGCCTCTATATCTCGATTCCCTTACCAAATCTGCAAACTTTATAAAATCTGCTTTATCGCCATAACTCTTGGCACAAATTGCAAGGTTCAGACAAGTCTCAACAAATAAAATACAATCTGTCTTATGGAGAAAAACCCTTAACTCCTCCCTTTCTCCCCCCTCCAGAGTTCCACCAACATAAGGGGTTTCAAGTAACATCTGTGCAGCAGAGAGCATCAAATCTGCAGTAGATTTAGTATTCTTGTATTCAGATAATTTACAAAGAATTCTATTCCCTAAAACCGTATCGCTACGCATGGTCACCGCATAGTTATCAGAGTCATCACTGAGTTTAACCTTTATAAGTTCTGTTTGGGCATAAGCAACGGAAAAAGAGAGAAACAAACAGGCAACAGAGAGGGCGTAAAACACTTTTTTAAGCATAGGTATTAAATTTTTATCTATATTTGAAACCCAAATTTAATAAATATTTAAATGTTATTGAAAAATATTTTTCATTTGCACGGTGGAGGAAAAAAGTTTTACCCTCTGTTTGCTCAACAAAGCAATCTCATAGTCCGGGCAACTTCTTTATTGGTTAAGGTGTTGAATGAGGAGTCTGCAGAGAAGAAAAAGGAACTGTCACGAAAAATAAAAGAAATTGAGCGTGACGGCGATATGCTGGATGCCCAAATTTCCAACGTTCTTTACAGGGCGCAACTTGTTCCATTTGGGAGAGAAGATGTACAAAAGCTTGGTTCTCAATTAGAAAAATTCTTAGATATGGTTCACGATTCGGCTAAAAAGCTTGTAATATACAACCCTAAATTTACAGACATATCGTGGATAGAGATAGGAAAATTTATAGAAGAAGACGCTGCAATTCTCTCTAAAATATGCTCTTTACTTCCAAATAAAAAGAAGAATTCAAAAGAACTTCAGGAGCTTTGCACAAAAATTAAGGATATTGAGCAAGAAGTAGATGACCTATACGAGTACTATATGAGCCATCTATTTGAGAATGAGAAAAATGGAGTTGAATTGACTAAATGTAAAAATATTGTGCAATCGTTAGAAGATACAACCGATGTTGCTAAAGAGGTTGCAGATTGCATCAAAATGATAATTATTAAAGAGGCGTAAGAGATTTTCAGTTGTAAGTTCCGGATGAAAAGAAACAGTTTCAAATAAAAATAGATGTTACAAATAAAAATAGTTCCAAATGAAGATATTTAAGTTCCAGATTAGAATAAAAAAGTTCCTTGTTGCCATATTGTTCACAATAATTGCAACTAATTTAACAGCAGGAGATTACCTGACAAATTCAAATCAAAGTATAAGATTCCTCAGAAACCCATCAAGGTATGCCTCTATCGGCATTGATGGCATATATTATAACCCCGCCGGAGTTAGTTTCCTCAGCGATGGCTGGCATTTTCAATTCAATTGGCAGCAGCCGAAACAAGAGCGCACTTCGTTCGCAAATTATGGTGCTTTATTAGGCGCTAATTACTTAAATCCCGGCAGGGAAGAGAGTGATGGCACCTTCAGCAGATATTATAAAGGTAAAGTGAATGTCTTAATGCAACCATCTCTATTTGCATCGTACAATACCAACGGATGGGCATTCCAGTTTGGTTTTGGAATAATCGGAGGAGGCGGTACCTGCAAGTTTTCAAACGGCGTAGGCAGTTTTGAAGCATTGGTTGCCAATATGGGAATCAACGCTCTCGGAGCTGCATTTGGCGGTTACAGTCTAAACTCTCAGTTTGAAGGTAAATCGTATTACTTCGGTCTTACTTTAGGTGTCTCTAAAAAGATAACCTCCACACTTAGTGCAAGTTTTGGGGTAAGAACAATTTTTGCCTTCAACAATTACACCGGTCAGGTTGGAGATATAACATTCAGGACCGTATCGGGAGGAATAGTGGATGTACCTACTACATATATTTTAGATTGCACTCAGAAAGCAACAGGCTTTGCCCCTATCTTAGGAATTGACTATAAACCTAATAGTTATATAAATTTAAGTGCAAGGTATGAGTTTAGAACCAAACTCGGCCTCAAGACAGACGGAACACATAATAACGAAGCGTTTGAGCAGCTTGCAGAAGCAACTCCTGCATTTGCCGGTTTTGCAGATGGAGCAAAAACAAACGGCGATCTCCCTGCCACTCTCTCATTAGGAGCAGAAGTTACACCTATTCAAGGAGTTAGGGTAAGTGCAGGATATGTTCATTACTTCGACACTCAAACTGCTCAATGGAATAAGGAGAGACTCTCAAACACAAATGAATTTCTATTTGGAGTGGAGTACGATATTACCCCAAAATTTGAGATCAGTGCCGGTGTGCAATATACTCAATACAGACAAAAAGATACCAATTTTTCAGACCTTTCATTCAATTTGAACGGTACCTCCGTGGGATTTGGAATTGGCTATCAAGTGAGTCAAATGGTAAAAATCAATGCCGCCTATTTCAGAACCGACTATCACCGTCATTCAGTTACAAACAGCTTAGGAACAACAAAATACATTCGCAAAAATCGCGTACTGGGGTTGGGAATAGAGATAAACTTTTAGAGAATCATGTTTTTTGACGGATTAATTATCGGATTTGTATCGTTCTTGATAATAGGGATTTATCATCCGATTGTCATAAAAGGAGAGTATTATTTTGGGACAAAAATATGGTGGTTGTTCTTGTTCGCAGGAGTCGGCTTTGCAATAGCATCTGTGTACTCACTTAGCCAAACACTCCGTGCAATCTTTGGAGTATGCTCATTCTCAAGCTTTTGGGGTATTTTAGAGGTTTTTCACCAACGTAAACGTGTACTTAAAGGTTGGTTTCCCATGAACCCCAAACGGAAAAAAGATTACGACCCTCAATAAAATTAGATGTTCAAGAGAGGCAAAAAGTGCTAACTTCTGCTACAAACAATAACAACAAAGAATGAGACTGACTAAAACTTTTTTAGTCAGTCTCATTCTTTAGTGTCCCGCCAGGGGATCGAACCCTGGACCCCAACATTAAGAGTGTCGTGCTCTACCAACTGAGCTAGCGAGACAGCCGTTTTGGGAGTGCAAATATAGAATAAATTTCCTCCACAGCAAAATTTGGTCACTAATTTTTAGTTCACTCTCTCCCCCATTTAAAAACTGCTGTCAAAACATTGGAGAGAATGTATGTTAAAATTATCGTGAAAATTGCAAAGGAAATTAACATGCAAACTCCATAGTATGAAAATCCGAGTCCGTTCGTAAAATAATTGCTAAACAGCAGGATAACAATAAGTTCCAAAATAGCAACAACTAAAAATACAAACTTAATCCTATTTTTGTTCGACGATGCGCCGGATGATTCTGCAATATTATCTGATGCTCCTGAAAACTTAAAAGAGAACATCGGTATCTTGCTCACCATAAGGAGAGAGAGAATGAGAGAAAAGGCAATTACTAACCACTTCTCCACAATCAAAGTTCCTTCAAATAGTAACTCTGTAGTATAAAGCTGCAAATAGAGGAGTAACCCACTGAATAACAGCGCACTTGCTGGTGTTGGAAGTCCTGAAAAACTATCCTTCTGACTCTCATCAGTATTAAATTTAGCCAGCCTCAAAGCAGCACACAGAGCTATCAAAAGCGGCAGATAACAAAGCCATTGTGAATCTGCATAAAAAAGAAACTTCAGCCCCATAATAGCCGGAGCCACACCAAAAGTTACCAAATCTGAAAGTGAATCGAGCTCTTTGCCTATCGCCGAGTAAGCACCTAAAGCTCTGGCGGTCAGACCATCACAAAAATCAAAGAACGCACCGAACAAAATGAGGATAAAGGCAGCATGAAATGTCCCTTGCATTGCAAAAACAATTGCCAAACACCCGCATAGCAAATTGCAAAGCGTAACGGCATTTGGCAAATGTTTAATAAGTTTCATCAGCTTGGTTTCTTCAATCTTTCGCATCAGATTGCTAATCCTTCAACTCAATAATTCGTGACAAACCCATTTTTTGACGGATCTGTCTTGGAATTGAATTGATATGAACAGCAATTGAGATTGTCTTTGCTTTTACATACGCCTCTGACACATAAAGATATCCGTCACCATTGTTCGGTCCCCACGAATTCTTCACCTTATAATATTTAACACCCTCTTGATCACTTGCAATTCCAACAATATGCATAAGATGGTCATCTACAGTGGAATAGTTCTCATACATTTTCTGACGGATCTCTTGGTCTATAGGTGCCTCCACATACCGTTTAGGAAAATTCTCATCTTTTACGGCAATCAGATTCTCACCAGGAGTAAAGAGGGCAATGTGGTTATTATGAGCAAAATAGATCTCACTCATATCAGAATCCCATGCAATTGTATAACCTTTATTTATAGCATTGTCCATAATCTCGATAAGGTCATCGAGAGGAACATTGTAATAAAGTTCGTGGTCGTAATTATCTGGAATCTCAAGTGTAACCTTTTGATAGAATGGATGATGCGTAAAGCTTGTAATTTCTACATACTCTGTTGCATTGAGGTCCAAGGCTTTCTTGAAGTCCAAATTCTGATAACTTGCATTGTTATAAGTAAATGAACTTGTTGGAAGAGGTCCTAAATATTTATCCAGAGTTGCTTCAATTTCGGCGTGCGGATAACCACTTTTTTCTGCAACAGCCCTATCTGAAATTTCATTCAATTCGGCTTGCAATGCTTTGTGATTATGAGTTTTAGAGTCATAATTAATGCCGTGGTATGCCTCCTCTGTAACGAGTCCTACCGCCTCCATTGCTTTGAAAACTGAGTGACCAACACTTCCGGGACCTTTATTTCCTTTTCCATAACGATAGTAGTTATCTCTTAACCTGTCTCCATAGATGTAACGCACTATGTACATCTCAGACAAGTCCAAGGTTGTATCTGCCGTTCCTTTTCTTATTGCCTCACTCTCTAAAAATGAGATCGTTGCAAAACTCCAGCAGGTTCCTGTTGCGGCCTGATTCTTAACTCTTGTGCTTGGATTCTCCTTCACAACTTTAAACTCATATTTATATTGAGCGCTAAGAGTTGCAAAAGAAAAAATAGCAATCAACAATAAAAGTCTTTTCATACTCTAAATTCCTAATTTTTTACGAATATCCTTAGGGATGGCATTCTTGTTCACCAATATATTCATAGTCTTATACTCTACGAAAGCTCTTGATACATACCATATTCCCTCGTATTTACCAGTTTTCCCCCAAGAGTTTTTAATCATATAATACTTAGTCCCGTTCTGATCTTTTGCTATACCGAACATGTGCATTCCGTGATCGTCGGTAGTAGTTTTATTATCATAACCTTGTTGTCTAAGTTCTTGTGTGATAACAAGTTCTTTACCAGGAGCATTAAGATTGTTAAGAGCATTTCTTCTTTCGTTTGGATCTTTTCCCAACCAACGCTCTTGGTCAGAGCCCATACTCTTTTCGTTCGCCTCAACATCAGGAACTACACCTACACCGTTACGGTTGAAACCTGTTTCAGAAACATCTGAACCCCAAGCTACTGTATAACCATTCTCCAATGCATTATCTATGATTTGCATAAGTTCGTTCAAAGGGACATTATAACTCAAATCCCAACGCCAGTTATCCGGAACCTCTATAGCAAATTTTGAGTAGAAAGGATGGTGAGTGAAAGAAGTAATTGATACATAATCATTCATATCGAGACCTAAACCTTTAGTAACAAAATCTTTAGGAGAATACTCAACACCTCTGTAAGTTGTTTTTGTTGGTACATCTCCGAGATAAGTCTTTAGAATCTCTTGATACGCATTCATATATCTTGGAGAGATAGGACCGCGGGCATTCTTAACAAACGCATCGGCAAAACCTTTAGAAGTAGAGGTCAGCTCTTTAAAGTTAACTCTCTTCTCTCCAGGAAGCAATGTTGGCATATCTTTCTCTAATACAACGCCATAATCTCTTATAGAGTGAATTACATCCTCAAAAGATCCCCCCTCTGCAAGATTCAAGTAACCATCGAGACGAACATATTTTCTGAATTTGTCTACATAGTTCCAATACACACTGTACATTACAGAGAGATTGAGGGTTGTATCTGCCTTTCCTTTCATAATTGCCTCACTCTCAAGGAAAGAGGTAGTAGAAAAGCACCAGCATGTTCCGCTGCTTCCCTGATTTTTGATTGAAGTGATAGGATTTGCCTTTACTGTTGTAAACTGATAACCATCACCAGGTTGCATTTGTGGTCTTGGTTGAGGTGAATTCGGCTGTGCTAAAGCAAAAGTGCTTAAACAAAAAACAGCAGCCAATGTCAAAATTAAAGATTTTCTCATATTGAAATTTGTTTAAATTATTTATAAATTTTATCTTATATTCAAATACTTATGCGTTTGCAAACTTAATCTCCACTCGGGGTTCTGCTTAATAAAATCTACTATTTTACTCGCGATAAGTTCATCTGCGCTCCATTGTGGCTGCAGGGAAAGGATTGTTTGCCCCCCTGCTCTGCCTTTACACTCCTGAGCAAAAATAAAATCCTCCTCACTCTCCACAACCACTTTCAATTCATTTGCTCTCTTAAAAATCTCATCATTCTCCGGTAAATACCATTTTTTAGGCGAAAGGCATATCCAATCAAACACTCCGCTCAGAGGGGCGCTTCCACTTGTTTCCAACCAAACCTTCAATCCACAAGATTTGAGCAGGGTGGTAAGCTCATCAAGATTATGAATAAGCGGCTCACCTCCCGTAATCACAACATTTTTAGCACCTGTCTCTACCGCTTCATTTACAATATCTTCTATTTTTCTCAATTCTCCCGATGCAATATCCCAACTATTAGGTGTATCACACCAAGGGCAACGGACATTGCAACCGGCCAGCCTTATGAAATAAGCAGCCACCCCAACATTATACCCTTCACCCTGAAGGGAATAGAAACTCTCGAGTATGGGAAGACGCTTTTCCGCCATAAAATATGCCTATTTGACACCCAAATATAACTAAAAAAGAGAAGAAATGCCAAAAATTGACAGAATGGCGCATCGCTGAAGAAAAAAAAGCAGATTTTTGAGATGGCAGACTAATTGAATATTCAAGCGATAAATTAAATAAACAGAAATAAAGGAGAAACATATATGAATACAAATCAAAATTCACAAGAAAGTATGCTAAGTCGCTATGCCATAAATCTTAACGAAAGGGCAAGAAGCGGCAAGATAGACCCCGTCATAGGGCGTGACGACGAAATCCGCCGTCTGCTTCAGATCCTTAGCAGAAGAACCAAAAACAACCCTATTTTAGTAGGAGAGCCCGGAGTTGGAAAAACTGCTATTGTAGAAGGTCTTGCGCAAAGAATAGAGCACAAAGATGTTGCAGATAATCTGAAAGATAAAACTATATATTCTCTCGATATGGGAGCATTGATAGCAGGAGCAAAATATCAGGGAGAGTTTGAAGAGAGACTAAAAGGTGTTGTAAAAGAGGTAGTTGAAAGCGAGGGACAGATTATCTTGTACATTGATGAGATACATACATTAGTTGGAGCCGGAAAGACAAGCGGCGCTATGGATGCTGCAAATATTTTAAAACCGGCACTTTCCAGAGGCGATTTAAGATGTATCGGCTCCACCACTTTAGATGAGTATCAGAAATATTTTGAGCAAGACAAAGCGTTGGAAAGAAGGTTTCAAATGGTGATGACAGACGAGCCTACTCCGGCAGAGAGTATCTCTATACTGAGAGGTTTAAAACCAAAATACGAAAATCATCACAAAGTAAAAATTGAAGACGATGCAATAATTGCAGCAGTCGAACTCTCACACCGCTATATAACCAACAGATATCTACCCGATAAGGCGATAGATTTAATGGATGAGGCGGCAGCTAAATTGAGATTGGAGATGAACTCTGTTCCGGAAGAGATAGATGAAATAGATAGGAAAATCAAGCAGTTGGAGATAGAGAGGGAGGCTATCAGACGGGAGGGTGACTCTCCAAAGTTGAAGAGTTTGAACATAGAGTTGCAAGAACTTAAAAAAGAGAAAGAGAAACTCGATGAACAGTGGAAAGATGAGAAAAAAATATTCACCTCGCTCCAGAATAAGCGCCAAGAGATTGACAATCTCAAATTTGAAGCAGAAAAAGCAGAGAGAAATGGAGATTATGCCCGCGTTGCAGAGATAAGATATGGTAAGATCGGCGGGTTGGAGAAAGAGATGAAAGAACTTACAGATAAAATGGAAAGTATTGAGCATCCACTTATAGATGAAGAGGTTGGACCGGATGACATTGCGCAGGTGGTAGCTCGTTGGACAGGTATTCCGGTAACCAAAATGATGCAGAGCGAAAAAGATAAGCTTTTACATTTAGAAGAGGAGCTGCATAAGAGAGTAATTGGACAAGATGAAGCAATAAGTGCAGTTGCAGATGCAGTAAGACGCTCTCGTTCAGGACTTGGCAACGAAAAAAGACCTATCGGTTCATTCCTCTTTATGGGAACTACGGGTGTCGGAAAAACAGAATTGGCAAAAGCTCTTGCCGATTTCCTGTTTGACGATGAAAATATGATGACCCGTATAGATATGAGTGAATATCAAGAGAGATTTGCCGTAACACGATTAATTGGTGCGCCTCCTGGATATGTAGGATATGATGAGGGGGGACAACTGACAGAAGCGGTAAGGCGCAAACCATATTCCGTTGTTTTGTTCGACGAGATTGAAAAAGCTCATCCCGACGTATTTAACACACTCTTGCAAGTTCTTGATGATGGCAGACTTACGGATGGTAAGGGGAGAACCGTAGATTTCAAAAACACAATACTTATCATGACAAGCAATGTGGGAGCCCCTATAATTCAAGAATATATGAACAAAATCACATCGGAGAACAAAGAGGAGATTATGGAAAAATGCAAAGAAGAGGTGATGGGAGTTCTGAAGCAGACAATACGCCCTGAATTTTTAAACAGAATAGATGAGATGATTATGTTTACTCCTCTGAGTAAGGAGGATATAAAGGGGATACTAAAGCTCCAAACAGATTCTCTCAAGAATATTCTCTACAGCAAAGGAATCAACATAGAGTTCACTCCTAAAGTTTGCGAATATCTTGCTGCCAAAGGATATGATATTGCCTACGGAGCAAGACCGCTCAAGAGGGTTCTTCAGAAAGAGGTTGTAAATCAGCTCTCTAAAGAGTTAATTAGTGGCCGCTTCCTAAAGGGAGAAAAAATTACGGTAGATTACGACGGGAATGCCGTATGTTTTAATTAACTTTGCCCCCCGATGGAAAAAGGAGAACTGAAAGAGTTATTTAAGAAATACGATAGTATGCTCCGCTACGAACAGCTCCACAGAGGAGAAGTTGAGCCGGCGGAGCAAACTATTAATTTGGAGATTACAGAAGAGGAGTACGAATTTATTGTAGATCAATATCTCAAGAACGACAACATCTCTTTTGCAATTTGTACTGCTAAACAATCTTTTGAGAAACATCCGTTTTCTTGCGATGCCCTGATACAATTATGTGATATTTATATAACAGATAATCAGATAGATATAGCCGAGAAACTACTCTTAAAGTATATGGATTCATTCGAGCTCACCCCTGCCATAGCACTATCGCTGAGCAGAATAAGCGTGCGTAAAGGTGATTTAGAGCATGCAAAAGAGTTGTACAGCAAAGCACTGGAATTGGAAAGCGACCCTTCCTCTCTGTGCGATTCATTTCATGGTCTGGCAGTTGACTGCTTGGAAAAAAGATATTTCAACGAGGCTCTCTCCCTTTTAGACAAGGCATTCGATCTTAATATGAAATGGTGCATAAGAAATGGTCATCAGATTTCCGACGAGGAGCTCTTTGGCTACTATATTAATTATGCACACGCTTACGATGGTTTGGAAAACTTTGACAAAGCAATCGAATATCTAAATAAAGCGTTGGATATTGACTCTTTTGATGACGGGATATGGACTCTCATCGCAGAAGAATATATTAAAACAGACAATCCTAAAAAGGCACAAGAGGCATTAGAATACGCATTTTCACTTAATAAAGATAATTTTCAGGCACTGCTGAATTTAGGGATTATCAATCTTTCTCTGAATAATCTCGATGCGGCTGTCGAAAACTTTACTGCCCTATCTGACTCAGACCCTAAGAACCCATTGGGAATGTTGATGTTAGCAACAGCACATATCGCAAAAGGTGAATCCTCAAAAGCAGAATTTCTATACCACAAAGTACTGGCTATAGATCCCCAGAATAAAGAGGCGCTCAATGGATTGGAGTTTTTGGAGAATCAAAAAGAGAATAATAAAGGGGAGGAGCACATAGAAACCGAAGATAACTAAATGATATATACAGAATTATGGGAAAAGTTTCAGAATACATACAACTGGTATTAAAAGGAATAGGAATAGGGAGTGCAAATGTCATCCCAGGAGTTAGCGGAGGTACAATAGCCTTGTTAACAGGAATTTACGAACGCTTCTTAAACTCTATAAAGTCATTTAATCTGACCAACTGCCGTCTCCTTTTACAGGGAAAGTTCAAAGAGTTCTCAAAAAATACAGACCTTTGGTTTTTGATGAGTGTATTTGCCGGAATTATAATCAGCACATACTCTTTAGCAAAACTTCTTGTCTATCTACTTGATACATATCCAATTGCTACATGGGCATTTTTCTTCGGACTGGTATTGGTATCTTGTTACTATGTTGCACTTGAGATCAAAAAATGGAATTTGGGTACAATCTTTTGTGGAATTCTTGGAATTGGAATTGCCCTTTTCATCTCCTTTGCCTCCCCTACTCAAACTCCTGAGAGCTGGTGGTTTATAATGCTTTGCGGAGCAATAGCAATTTGCGCAATGATTCTTCCCGGAATCTCGGGAAGTTTTATTTTAGTCCTTCTTGCCAAATATGAATTTATTATGAATGCAATCGGTAATCTCGATATGACTATCCTCATCCTATTCATAGTTGGAGCGCTCATCGGACTGATAGCATTCTCTCATTTATTAAGCTGGTTATTAAAAAGATACAGAGCTCAAACACTTGCAGTGCTAACCGGTTTTATGGTAGGCTCCCTTATCAAACTATGGCCATGGAAAAGACCGGAGAGTGCAGATGCTACAATACTTTCTTTTCCGACACAATGGGGCACCGCCCTTGCTTGTGCAGTTGCAGGCATTGCATTGGTAGTACTCTTGGAACTTTTGGCTAACAGGAAAACTCCCAAGGGTTAAATTCAAGTATTGTGAGTATCAAATAGTTAACTATAACCTTCCGAATTACTCCGGTCAATTTTGCATTTAAAGTTTTTTTACTATATTTGCAGTCCGCATTTGAGGCGGGAATTAAAGGTTCGGTAGCTCAGTTGGATTAGAGCAACAGCCTTCTAAGCTGTGGGTCTTGGGTTCGAATCCCAACCGAATCACACCAAAAACGTCAGTTACTCTATTTCAAACTGCTTCTTGAGAAGTTCAACTTTTGCCGCTTTCTCTTTAGGATCAGAAGCCCTCACTTCAAAGTAGAATTTAATTTTGGGCTCTGTGCCGGAAGGTCTTAAAGAAGCCATTGTTCCATCCTCGGCGATATATTGAAGAACATTTGATTTTGCAAGAAGCACATCGGGAGCGTAATAATCATTATTCAGATAATCTCTATATTCTACTATTGGCATACCTGCAATCTCTTTTGGAGGATTCTTTCTAAAGTTCTCCACAATGGCGTCTATCTTCATTTTTCCCTCAATACCAGGGAATACATATTGAGTGAGCCAAGTTTCGTATGTGCCAAACTCTTTATACAAACTCTCAAAGAACTCCCACATAGTCATACCATTATCTGCACACCAAGCTGCACATTCACACGCAATTGAACAAGTTATCACGGAGTCTTTATCCCTGACGTACTCTCCTACAGCAAAACCGAAACTCTCCTCTCCACCACAA
>CADBRQ010000065.1 GCA_902797115.1 uncultured Bacteroidia bacterium
ATAATTCTGGGAAGAAAGTTTGGTATAAAAACTCTCATTTGTACGCTGCTCATTCCGGCATTCATGTGGTTGCTACATAGAACTTACGGCTACAATTCCCTTATAGAACCGGACATTTCAGAGCAGATCAGAGCTGCCGGAACTCAGGGTGTTGATGCATTGCATAGTTTTAAAAACCAACTTCTTGCAGCTATTTTTGGAGGAGTTGTTTATGGTGTTGGTCTTGGTCTGATTTTCCGTTCTCGTTCTACAAGCGGCGGTTCCGATATCATCGCGATGATAGCCAACAAATATTTCCACCTCTCTTTAGGAACTTGCATCATTATAATAGATGGTCTTATAACACTCTCAACTGTAATTGCTTTCGGAGATTGGCGGCTTCCTATGTACTCATGGATTATTATATTCATCGAGAGTAAAATCATAGATATGATAGTGGCAGGTAAGAGCGTTAAAACTGTAATGGTAATAACTTCTGAGATAGATGCTGTAAAAAATGTCATTATTGGCGACTTAGGCAGAGGTGCAACTCTTATCTCAGCTGTTGGTATGTACAAAGGAGAGAAAAGGGATATTATCTATACAACCCTTACCCGTAGAGAGATGTTCACTCTCAGATATAAAATTGCCGATATTGATCCTAAGGCGTTTATCAATGTAGTAGATTCTGCGGAGACCTTAGGACTTGGTTTTAAAGATATTACTGAATAAAACTTTTAAGCGTTGCGATCTCTTGGGGCCAAAGTTCTGGAGACGGAGTTTCAAGGATTAGTGGAATATTCTCAAAACGAGCATCTTGCATTATATATTTGAAACATTCCCAACCAATTTCACCTGCCCCGAGAGATTCGTGACGATCTACTCTTGAACCAAGCGGTTTTTTAGCATCGTTAAGGTGCATCCCGCGCAGGTATCTCATCCCTACAATTTTATCAAAGAGGTCAAAAACCTTATCACAGCTCTCTTTACTCCTTAGATCGTAACCTGCTGCAAATGAGTGGCAAGTATCGAGACAAACTCCAACTCTGCTTTTATCTTCCACCTTTTCTATAATGGCAGCCAGATGCTCAAATTTATAGCCAAGATTTGTCCCTTGCCCTGCCGTATTCTCAATCACAGCTGTAACTCCTTGAGTTTTATCGAGAATCATATTGAGACTTTCAGCGATTCGGGCAATACACTCCTCTTCTGAAATCTCTTTCAAGTGACTTCCCGGATGAAAATTAAGCTTGTCTAAACCAAGCGCTTGGCAGCGCTTCATCTCTTCGAGAAAGCTTGCTCTCGATTTGCCTATCCCTTCATCAGTAGGATTGCCTAAATTGATCAGATAGCTGTCGTGCGGAAGAATTTGTGCAGAGGTATATCCGTTTTTGCTGCAAATTTGCTTAAAACTCTCTATCTCTTCGTCAGACAAAGGGTTAGCCATCCACTGTTTTTGATTCTTTGTGAACAAGGCGAAAGCCGAAGCACCTATCTGCTTTGCATTTACAGGGGCATTGAAGACCCCTCCGCTTGCGCTCACATGAGCACCTATAAATTTCATCTATTTAATTTTGAATGTGTCTTTTAAAGTAACGGTTCTGTTGAAAACTGCGGCAATCTCTCCATTTTGAGGAGGTTGCTTTGTGTCTGAATCCATTACAAAGTAACCTGTTCTTTCAAACTGTACGGCAATGCCGCTATTGTCTTCAAGCAGAGCAGGTTCTGCGTATGCGTAAGTAATGTCCATTGAGTGTGGGTTAAGGAAATCTTTATAATCCTTATCTTCCGGAATCTGATCCATGAACTGCTCTGTGAAAAGTCGGTCTACCAACCTTACTTCTATTTTTTTTGCACTCTGAACATCTGCCCAATGAATTGTTCCCTTAACACTTCTCCATGGTCCCGCTCCAGGTTTACTTGAAGGATCGTATGTGCATATTATTTTGGTAACATTACCCTCATTATCTTTTATAATCTCCTTACATTTAATAATATATCCATACTTCAGACGAACTTCTCCATCTGGCTGTAAACGGAAGTATTTTTTAGGCGGATTTTCCATGAAGTCTGAACGTTCAATGTAAATATGTCCGCTGAAAGGAATCTTGCGTTTAGGACCATCCGGAAATGCTGGATTAAGAGGAGCTTCCAAATATTCAACTTTTCCATCCTCCCAACCTTCCAATTGAAGCTCAATAGGGTCTAATACAGCCATATAGCGATTAGAACGAGCATTCAGGTCTTCTCTTACACACCACTCTAGAAGGGATAAATCTATTATGTTGTCCCTTTTTGCAACTCCCACTTTCTCTGCAAACATTTTGATACTTTCGGGTGTGTACCCTCTTCTCCTTATACCACAGATAGTTGGCATTCGAGGATCGTCCCATCCGTTCACATAATTGTTCTTCACAAGTTCAAGTAACTTTCTTTTGCTCATTACCGTATAGGTAAGGTTTAATCTTGCAAACTCATATTGGCGAGATGGGAAAATTCCTAAATTCTCTATGAACCAATCATATAGCGGGCGGTGAACGTCAAACTCCAAAGTACATATAGAGTGAGTTATTCCCTCAATAGAGTCGCTCTCTCCGTGTGCATAATCGTACATAGGATAGATGCACCACTTTGTTCCCGTTCTATGGTGAGGTGTGTAATTGATTCTATACATAATCGGATCTCTGAAGAGCATATTGGTAGAACTCATATCTATTTTGGCTCTTAGCACTTTCTCCCCCTCTTTGTATTTACCGTCCTTCATTTCTCGGAAAAGTTTCAGATTCTCTTCTACGCTCCTCTCTCTGTAAGGACTGTTTGTACCAGGTGTCTGAACAGTGCCTCTGCCTGCACGAATCTCTTCCAATGTCTGATCATCTACATAAGCCAACCCCTTCTTTATCAACTCTTCTGCCCAATCGTAAAGCTGTTGGAAATAATCAGATGCATACCTTTCAACTGCCCACTTGAAACCTAACCATTGAATATCTTGCTTGATAGAGTCTACATACTCAACATCTTCTTTTGTAGGGTTTGTATCGTCGAACCTCAGATTTGTTTTTCCGCCATATTTTTTAGCGAGTCCGAAATTGAGGCAAATACTCTTCGCATGACCTATATGAAGATAGCCGTTTGGCTCTGGAGGAAAACGGGTTAAAATGCTCTTATGTTTACCGCTTTTTAAATCCTGTTCTATTATCTCTTCAATAAAGTTCAAAGATTTTTCTTCAGTTTTCTTTAGATTGGTCTCTTCCATAATTATTCTCCTTATTCTTTGCAAAGATACAATATATGTTAGAACAATGGCATTTTAGATATAAAAATTGTATATTTGGAGTTGGCTAATGCGTGTAATTAAATAGTTGAGTTATGATAAAATCGATGACAGGTTACGGCAAGGGGGAGTGTACTCTCAAAGATGGGAGCAAAGTTATAGTAGAGATAAAGTGCGTCAATTCCAAAACAGCCGATGTAAATATTAAGAGTCAACTCTTTCCTAAGGAGAAAGAGTTGCAAATTCGCAAATTCCTGACAGAGCAGCTTATAAGAGGAACAATCGATGTTGCTGCAAGTATGGAGGTAGAGAGTGCGGAGGGAACAAAAAAAATCAACAAGATTGCCTTTAATTCCTATATGTCTCAATTAAAGAGTCTTGCACGCGTTACTAAAAAAGAGGAAGAGTTGGCACTCGTAGCTTCGATTCTCCGTTTGCCCGATGTTGTTGTTTCCGGTCCAAACACTTTTTCCCCTGCAGATTGGAAGAGTATAGAAAAAGCACTTCAAACAGCTGTAAATAAGGTTAATTCGTATCGCGATACAGAAGGGAAGGCTCTTCATAAGGATATTATAAAAAGGGCAACAACAATTCAGAAACTTTTAGAGCAAGTTAAAGTGGCTGACCTAAAGAGAGTTCCGCAGATTAAAAAGAGACTTGTTTCAAAGATAAATCAGAGCGGTTATGCTCTTAATCCGGAGCGTTTAGAGCAAGAATTGATTTTTTACATAGAAAAACTCGATATAAATGAAGAGAAGGTGCGCCTGGCTCAGCACTGCGATTTTTTCTTGGAAACCCTTGCTGCAGAGCAATATCCCGGAAAAAAGCTTGGGTTTATTGTGCAGGAGATGGGGCGAGAAATAAACACTATAGGCTCCAAGGCGGCAGATGCCAAAATACAGACATTGGTTGTAAAAATGAAAGATGAGTTGGAGAAAATCAGGGAACAATCGCTGAATGTGCTGTAGCCAATGATGTAGCAGACATCGGTGTTATAATGAGATTTTCTGTTTATTTGTATTAAAGAGATAATTGATTGTTAAGGATTTTAATAAAACGTTTTATGAATAACTTTAATATATTGCTGTCTACGAAGAAATTATACAAACTCTCCATACTGTTTGCATTAGTTCTGTTTTTCTCTCGATGCGCCACTCCTCAAGCGGTCTATTTTGATGTGGACATTGCAGATACTGCTTCCTACAATCTCTCTCCTCAAGGGGCTAATGTTACTATTTTTACAATAGTTCCCCGAGACTCTTTGCTTCACAATTATGAAATTATTTCCAAAGCCATGGCAGTTCAGTATGAGACAGATCAGGCGTTGGATGAGGAGTTTATAGATGTCTATTTTGTTCCCCATAATGAGTATGATATCAACAATACAGAGTATCTTAATCAATTGGGAAGCAACAGCAACAGCGACCTTTTGATTATGTTGCGGGATTTGAAATATGGTACTCCATATTCAAAGACGGAAAGCGGAGATTATTACGATTGGGTTCTCAAGATTTTCCCATTTTCTGCAACAATATCTATCTATGATACAAGGGTCAATAAAGTGATAAAAAATATAAGTGTTGAGAATGAAGTTAAACTTGCTTTTGAGGACTACTATCAATACAGAGCTAATTCAGCTTCTTATACCATTAGTTCAGAGAAAGTTAACGTGACTATTGGAAAATTGTTGGCAGGGTATCTTTCTACAAAATGGGAGACAAAGGAGATAATGCTTGTTAACTATCCTTCCGACAAGGAGTGGGAAAAAGGGGTTAAGCAAGCATCTGCTTTTGAGTTTGAGGAGGCAATCAGAACATGGATGCCTTATACGGGAGATAAAAAAGATGTTGAAAAACAGGCTTTTGCAGCATATAATATTGCAGTTGCGTGTCAAATGATTGGGGATAAGCAACTTGCTCTTGAATGGTTGAAGTTTTCTCGTTCTTGCTATAAGTTTCCTCAATCTACTCAATTGTTTTACGATTTAAATAAATAGAAGATAATGAGTCATATACTGAGTTTAATCAATTGGGAATTTGCATTGCGCTTACTGGTAGCAGGCGTTTTTGGTGTTGCTATCGGGCTTGAAAGGGAGTATAGAGCTAAAGAGGCGGGCTACCGCACCCATTTTCTGGTTTGTGTGGGCAGTGCCTTAATGATGATAATTTCAAAATATGCTTTTTGGGACCTTGCTTCCGGAAGTTTTTTTGGTGTTAATAATCAAGTAACAGATTCTCAGACAATTAGTTCTGCCCTTAGAATAGACCCTGCACGAATTGCCGCTCAAGTTGTAACCGGTATAGGTTTTCTGGGTGCAGGAACAATAATCCTCCATCGTCAGATAGTACGCGGACTTACAACTGCTGCGGGTATTTGGGCAACCGGCGGTATTGGTCTTGCAGTGGGTGCCGGAATGTATTGGGAAGCCGCTCTGGCTACTTTTTTAGTTTTACTTGGGTTAGAGATACTTACAGTTGTTTTCAGAGGGCTTGGGGTAAAAGCGTTGAATGTTAAATTTGAAGTTGATAAGAAGGAGACGCTGGAGATTGTTGAGAAACTTTTTTCCGATGAACAGTATATGGTTGTAAGTTATGCTGTCACTCAGGAAAAGGGAGAGAAGGTTGTAGTTGAGACAACTCTAAAACTCAGACGGAGAAAGGATGAGAAGCTTTTCTTTTCAAAACTGACCTCTATACAAGGATTAACGATTCATCGAATGGAGTAGGTCTAACTTACCAACGAGAAATCTTTGTGTTCCTTTCCATATTTTTTCAAAATTGCGAGTTGTTCCCTAAGTAATTCATTCTTAGGGGAGTTAAGAAGATGATCATCATTCAGGATATCTGAAGCAACCTTTCTTGCCAACTCCAACAACTGATTATCGTGATATAAAGAGGCAATATTCAAGTCGATAGCAAGGCCACTTTGAGTAGTTCCTTCCATATCTCCGGGACCGCGCATTTTCA
Source organism: uncultured Bacteroidia bacterium (assembly GCA_902797115.1). GTDB lineage: Bacteria > Bacteroidota > Bacteroidia > Bacteroidales > UBA932 > Egerieousia. The sequence goes on from CADBRQ010000065.1 coordinate 6,220, forward strand.
TATCTTCCTCTGCAAGGACAAAACCATCTGTAGTAGAGCACATAAGTTCTATTCTTCGGCGGCTCTCTTTAGATAGTTTGACCCCTGTCATCAAAATGCAATAAGATTGATGGGTGCCCCTTCCAACTCTCCCTCTCAACTGATGAAGCTGGCTTAAACCAAACCTTTCAGAGCTCTCTATCACCATTACAGTAGCATTAGGAACATCAACGCCAACTTCTATAACAGAAGTAGATACAAGAATTTGAGCTCTTCCGCTTGCAAACAGTTGCATTCCTTCCTCTTTATCTTCCGATTTCATTTGTCCATGGACAATGGCGGTTATATATCTCGGAGTAGGAAACTCTTCTTGAAGTCTGAAATAGCCAACCTCAAGATTTTCATAATCCATCTTTTCACTCTCTTTTATTAGGGGATAAACCACAAATACTTGCCGCCCTTGCCTAATTTGCTCACGCATAAAGTCAAATACACTTTGACGGCGAGTCTCATAAATATGGCGTGTTATGACAGGAGTTCTCCCGGGAGGGAGCTCATCGAGAACAGAGAGATCTAAATCTCCGTAAAGTGTCATTGCCAATGTTCTTGGAATAGGGGTGGCAGTCATTACTAAAATGTGTGGCACTAAATTGCTTTTCTTCCACAATCTTGAGCGTTGTTCAACACCAAATCTATGCTGTTCGTCACATACGGAAATTCCTAAATTTCTAAAAACTACATTATCCTCTATAAGTGCGTGAGTGCCAATGAGTATATCTATCTCTCCGCTTGATATTCCCTCAAATATTCCTCTTCTCTCTTTCTGCTTTGTGCTACCGGTCAGGAGAGCACATTTTGCTTTTGTTGGAGCAAGCAGTTTTTGAATAGTTGCATAATGTTGATTTGCAAGCACTTCTGTAGGAGCCATAATACATGCCTGATATCCGTTATCTATCGCGATAAGTGAAGTTAAGAGAGCAACTAATGTTTTGCCACTCCCTACATCTCCCTGAAGCAAGCGATTCATCTGCTTTCCACTCTTCATATCTGCACGCATCTCTTTAATAACTCTCATCTGTGCATTTGTAAGATGGTAAGGCAGAGCTTTGTAGCAGTTGTTAAAATTCTCTCCGACCTTTTCCATTACTATGCCGGAGAGTTTGCTTTCTCTGACATTTTTTTGCTTTAACAGTGAGAGTTGCAGATAGAACAGCTCCTCAAATTTCAATCTGTATTGCGCCTCTTTCAGAGCTTTAGAATCTGAAGGGAAATGAATATTTTTGAGAGCGTGTTGTATAGAGCAGAGCTTTTGCTGCTTTATGATATACTCCGGCAGTGTCTCTGAAAGGTGGGGATATACTTTTTCTAAAAGTGTAAATTCTATCTTGGTTAAGGCCTTGATTCCCAGACCTGCACTTTTCAT
>CADBRQ010000066.1 GCA_902797115.1 uncultured Bacteroidia bacterium
AATCAATGGTAACCTTTATGAGGAGATTACCCCAATCAAAGGTCTTACCATCAGATTTGCACAGGCTCTTGAGGGTTACGATTATCGTAGAACTGCTGTCTTAAAGATAGACGGTGAAGTTTTCATAGCCGGTGATTCCGGTTGGGCAGTAGAGGATTTCTCAAGATTCTATCGTATGACCTCTACCAATACAATCGAGTACAAATTTGAGCCGTTCAAAAACCATCGTTTCACAATTCTTGCAGGTCAGGAGGCAATTGTAAACGAGTCTAACGGATTCGGTGCAAGTTCGGAAGTCATGACAGATGCGAGACTTTGGGCTCTTACGTCAGGTGCCGAGACTACTGTCGCAGATTTGAGTTGGTCATATTCAAGATATACCTATAACTCTTTGTTTGCTCGTTTATCTTATGAGTTCAACGATAAATATTTCGTTGATGCATCGTTCCGTCGTGATGGTTCATCACTCTTTGGAGCTAATAAACGCTATGCAAATTTCTACTCAATCGGTGCAACTTGGGAGGCAAAACGTGAGAACTTCCTAAAGGGTGTTAAATGGATAGATAAACTAAACCTTTCTGCTTCTTACGGAACAGTTGGTAACTCAGGTATAGACAACTACTTATCTGTGGGTTCTATCTCTCAGACATCTACTCCTTACAACGGAGTAAACGGTTGGTATCTTAACGGACCTTCAAACCCAGATTTAACATGGGAGACTCTTAGAACTCTCAACTTTGCTATAGATGCAAGATTTTTCAACAGATTAGATACTAAGATTGAGCTCTATAAGAGAACAACTGAGGATATGCTCATGGAGATTCCTTGGTCATACTCTACCGCTTTCGACGGAGGTTGGGGTAATATTGGTAATATGGTAAACAAAGGTGTTGAGGTAACAATAGGTTATGACTTCATTCAAAAGCATAATATGAGACTTACCGCTACGTTGAACTTTGCTTACAATAAAGATAAAATTGTTAAATTATTCAACGGAAGAGACTCGTTCACAGTTGCTAATACAGGTCTGGAGTACACCGTAGGTCACTCTGCCGGTGAGTTCAAATATGTAAGATGGGCAGGTGTTGACCCTGCAACTGGTCGTCCTCTCTGGTTAGACAAGAACGGTAACGTTACAGATACCTACAACGATGATGACGCCGTGCTTATCGGAAAATCTCGCTATGCTCCTTGGTCAGGCGGTCTTAATATAGATTTCGTTTGGAATAGATTCTCTATCCAGGCTCAATTCTCAGGTGTTTGGAAAAAGTATATGATAAACAACGATATGTATTTCTGGACAAATGTAACTAACGTTGCTTCATCCAATAAGATTGCAGATGTACTTTACAACACTTGGAAACAACCTGGAGACATTGCTAAATATCCTGCAATGCAATATACAGAGCATCATTTCGATACTCGTTTTGTAGAGAATGCATCGTTTGTAAGACTTAAAGGTATTACCTTCTCTTACTCTCTTAGTGATAGGGCTCTTAAAAACCTTGGCAATGTACTTAAAGGTGTGAGAGTTTACGTTACAGGTAGAAACTTGTTGACTTGGACAAAATATAGAGGTTGGGATCCTGAGGTTAACTCTAACCTTGCTTTGGGTAACTACCCTAACTCTAAACAGGTTTCTGCAGGTCTTGAAATAACCTTCTAATTATTAGGAAGATATGAAAAAGATTATTTATATATTTTTAGTGCTTGTACTGCTTGGTACTTCTTGCAGTACAAATGAAAAGCGACAGAATGTTGTTGATACCGATAACATTGTGTTCAGTGATATTCCTAAATTGGCTGCGTACCTTAACCTTTACCTACGTACTCACAGTACAGGTAGTTCATTCTATAATATGGATATTGCAGCAGACCTATTTAACCCAACAGTTGGTTATGGTAACCGTAGTGGTTCTTGGTATCGTTGGGAATGGACAGCTCAAAGCAATATTGGAATCTTCGCTTCATGCTACTCTGGTATTGGACAAGCTAATTTTGTGATTCAGCAAGCTGAGCTTATAGATAAGACTACCTTGACTGATGCTCAAATTGAAGAGCTTAACAGTTGTCTTGCACTCGCAGAGTTTACTAAAGCATTCTTGGGAGCGAGACTTCTTATCTACTATTGCGAGCTTTACACCAGCAAATTTATAGACCCTCATGCAGAAGGCACTGGTATTATGATTGTAGATGAGTTCAACCCAACCGGTGACATTAATAGCTACCCAGGCAGAAGTTCTCTTGTAGACTCTTACAATTGGGTATTTACTCACCTCGACAATGCTAAAGGTCTCCTCAAAACAACCGGAGAGGTTGGTTCTATATACCCAACTAAAGATGCCTGCGATGCTCTAAAAGCAAGATTGGCTCTCTTTATGGGTGACAATGTAACCGCAGCTTCTATAGCAGGTGCGTTGGCAGATAAAACAACTTATCCTCTATGTGCAGATGATAAAGAGACAACTGCTTTATGGACAAATGATTCAGGACAGGAGTGTATCATGCAAATGTTTGCTCAGTATTCAGCTTCTCTTCCTGGAAGTTACAATCCTGGCTATGTTTCATATTCATCTTCATCAAAGTTGTATTCTCCTGACTGGGTTCCTTCTGACTGGGTTCCTGCTCTTTATTCTACAACAGACTACAGAGCATCTTGGTTTATGACTCAATCCATTACTGTTTCAGGTGTAAAGGGAACTGTTATATTGTTTAACAAATTCCCTGGAAACCCTGCTTTGCAGGCATCTACAGTTGTTGCTCCGGCTTCGGATTATTTGCAAAAACCTAAACCATTCAGAATTGCAGAGCAATATCTGATTGCTGCAGAGGCATACGCATTGAGCGGTGCTGAAAGTACAGCAAATCGTTATCTGAGTGCTCTCAAGAGTAAGAGAGACCCTAATTACACAGCTACTACACTTTCAGGTAATGATCTCATCACAGAGATTAGAAATGAGAGAACTCGTGAGCTTATTGGTGAGGGATTCCGTTTCTTCGATCTTAAGAGATATGGTCAAGGTATGAAAAGAACTGGTGCTCAAGCTGGTAGTGTTATCAGTCGTAGTTCGGCAGATGCTCCTGCAGAAACTATGACAATAGATGCAAGTGACTATCGTTGGACTCAACCTATACCACAAGCTGAAATAGATGCGAACCCTCAAATAAAGAGTCAACAAAACAGAGGTTATACTTCTACTACAGAATAGGTAACATTTAAACATTTAGAAAAATGAAAAGATTATTAAATATCGGTTTACTATTAGTTTTGGGTGTTATTATTGCCTCTTGTTCAAATGAGACTGCAAAGTACACTCCTACCAACGACGATATCAGTTGGGAACTAAAGAGCTTTAACGCTTGGGCAACATCAGACGAAGCTCCATACACTTTGACTATTCAAAGAGGTGTAGCTAAAAATGATATCAGTGTTGCTCTAGCTATATTCTCATACACCATTGAAGGGGTAGATGACAAAGGAAACCCTAAAAAAGTTGCTAACAATTTCTTTAAACTTCCTGTGTCTGCAGTACAGTTTGCTGCCGGAGAATATTCAAAAACTATAAATGTTGAGTATTCATACTCAGATTTACAACCTGGTACAGATTATTTCTTCGACATAGAGTTTAACGAAGAATATTCAGGCCCTGGTTGTAACCATATTCTTAACTGTAATGCTAAAATGCAGCTCGAATATGAGGATTACGCAGGTATTAAATACAGTGCAAGATGGTATGAATACCCAAGTGGTACTGCTCAGAATTTCCCAACTTCATCATTCGTTGATGAATTTAACACTGTAACTGTTACACTGCAGAGAGCAAAAGGTACTAAAAACTACTATAAGATTGCTAACCTCTTCTATGACAGAGAACTGGAATTCAAAATGGATGCCGGAGCCATAGTTATAGATAAGTACAGCGGTTATAACGACAAGGTTTACTATGTGGGTTCAGATTATGTAACCTTCAGAACCACTATTGCGTTAGGTGCCCTTCAGATGCAGTTCTACCCATATAGAATTACCATTACTGCATCTTCAGTTGATGCTGATGGTGTAACTATTCTACCAAGTGCATCCGGAACCAATTATTTCGCATTCAATGGTTGGTTCTATCTTGATGGTAAAAACTGGCCTTCACAATATAACTGCTACCATTGGTTAGATATCGTTGATCTATAGAAGTTTTCATTATAAGATTAGTTATGAAAAAGCCGAAGTCTTCTCTTCGGCTTTTTTTATTTGACATAGGGTAATATTTTGTAGTACATCTCATTAGAGAGCAATTGATAAAACAGCAGCTGATTTAGCAACTCTTCCGACGTTACCTTAGTTAAGCTATCTGCAGATAAACTTCTAACATACAGCTCTATACCTTTTAGAGTATGATAACCCACATAAGGGTGATGCTCCAAAAACTCTCTGAAACTTCTTTCCTTTTCATCTGCCAACTTCTTAAAATCTATTTTTCGAGTTCCCGATGCGTTAACTGTAATCTGCTCTGCTATCGGCTTATAGCGTTCTTCCGTCATTCTATTTATCTCTAACAATTGCTCCTTGGAAACAAAGCCCCCTAACCTCTCTCTATATTTGATAATCTGCTTTGCATAATAAGGACCTATCCCCCTAACACTCACCAATGCCAAACTATCTGCGCTGTTTATATCAACCAATACTCCACTTGTCTGTTTGCGGAAAGAATCTAAACTGCTGTTCAGAACAGAATTATTGCCACTGCTGTTCAGAGCGGGGCTATTACTACCATTCAGATTATCTGAACCACCACTGCTCTGATTGATTAAATCAACATTGCTGTTTTGCTTTCCAACACCATTAGAATAACGGTTTTTAATAACTGCACCGGCTTTAGAATACGATTCTCCTTTTATGGAGATATAGGGTTCCAATTCTTTATATACCTCTGCACTAACGCAATACATCTTGGCAAAATCTTCTCTTTTTCTGAATCTGCCCCCTTTCTCTCTGTAATGAATAATTGTAAGTGCCTGTTTTTCGGAGAATCCGAGAAGCTCCAAACTATCTTGTGATATTGTATTTGGATCGAATAGAAACGGCTCTTTCACTCTTCTGAGTAAAGCATAGTCTTTCTGCCTACGGCTTAATTCATTAACATCGGTACTGCTATTTCCACCATTGTCTATGCTTTGCCTGCTACTGCCAGTGCTAAAATTATCCTCATCGCGATAAGATATGCGATTTAGAATAAATGTAACTGTTTGAAATAAAAGAAGTAATAAAATAAGAGCTATTACCCCTCTTGCTTTTGAAGCAGAAATTTTATCCTGCTTTTCCTGCTCTTTTGATTTTCTCCTCATCTTTATACTCATTATCCTTTTCACTCTTCCCTGCTATAATTATAACTATCTCGCCTTTAGGAACATTCTGTTTATAATAACTTATAAGCTCAAACGGAAGCCCTCTTTTGAATTCTTCGTAAATCTTTGTAAGTTCCCTACACACAACAACTTCCCTAAGCGGAGATATAAATTCTGCAATTTGCTCTAATGTTTTGACAACTCTGAACGGACTCTCGTAAAGTATAATTGTCCTGTGTTCATTTGCCAACTCTTTCAAACGTGTCTGACGCCCTTTTTTTTGAGGCAAAAAACCTTCAAAACAAAATCTGTCTGTTGGAAGTCCAGATGCTGTAAGTGCCGGAACAAAAGCTGTTGCACCAGGAAGTGCCTCTATATCAATATCTTTTTCAATACATGCGCGAGTAAGAAAAAAGCCTGGATCGGAAATGCCAGGAGAACCTGCATCGCTCACAAGGGCAATTGTTTCTCCTCTCTCTATTCTCTCACAAATACGCTCGGTGGTAGAGTGCTCATTAAACTTGTGGTGGCTCTGCATTGGGGTAGTTATCTCATATTTTTTAAGAAGCACACCAGTTGTCCTGGTATCTTCTGCAAGAATTAAATCTACCTCTTTCAAAATTCGTAATGCCCTGAGTGTTATATCCTCCAGATTCCCAATCGGAGTTGGCACCAAGTATAACTTTCCTCTCTTTATGTTACTGTTCTTATTCACAATTACAACTTTACTTTACCACACACTAACGATAACCTATTGATTATCTGCGTTCTATGAATTAAACTCGTGGACTCGGTCATAAAACTTTTTCATAGAATTTTATGGCTATAATAAACTTGGCATACACAAGGATTTCAGACAATTTTTGGTTTGTTAAGGGATGGTAAATTGTCATTAATGAAATTTACGCCTTAGGTGCATCATAAAATTATAAACCAAATCGCTGCGGAAATTCCACTCAGCAAAACTCTCCATGAGATATGCCTTAACTTCTTTAAAGTTATTACATCCGTCGAGCGCTTGCATAGTCTCTGTAAAAAGTTCAGAATCACCATCAAACAGTTCATTAATAAACTGCATTTTGTCATTGATTCCCATCGACGATACAAGGTCTGAAACCTCTTGCTGTGGATAATCGACCTCCCAATCATACCAATCCGGTGCAGCAGCATCTTCGTCATCGTCATCTTTCTCTTCTTCCATAAACTCTTCATCATCCTCTTCTTCGTCAACAAACTCACTTTCTTCATCCTCTTCATCCTCAAGATCTTCATCTTCTTCATCTTCTTCAACATCGTCATCCATTATTTCTCCCCCCTCTTCACCATCTTCTTCCTCTATGAATTTATCTATATCTTCCTCTGTACCTAAATCTTCCTCTTCGCTTTCATCCTCCCCATCATTTTCTAACTCTTCCTCTCCATTCATATATTCATAAAATGCCTTTTCATCATCCCGATTCGGCAGAGAATTCGGCTCTACATCCGGCTCCCCATCCAATTCCCCATTAGACTCATCCTCAATTTGTTCATCAACCACAGAGTCTCTCTCTTGACCCTTGGAAATCTCCCCACAAAATGCAACCCCATCCAGCCGCTCTTCCACTCTTGCCACCCGCTCTAAAACCTCATTTAAGAGAGTTTTTATCTCCTCCAATCGTTCATCATTATATTTATCCAATTGCTCGGCGATAGATGAAAACAAACCTTTTTTATCTTCCATAATTTTTTTATTTTTGTCTATCACAAATTTAAGAAAAATGTTTCTGGAAAACGCAAAACATTCGGGTTGGATTGAAGTTATTTGCGGTTCTATGTTCTCCGGCAAGACCGAAGAACTTATAAGACGCTTAAAAAGAGCCAATTTTGCTCATCAGAGAGTTCAAATATTTAAACCTGCGATAGATGTTCGCTACTCGGAGGAGAATGTTGTCTCTCATGACAAGACCGCCATTCAATCAATAGCAGTAGATTCGTCGCAAAATGTCCTCTTGTATGCTACAGATGTAGATGTTGTTGGAATTGATGAAGTTCAGTTTTTTGACGAAGGTATTGTTGATGTGTGTACCATCTTAGCTAATAGAGGAATACGGGTTATATGCGCCGGTCTCGATATGGACTATCTTGCCAAACCTTTTGGGCCGGTACCTGCACTTCTTGCCAAGGCAGAGTTTGTAACAAAAGTTCATGCAATTTGTGTCCGTTGTGGTCAGCCGGCTCAATACTCACACCGCCTTCCATCCATCACCGATGCAAATAAAGATAAACAAGTCCTTCTTGGTGAGCAAGATAAATACGAGCCGCTCTGTCGTCACTGCTTTAATCAGGCACTAAAAGCAGAGGGCAGAAAAGAAGATATTTTAGAATAGAAACAGAAGAAGACGCAAGAGCAGCAGAAGAAGAAGAAGAAGCAAGAGAAGAAGGAGGAGAAGCAGCAGCAGAAGAAGAAGAAGAAGAAGGAGCAAGAGGAGACAGAGACAGAAACAGAAGCAGAAAGAAATAAAATTAAATAAAGATATGAGTATTATTAAATGTGAAAATGTATCAAAAAAATTTGGCAATTTTGCCGCTCTGGACAATGTCTCGCTTGAGATTCCGGAGAGGAAAATCTTTGGTATGTTAGGACCTAACGGAGCCGGCAAAACAACTTTGATACGAATTATAAACAGAATTACCCTTCCCACTTCCGGAAAAGTTCTGTTTAGAGGAAACGAATTACAACTCTCTGATATAGAGAAAATTGGCTACCTACCAGAAGAGCGTGGTCTCTATAAAAAGATGAAAGTTGGAGAACAGGCACTTTACCTTGCGCGCCTTAAAGGATTAAGTAAATCTGAGGCACAAAAAGAGTTAAAAAAATGGTTCGTCAAGTTTGGAATACAACCTTGGTGGAACAAAAAAGTTGAAGAGCTCTCAAAAGGAATGGCACAGAAGATTCAGTTCATTACCACTGTATTGCACAATCCTAAACTTATAATTTTAGACGAGCCGTTCTCCGGATTCGATCCTATAAATGTGGAGCTAATCCGCAATGAGATAATCCGTATGAAGGAAGAGGGGGCAACTATCATTCTTTCCACCCACAATATGGAGAGCGTAGAAGAGATGTGCGACGAGATAGCCCTTATAAACAAAGCCCATCTGATAGCCACTGGCGATGTGGAAAATATTCGCAAAGCCCACGGAGACAATAAAATAGAAGTAGTATATACGCATCGCGATGAGAATATGGAAAAGTTGGGAGAGATTATAGAAAACCCTGCTCTTTACACTTTGGAAAGTGCAGAAAAACAGAGAAATGCTGTCCGTTGTATTCTCAAATTAAATGATGGAGTTGGTAATAAAGATGTGCTGAGCTATCTTGTAGATAAAGTAGATATTTCTGTATATCAGCATCTTCTGCCTAAAATGAGAGAGATATTCATTAAGCTTGTGGAACAAAGCGGCGGAGCAACCAGTCAAGGAATTGAAGAGTTAAACACTAATAACAAGGAGGGATAGTCATGGGAAAAATTGGAATTGTAATATCAAGAGAATATACCAGCAGGGTTAAGAAAAAATCGTTCATATTAACCACCCTTCTTGTCCCTCTGCTTATTGGAGCAATGATTGCTGTCCCTGCTTTGATAGCATACTATTCATCTGACAAAAAAGATCGCAACATTGCTGTAATAGATAACAGCAGAGTTGTTGCACAATCGTTGGAGAACTCCGAAACTATAACATATACAACTGTTTCAGAGGCACTCGGAGCAGAAATTAAGAAAGATTTAGGCTCTTCGGATAAATACTATGCCGTCTTGGAGATAGGCGAATTAGACTCATTAGGAAACGCTCCACTCTCTATTTTTGCAAACGAACAAGTTAATATGAGCCTTCAGGAAAAAATAGAGAACGATATTAATAATATCCTAAGATACAATAAGTTAAAATCTTACCAGATTCCGGATTTAGAGAATGTCATTCACAATGTACAAGTTGGGAGCACTCTTAAAACATATCAGGTAAATGAGAAACAAGAAGAGAAAGAGACGAGTGTAGTCTCTTATATGGCAATTGGTTACATCAGCAGCTTCATTATCTATATGTTCATTTTCATGTTTGGGAGCATGGTTATGAGGGGTGTGATAGAGGAGAAGAATAATAGAATAGTTGAGGTGATAGTCAGCAGTATAAAACCAATACAGCTTATGATCGGGAAGATTATTGGAATTGCATTAGTTGCTATTACTCAATTTGTTATATGGATTGCTCTAATTCTGATAATTTTATTTGGAGTAAATTCTGCAATAAACAACAAACAAACTGCTAAAAAGATTGCTCAACAAACCATTGCTGCAAATATTCCAACTGCAAATCAAGATGCGCTCTCAATAACTGAGGCCATTACTGCCAATTCTGCTGATGCTCAGAGTAATACAGAAAACAATGTTGTTCAAGACAATGCAGAAGGTAGTGTTGTTCAGACAAATACAGAAGAGACGGCAGATCCGGAAGATAATACGCTCTCTACAATACTCTCTACTTTAGGGCAGATGAATATATTTGGAATTATAGCTACATTCTTAATATTCTTTGTGTTAGGATATTTGCTCTATTCAAGTATGTTTGCCGCCATAGGTTCCTGTGTAGATAATGAGGCAGACACTCAACAACTTATTTTACCTGTAACAATTCCTTTAGTTATAGGGCTATTCATTATGCTCAATGCTTTTCAGAATCCACACAGTACAGTTGCCGTTTGGGGATCTATCATACCTTTCACATCTCCTATGGTAATGGTTGCCAGATTTGCATATGGTGTTCCAACTTGGCAATACATTCTCTCTGTGGTACTTCTGATCATTACATTCCTTATTATGGCTTGGCTGAGTGCAAAGATTTACCGCATTGGTATTCTCTCTTACGGCAAAAAGGCAAGTTGGAAAGAGATTGGAAAATGGCTCCGTTTTAAAGATTAATTAAGGAGATTAATAAAAGATTTAAGATTTTGAGAAACTATATGAAATTAAGATTTTTAATTTTTGCATTTATCATAGGAATGGTTGCGCCTGTGCAAATTGCTTTGGCTCAAAGCAATGCAACAGATAGTCAAATTCACCAGACAATAACTTCAAGCGGGGCTAAGGTGAGCTGGAGTAAAACTGTAATAGATTCAACATTTAATCCAACCTGCTGCGACAGACTTAAAACAAGCGAAATTGTAGCTAAATATAAACCTACAGTAGATAGTTATGGAGCAACTATTGCGGTGTGTCCCAAGGGGTTGGAGAGAGGAGACATTGAGACACAGCTTGGAGATTGGAGTGTTGATGTACTTTATGACTACGCACGCAAATATCTCGACACCACAGGGAGAAGTTCTACCCCTTTAGATTTTTCTATTATGAACTTTGGAGGAATGAGGACAGAGATGCCAAAAGGTGAGGTTAATTCTCTCGATATTCTCTCTATTTTTCCATTCGATAACTATTTAGTTATTATTGAGTTGCCTGGAAAGAATGTGAATCAGCTCTTTGAGTTTTTATCTAAGACAAGAATTCAGCCGATGAGCCATGTTAAGTTTGCCGTTAAAAACAATCAAATAACGGAGTGTCTGATTAATGGAGAGCCCGTAGATGAGAACAGGACATACTACATTGCCACAATAGATTTTCTTATGAACGGTGGGGACGGACTTGTGGCTTTAGGTCGTAATGTTGGTGTAATAGAGACACATATAAAAATGATGGACCTTTTCCTCACCTCTATCAAAGATATTACGGCACAAGGAAAAGTGATTGAAAAAGAGTTGGATGGAAGGGCAAGTTGGGAATAACAATAAAGAATAGTATCAAAAATGAAAATAATTAAACACATACTCATCGCGATAAGTATAGCATTCTCTTTAAACCTTAATGCTCAAGACCTTATAATTCTTCATACAAACGACACCCATTCTCAGATAGAACCCTTCACAAGTGGAGTTCATACAGGTTTGGGCGGAATAGAGAGAAGAGAAAAATATATTAATTCTGTCCGCAAGGCCAATCCAGATAAGGTATTATATTTTGATGCCGGAGATTTTTCGCAAGGAACCCCTTATTTTACTCTGTTTAAGGGAGAAGTTGAAGATAACTCTATGGTTGCACTTGGAGTTGATGTTGCTTGCTTAGGGAATCACGAGTTTGATAATGGATTGGAGCAACTTGCTCAAAGAATAAAAAAGAGCCCTATCCCAATAGTGTGCGCCAACTATAACTTTGAGAAAACCCCTCTGAATGGATTGATTAAACCGTATGTCATATTGGAGAAAAATGGGCATAAGATTGGTGTGATAGGATTGTGTGTCTATTTAACCGGTCTTATCAGCCCCAAGAGTCTGGAAGGTATGAAATATCTGCATCCATACAAAGTGGTCAATAAATATGCAAAAAAACTTAGAAGAGAGGGGTGCGATTTAATCATCCTCCTTACCCATTGCGGATATGATGAAGGAGTGCAACAAAATCCCGATGATCAGGCAATTGCAGCAAACACAGAAGGGGTGGATATTATCATTGGAGGGCACAGCCATACTTTCATAAAACAAGAGCGTGTAATTACCAACAAAAGCGGCAAGAAAGTAGTTGTGGTACAGGCCGGTGAAAAAGGGTGCGAGGTTGGGAGGTTAGATATCAGCTTCTGATTCAGCCACAAACCCGTAACCTCTAATGCAGTTTTGACCCAATAAGTCTCATAAACTCATCGCGAGTAGTTTTACTATTTAAGAAAGCACCTGTAAAGGCAGATGTGGTAGTTACTGAGTTCTGTTTCTGTACCCCACGCATTTGCATACACATGTGGGCGGCTTCTATTACAACCGCAACTCCAAGCGGCTTAAGGGTTTCCTGAATACAATCTCTAATCTGCACGGTGAGACGCTCCTGAACCTGAAGCCTACGGGCAAACACATCTACAACTCTTGGAATCTTGCTTAGTCCTGTAATATAGCCGTTTGGAATATATGCCACGTGAGCTTTACCGTAGAATGGGAGCATGTGGTGTTCGCAAATTGAATAAAGCTCAATATCCTTAACAAGAACCATTTGCTGATACTCCTCTTTGAACATTGCGCTTTTTAAAATTTCCGCCGGATCTTGATGATAGCCCTGTGTTAAAAATTGCATAGCCTTTGCAACCCTGCATGGTGTCTTCAAAAGTCCCTCTCTCTCTGGCTCTTCTCCCAATAAAAGCAAGATCTCTTTATAATGTTTTGCCAGCTCCTCTGTTACTTTCTGATCAAATATTTCCTCTTTCTTATATGCCATAATCTTAATTCTACTACTCCTAAAATTCCTCTATTTCTTTCCGTTAAAAGGGGTTACATTAGATTTTTCTATCTTCACAATCTCTATTTTTGGCTTATTCATAAATGAAACAGAGCTACCGCTTTTCAATTCCAATTTTATTTCATCAGAAGCGTTGATATATGCCTTTCCACCGCTCATAACAAGCTCACACTTTTCTGTATTATAATCTGTTGCATCTAATTCTGCCGAATTTTTGCAAATAAATGTAAGTTGCGGAGTTTTACCATCTTTGAGGCAAATATTGGAAGAACCGGAAGCTTCTATATAGGCATCTTTGTTTACATCTCCTTTAACATCCAAAGAGAAATCGTTATCTGAATCTATAACAAGTAGGTCGCAATCTTTTATATTAAGTTTTACCGAAGATTTCTTACCCCCTTTAATGTTTATTTTTTTACTATCTACAGAGAGATTTGCAACTGCTTTATCTTTTGTCTCGATATTTGCGTTGTTAGAGTGTATTGTGAGTGAATTCAGCGTTGTCTCACCTTCCATCGTGAGATTAAAACCGTTTGCCTCGAATGTTGCTCCAGAAGCGTCTAAATGAACTTTATCTTTAACCTTTATCCCCTCTATATTGTGGGTATGAATAGTTACTTTAAGGGTTTTTCTTGGGGCTTCTTTCCCTTTATAATGTTTCTTATGATCCTTTGTAAGGGCTTTTGTGTCAAAGTCTATCTTTAAAACACTGCCTTGCTGATGAATCTTTACAAGGTCTGCCAACACCTCATCTACCACCCACTCCACTTTGTGAAACTCTCCGCTCTTAATTATTACCTCAAATTCATAATTTGCTTCAACAGAGGAGAATGCAGAAAACTCTGCAGACTTTGTAACTGTCTGTGCCTTGCTAAAAACAGAACCGCCTAAAATTGCTGCGCAAAAAAGCGCCATCGCGATGAATCTTTGCATACTCAAAAAAATTTGCGCAAAGGTAATGTTTTATTTTATTTTTTGGAAAAAAAGTATCTTTGCAATACGCACCGAAAACGACACTATAACAATGGGAAATGAAAACAAATACAGAATCTTGGTGGTAGATGATGAAGAAAACATCTGCGAGGTGTTGCAATACAATCTACAAAGAGCTGGATATGAGGTTGATACAGCCCATAGTGCAGAAGAAGCTCTCTCTATTGTGAAAACAAACAGCTACAATCTGCTCTTGTTGGACATAATGATGGGAGGAATGAGCGGTGTAGAACTTGCACAAGTTTTAAGGCAAGATTACAAAAAAAACACCCCTATCATATTCCTCTCCGCTTTAGATACAGAGCCGGACATTCTGAAGGGATTTAGAATAGGTGCAGATGATTATATACCTAAGCCATTCTCAATAAATCAGGTGATTGCAAGGGTTGGGGCGGTTCTTAATCGCTATGCAATGGCTCAGATTCAGAAGGTTGAAACAAGTACACACGCTTCCGCCCTGCCTTCAGAAATGAGGTATGAAAATGTTATTACAATTGAAAACTTGATTATTAAAGCAGATGAGCGCAAAGCATTTGTAAACAATCAGCCGCTTTTGCTCACCAAAACAGAATTCGGAATTCTCACCCTTTTAGCGCAGAATAAAGAGAAGATCGTATCGAGAGAAGAAATACTCACCAAAGTGTGGAACGGAAACACATTTGTTGTGCAAAGAACTGTAGATGTGCATATTGCGCGGTTGAGAAAGAAAATGGAGGGGGCAAATGCAAAGATCGTAAACCATATCGGATGGGGTTATTCATTAGAAGAGAGCACATTATAATATCGTAATGAAAATAAGAGTCAGATACAAATACAGATTACTATTCTACTTTGTCATATTGCTTGTGTTTGTGGCACTTGCATTTACCGTCTATATGTATCGGCAAAACAGAAGCTATAGTCTTGCAACTCTTCAAAACGAACTCAAAAATCACTCTCAGGAGCTTTATGACAATATTTCAAAAGGGGTTAAAGCAGAGAATATCACACTTAATCAAAAGGTGCAGTTCACACTATTAGACACTTTAGGTCAAGTAGTGTACGACTCTATGGAGAAAGAGGAGTCATTTGTAAGCGATCAATCTGCTTTTTATGAAATAATTGCGGCATTGTCTTTAGGAGAAGGGAGCACATTGAGAACATCGGCGGCAGATGACAACATAGAGTATTTGTATTATGCAAAAAAATACGGCAATAAAATCATAAAGACATACATTAAATTTTCAACTTTAAAACCAGCTCAAATAGAGAAAGATAACAAATATTTTCTACTGATAGGCGCTCTCCTTCTGGCCCTTATAGCGGCAACAATTTTTATTACAAATAAACTTGTAAAACCGTTAAAATCGTATACAGAACTTACAAGTGCAATTAAAAATAATGCAGATTTAGAGAATGTCTCTTTCGATAATGACGATTTTGGGAAGGTTGGAAAAGAGATAGCAGACACTTTTGTTCAGTTGGAGAGAGCCAAACGCTACAAACAAAAACTTACTCAAAACATTGCTCACGAATTAAAGACTCCTATAACTGCAATAAAAGCATATTTGGAAACCATCCTTTTGGACGAGAATATGCCGGCAGAGCAACAGAAAAAATTTATACAAAGCTCTTATAATCAGGCTACAAGGCTTGCAGATCTGATTGCGGAAGTCTCTACTCTCAACAAATTGGACGAGGCAATCGCCAATCAGGAGAATCAAACTCTCTTCCCGATAGAAAAAGTCAATTTTGCAAAGTGCATTTCAGACATCCTATCAGAAATCGGCTATAAATTTGCCCTTAAAAATATTGAATTTGAATGCAACATTCCTTCAGATTTAGAGATAAATGGATGCGTCGGGCTAATATATTCTCTTTTTAAAAATCTGATAGACAACTCATTAGAGCACAGCGGAGGAAACTGCAAAATAACCATAGCGTACACATTGGGTGAAGAGAGTTCTGAAAACTCTCCAAATAAAGAGGTCTGCTTTAACTATTCAGACAATGGGAATGGTATTCCTCCAGATGCAATTGACAAAATATTTGAGCGCTTCTACCGTGCAGACAGCGGCAGAACAAGAAAGGCAGGAGAAGTCAGCGGTTCCGGACTCGGATTGTCTATAGTAAAAAATGCTGTAACATTTCACAAGGGAAATATTAGTGTAATCACTCCCGATGAAGGGGGAGTTGTGTTTAAATTCAATTTATTTTCTCTATCTTAGCACCATAAAATTGCACTTAAGATGAATATACTTTTTTGTGCTGCAGAACAAGAAGAGCTGGACTGCGCGAGAATAGCTTTAAGGGCCTATGAGAGTAAAATTGCAGATAAGGTGAGGGTAGATTTTCTGCTTACCGGAATAGGCACAACATCAGCTTGTTACAACCTGACCAAAAAGATTATAGAAGAGAGAGCAGACGGAACACCTGTCTCTTTGGTTGTACATATAGGAATGGGAGGAAGTTACAATACAGAACGTTTCCCTGTTGGGAGTGTAGCACGCATTGTAAAAGAACACCACGGAGATTTGGGCTTTATGACCAAAGATGGCTTTAAAAGTTTATTCAGTGCTAAAATATTGAATGCCAACCTGTTTCCATATAAAGAAGGAGAACTTGTAATTAATCCTCTTCCGGAATTTTTTGAAGATATTTTCAAAGAGTACCCTCAAGCCACCGGAATTACAACTCAAACGGTTACCGGAGAAAATGAGTTAAATAGAACCAAAAGAGCATGTTATGATATTGAAAATATGGAAGGAGCAAGCATTTTCTATGTGTGCTTGTGCGAAAGTGTTAATTTAGTGGAGCTTAGGGCTATAAGCAATCCTGTTGGGCAAAGCGATAGCTCAAAGTGGGAAGTTGGCAAAGCTTTAAATGCACTGGAGGAGAGTTGCAGAAGATTTTTCCAAAAACTATCGGGAGAAGAGTAATATGAATGAGAAAAAAGAAGTTATAAAAATCACAGACCTCTTTAAGATTTACGATGTGGGAGGGCAGAAAGTGAACGCGTTAGACGGGGTAGATTTAACCATTTACAAAAACGACTATGTAGCAATAATGGGCCCCAGCGGAAGCGGAAAAAGTACAATGATGAACATTTTAGGATGTTTAGATACACCAACGAAAGGGAGTTATATCCTTGGAGGAACAGATGTGAGCCAGATGACAGACGGAGAGTTGGCAGAGGTTCGTAACAAAGAGATTGGTTTTGTGTTTCAGAGTTTTAACCTGTTACCAAGATATACATCGCTTGAGAATGTTGCACTTCCGCTTATCTATTCAGGTGCGCCAAAAGAGGAGAGAGAAACAAGAGCAGCCGAAGCTCTTGAAAGAGTCGGACTTACAGACAGAATGGAGCATACCCCATCCGAACTATCTGGAGGACAAAGACAAAGGGTGGCTATTGCACGCGCAGTCGTGAACAATCCAACCATTATCCTCGCAGATGAGCCAACAGGTAACCTCGATACAAAAACAAGCATAGAGATTATGAAAATTTTTGAGCAGGTTTACAAAGATGGCAATACTATAATTGTTGTAACACACGAAGATGACATCTCCAAGTTTGCCCGCAGAATTGTTCGTCTGCGAGACGGCAAAATAGAGAGCGACACTGTAAACCCTTCACCAACACTCGGATAGATAAACATTGCAGCCAACATTGTGGCTAAAAATTGTAGCAAAGAGTTGTAGCCAAAATTGCGGCAAAAAGAGAGAAGATAGAGAAATATCTAACAATCACCATGAAAATATACACCAAAACAGGCGACGGTGGAACTACCTCACTTATAGGGGGTAAGAGAGTTCCTAAAAATCATCCGAGAGTAGAGGCATACGGCGATACAGACGAACTTATCAGTCAGATCGGGCTCATTATTTCCAGTCTGAAAAAAAGAGATATTCCCAATGCCAAAAGCGGAAAGATTAAAGAGTCGCTGTTAAGAATTCAAAAGAGCTTGATGTTTGTCTCCGCATATTTTGCAACTCCGGAAGAAGGGAGTGCCAAAAAAATTAAAGAGAGCGACGAACAAGAGATACAATGGCTTGAAGAAGAGATAGATATAATGACAGGGGAGATGCCTCAATTAAAGGCCTTTGTTCTTCCTGGGGCACCAATTCAATCTGCCTATTGTCATATTGCAAGAACTATCTGTCGCCGATGCGAACGAAGAGCAATCGGTATAATAGGCTTAGATTCAGAAACATCTGAAGATACATCCGAGGCGGTAAATACTCAATTCGGACGCAGATACCTAAATCGCCTTTCAGATTACCTGTTTACATTGGCACGCTATTTCTGTTTCATAACAGAGACTCCGGAAGAGTTTTGGTTACCGTAAATTGTTTATAAACAGGAGCTTATCGCTGAGTATTACTGATAATAAGCAGAAGACGGAAGGCAGAGGGAGGAGAGTCAGAGACAGAGGGAGGAGAGTCAGAGGCAGAGGGAGGAGATGAGATCAGAGACAGAAAGATAAATAGAAACAGAGAAACAGTTTAAATAAATAGAAATCAAATCAATAAACAGATAAAAATAGAAAAAGATATGGCAAAGCAAATTACAGAAAAAGTGAGCTGGGTCGGCAAAATTGATTGGGAATTGACAACATTTCATGGAGATGAACTCTCCACTCACAAAGGCTCCAGCTACAATAGCTATCTCATCAGAGATAAGAAAGTTGCCCTTATAGATACCGTTTGGAAACCTTACGACCAAGAGTTTGTGCAGCGTCTCAAACAAGAGATAGATCTCTCTAAGATAGATTATATCATCATGCAGCACAATGAGATAGACCACTCCGGAGCTCTTCCGGAACTTATGAAAGAGATTCCCAACACCCCTATTTACTGCACTAAAAAGGGTGAGGCAATTATCAGAGGACACTATCATCAGGACTGGAATTTTGTGAATGTGAAAACAGGTGATACTCTGGAACTTGGAGAGAGCACACTCACATTCGTAGAGATGACAATGCTGCATTGGCCAGACTCAATGCTCACATATATGAGCGGAGAAAACATTGTCTTTTCCAACGATGCATTCGGACAACACTATGCAAGCGAATCTTTGTTCAACGATGCGGTAAATCAATCGGAGATGATGTGGGAGGCGCAAAAGTACTACACTAACATCCTAAACCTCTATAGTTCAATGATTACCAAGAAGGTACAGCAGATTCTTGCCATGAACCTCCCTATCAATATGATTTGTCCAAGCCATGGTGTTATCTGGAGAGAGAATCCTATGCAGATTGTTGAGCAATACTTAAAATGGGCAAATGCTTATCAGGAAGATCAGATTACAATTGCATACGACACTATGTGGCAAAGCACCCGTAAAATGGCAGAGGCAATTGCAGAGGGAATAAGAAATATAAGCCCTCAAACTACAGTGAAGCTTTTTAATGTTGCTCACCAAGACAAGAACGATGTTCTAACAGAAATATTCCAATCTAAAGCAGTTATTATTGGCTCTCCTACAATTAATTACGGCTTTTCATTTGCAATAGCGGGGTTGCTGGAGATGATTAAAGGGCTGAGGTTTAAAAATAAAAAGGCAGCAGCATTTGGTTCATACGGCTGGAGCGGCGATGCAGTAAAGCAGATAAATGCCCATTTAACCGAATCGGGATTTGAGCTGATTAATGAAGGAATTACAAAACTATGGGTTCCTAATCAAGAAGATCTTTCAGATTGCACTGCATTCGGCGAGAGTATTGCAAAGAGCTTTTAAGAGCATTTACAGAGCGTTTAATGAAAGTTAAGCGCATCGCTGAGAAAAATAATAGAAACATTTTGATTGTAAATAAAATTTTGTATTATATTTGCAGCCCCTTAGAGAGTCCGATGAGATTACAAAGAGGGGCTGACGAATATAAGATGCTCATTTTAAGATAGATAAAATTTATCGCGATACGAGCCCAACAAACAATGAGTTTGCTACAGAGGATTCGTCATAAGGATAAAGAAACTAAATAAAATAGAAGATATTATGTATTGGACACTAGAACTCGCATCTAAATTGGAAGATGCACCATGGCCTGCAAAGAAAAGTGAATTATTAGATTATGCCACTCGTTCAGGTGCCCCCGAAGAGGTTATAGAAAATCTTAACGATATTGAGGACGAGGAGGAAGAGTTTGACAGTATAGAAGATCTTTGGCCGGATTACCCAAGCAAGGAAGATTTTCTATTCAATGAGGATGAGTATTAAAAAAATCCCGCAAGAAATTGTGGGATTTTTTTTAGCGTATTGTAACGTTGACGTAAATCTCTCATTCTACTTCAAACACATATCCATAACCTTGTCGGCTTACAATGTTGGAGGCGTATGTGCCGATTTTCTTTCTAAGACGGGTGATATGAACGTTAATAGTGCGATCGGTAACTATAACGCCTGCCCAAACCATATCCATGAGCTGTTTACGAGAGAGAACATGACCACGGTTTTTTAATAAAAGATGAAGGAGCTCGAACTCTGTGCGAGTTAGGTTGACTGGCTGACCATCGAGGGTGACGGTCTTGTGGTCGAGGTTGAGCTGAAGGCTGCGGAAAGTGAGGAAGTGTTTACCGAGACGGGATTCAACGACATTCATGACGTAGTCCCCCAAACGCTCGCAGTCGGCGATAATGTCGTTATAGAGCGAGCCGAGGGCATAGCTATAGGCATGGCTGTTGATTTCACTGATAGTCTCGGCTTTGAGCTGGTCACGCAAAGCGTTGATGTCGCGCTCAATGTCCTGTGAAACATCAAGGGTAAGGTCTTCACGGCGACCGCTGACAATAACCATCATTTGAGTCAGGGCCTCATTCGTGAGGCGCAGCATATTGTGGAGGTTGGCGTATTGGCTGGGGATAAAGTCGAGGCGGGCTTCACGTAGATGTTGGATGGTGCGGGCAATCTTGAAACAAGCATCGCCGACAGACTCCAGTTCGCCAATCTGTCGGAGCATGTTGCGAATTTTGCGCTTTGTGTCATCGGATAGGTGCTCATTGCTCACTTTTTCGAGATAGGTGGCAATCTCGATTTCCATGTTGTCGGCGATATTTTCGTATTTGGCAATGCGCTCTGCTTGACGATCGAATTCCTTACGGTCGCGCTCGTCAAGCAGAGTACGGGTCATGCCGAACATACGTTGCATACGCTCGGCAAAGAGTACGATTTCTTTTTGGGCTTGTAGAACGGAAATTTCGGGAGTCTGCATCAGACCGGCAGTAATGAAGTGGAGTGAGGTTTCAGCTTTTGTTTGCTTCCCATCGGGAAGGAGGCGGCAGACCAACCTTTCCATCTGTGGGACAAAGCCAAGGAGTAGTGCGGTGTTCATAACATTGAAGCAAGTATGGAAGAGAGCAAGAACAATGGAGAGGCGTTCTGTTTGCCCCGCCATTGCAGGATTGTATCCCGCCATCGAGCACACAATATCTACAAAAGGATAGAATACAGCAAGCACCCAGATGACTCCAAATACGTTGAACAACAGATGGGCCAACGCTGCTCGTCTTGCCGCTGTACCCGCACCGAGTGCTGCAAGATTAGCGGTCGCCGTCGTGCCAATATTCTCGCCCATAACTAACGCGATGCCCATATAGATAGGTAGCACACCCGTGGAGCAGAGCAGGATTGTAATAGCCATGACGGCGGCTGACGACTGTACGAGGCAGGTGATGAGAGTGCCGACAGCAAGAAAGATGAGGATAGTAAGATAGCTGCCGGTGTCAAACGAAGAGAAAAAATTGACCACGTCGGCATTGTGTTCGAGATCCATATCGTGACCCACAGCGTTCAGCATCACCAACGACCAGAATAGGAAAGCCACTCCGAACAACAGGTCGCCCACCACACGATGATGCTTCTTGTAGATGAGCGTTATTCCAACGATAAATGCGGGGAACACTACAACGGTCAGGTCAACGCTGTAGCCCAGCGACATAATCCATGCGGTCAGCGTTGTGCCAATGTTCGCCCCCATGATAACCGAGATTGCTTGCGCTAGCGTAAGTAGTCCAGCACTTACGAAAGAGACTGTCATCACCGTTGTGGCCGACGATGACTGCACGGCGCAAGTCACAAACGTTCCGGTGAGCATCCCCGTCAGCCTATTCTGTGTCATTTTGGCCAGCACATGTCGCAGTCCCGAGCCCGCCAATTTCTGCAACGCATCGCTCATCGTTTTCATGCCATAAATGAGCAATGCCAGCGAGCCAAGGAGCTTGAGTAGAATCACGATAGTCATAATCTTTTCGTTTGATAATTTTATTGCGCAAAAGTACCAATAAAACTCCATGTATGTTTGGGCAATGCGGTTACGATTTGGCTACGATTGTAATTTCCTTGAATTGTTTATGTTTCCGTTTTATAAAAAATCTTCCTTGCTTGGGTAATCCGGCCAAAGATCTTCTATGCTGTCAAACTCTTCCTCCTCGTCCTCAATATCGTTAAGATTTTCGATAACCTCTTCGGGAGCACCTGAACTATTTCAGAAATTTCTTTATCTTTGCTCTCAATAAGGGTGTCTGACAGAGGAGCTGTGCCATTCTGCCTGCCTTCGGGTTCTGGAACGATGTCCATACTACCGCCAGAGGCACCTTTTTATTTTTCAATCCTTTTTCATGGTTTCTATTTAACATAAAACACCAGGGACAAAGATAATATTGCAATTAATTTAGAACTATGAACATGTTTAGATTTTTGCCTGCATTGGTAGCGGTCGTTTGCTTTACACTGGTTTCCTGTGGCGGCGAAAGTGGCGATGATCCGCTGGAGCCGGAAACCTCCGTACCTCGTCCAGCCCAGGAAGTTGACCCTCCTATCAACGAGCCTATCGTAGCTCCAAAGCCCCGTATCGATGACGGACGTCATGTAACTGCTTACGTAACATGGTATGGGAGCCTGATTCCGGATGCCAGCATAATAACTCACATCAACTACGCTTTTGCAGAACTGTATATGGTTGACGGAGTTTACCATAAATTCGACCTTCAGGGAAGCAAGAAGAGGTTCCAGAGCATCGTGGATCTGAAAAAGACCTATTCTAACCTAAAGATATGCATTGCTTTTTCCCATATCGTTGAGAATTCGGACAACAAGCAAGGAGGAAGCTTCTCCGCTCTTTGCAAGAGCGAAGACAACATGCAGAGATTTTCCGAAGACTGCCTGAAATTCCTACAGGATTACAATCTCGATGGAATAGATCTGGACTGGGAGTTCCCGGGCCTGTCCTGGAATGGAGCCGCGGCAGATGTTACCTGCGATACAGACAACTACGTCAAACTCGTCAAGAAGTTAAGAGAGGTACTGGGAAACAAGTACACCATTTCATATTGCGGTTACTGCATGGACAAGTATCCTTCCAATGGCGGATACATCTTCAACGACATTGCAGCAATGGACCCTTATGTGGATTACGTCAATGTAATGACATACGACCTTGACGAGGCCCCTAATCACCAGTCAGCCTTGTCTGACACAAGAGCTTACAGCGACTGCAACCGCGCCTTGAATGCTTACCTCAATGCGGGAGTTTCTCCAAAGAAAATAGTTCTCGGAATACCATTCTATGGAAGACACTCCTTCAGCACCTCCCCTACTTCAATCTCATACAAAAACATCCTCAATCTCGACCCTAAGAAATACCGCCGCAACAAATGGGACTCTAGAGCCAACTGTCCTTATGTGGAAACCATGCAGGGAGAATTCTACCTTGGATATGACAACCCAAAGAGCATTGCAATAAAGGGAGACTGGATCCGCCAGAAAGGTCTGCTGGGCTTTATGTACTGGTCTTATGATGAAGACGACAGCAAGGGCACTCTGAGGACTGCCGTCTGGAATGCTGTAATGACTCCTTAAGAAGAGAATGTAACTGATTTTATAATATCTAATAATTGTAAATCTGCAGGCAGCCAATTTACACTGCTTAATTCACTTGCACTCAACCAACGAGCCGCCTCATGCTCATTAAGATGAAAATCTTCATCTGTCAAAGAGCACCAGTAGCAATGCATCGTAAGATGAAATTTGGGATAATCCCACTCTATTGTTGTCATAAAACGATCCACTTTAATATCGGCACTCAGTTCCTCTTTAATCTCTCGGATTAGCGCCTCCTCCGGCTCTTCTCCATTCTCTATCTTTCCCCCGGGAAACTCCCACCAATCTTTAAAATCGCCATAACCTCGCTGGGTGGCAAAGATCTTATCGCCTTTGCAGATGATTGCTGCTACTACTTCTATTGTTTTCATAACAATTTCGTGGATTCTGCGTAATTTTATAAATAGTGCATCTCTGAATTCAAATTTACACTTTTTTTCTGCATCGATACACCACGACGACAAGCTCGGCTCAAAATTCGGCGAATATTATATGTATTCTCCGAAAAATTATCGGCGAATAGCTTGTTTTTTCTCCGAAGAATAGATATCTTTGCAAAAAAAAAAGAGAATGTACCTTTATCAAAGAGACAATTGGTGGCAGTTCAGCTACAATACAGAGATTATAATGAATGCGCTGGGAAAAGTTCGTGCAAAACAAGGTTTGCTTCTAGGCAAAATGAGTTCATTAGGTTTCGATTTTCAAGAAGAAGCAACACTTGCGACAATGTCTCTGGAGCTTGTGCGATCTTGCGAGATTGAAGGAGAATTTCTCAACCTTACCGAAGTACGTTCATCCATAGCATGCCGTCTTGGAATAAACAACGTCGGACTTGTGCCAGTATCCAGATATATAGACGGTATTGCAGAAATGTTATTGGATGCCGTGCAAAATTACAATAAACCATTAACAGACGATAGGCTTTTTGGATGGCATAGCACCCTTTTTCCAACCGGCAGAAGCGGGCTCTACAAAATAGATGTTGCACAGTACAGAACGAACCCTATGCAAGTGGTTTCAGGAGCAATGGGACGCGAAAAAATACATTACGAAGCTCCTAAACCACAAGAAGTTCCATTAGAAATGAAACGCTTTTTGAATTGGTTTAATACAGAAGATGCAACAGATCCGGTGCTTAAAGCAGGCATTGCCCATTTATGGTTTATTTCCATTCACCCCTTCGATGACGGCAATGGACGTATAGCCCGTGCCATCACAGATATGCTTCTGACCAGAAGCGAATGCTCTTCCAGACGCTTCTACAGTATGTCCAATGAGATGAAACTTTCTCAAAAAGAGTATTACAAAATCCTGGAAAAAACTCAAAAAGGGGATGGAGATATAACAGAGTGGCTTCTATGGTTTCTGTATTGCTTGGAAAAAGCTCTTTCCTCTGCAGAAGAGACTCACAAATCTGTTCTGACTAAGGCACGCTTTTGGGAACAGAATAGAGAACTTATTGTAAATCAACGCCAAAAGAAAATCATAAACATGCAGTTTGACGGCTTCTTCGGAAAGCTGACGACAAGCAAGTGGGCCAAACTTTGTAAATGTTCTCCAGATACAGCCCTAAACGATATTAAAGATCTAATAAATAAGGGAGTGTTGAAAAAAAATAATGATGGGGGGCGCAGCACCAACTACTCTATCATTTTATAATTTAAGTATTTTTGACCCATTACAGTAGCAACCATATATGATGGAGACTCTGACCAGGCAGCAACGGCACAATTGCATTTTATGCCGCTATTGTTTTATATCCTTTATTGCAAAAGCAAAGAGAGAAACAGCTCTCTTGTTTTTGGCGCAAGTGGAAAAGTTTCGTAAATTTACCCTATCTAAAATAATACAGATTATGAAAATACTCAGCAGAATAAAAAGTGCATTCTTTCTTTTTGCAATGTGCGCTGTAAGCTTGTGCATTATGGCATTAACGACTGTAAACGCATCGGGACAAGAAGTTAAAACATTAAAGAAAACTTTTAAGACAATAAAAGAGATTCCTATTACAAGCATAAAGAACCAGTACAGGAGCGGAACATGCTGGAATTATGCAACACTGGGATTCTTTGAGAGTGAGATACTTCGCAAGACGGGAAAGAGTTATGACCTCTGCGAGATGTTTGTAGTAAATAAAGATTATATGGATTGTGCAACCCATTATGTAAGGATGCACGGTTATAGTCAAATTTCCGAAGGGGGTTCGTGCGACGATGTACTGGAAGTTATTCGTAATCACGGCATTTGCCCAGAAGATGCTATGCCCGCTCCCGGCTCGCTCACCGGCGATTCTCTTGCTAATTTTAAGGTGTTTTTCCCTGAATTGGAGCAGATGGTAAGCAACATTGTCTGGAGTTCAGGAGAGCGCGAACTCAACAGATTTACCACAGAAGAGCAGAAACCGCTAAGGAATAAAGAACCAAAACCGAATTGGAAAGAGAGCGTTCAACAACTTATAGATAAATATGTTGGCAAATGTCCGGAAAGCTTTGTCTATGAGGGAAAAAGCTATACTCCAAAATCGTTTGCAGAGAGTCTGAATCTTAATCTCGATGATTATGTGAGCATTACAAGCTATACTCATCATCCTTTCAATCAATGGTTTGTAATAGAAGCTCCTTATAAATGGCGTCTGACACCAAGTTACAACATCCCTATAGACCAACTCATGGAGGCAATAGATGTTGCTATTGATGCCGGCTACACTGTAGCATGGGGAGGTGATGTCTCTGGAAACTTCTTGCGCAGAGAGGGTTTGGCAATGCTTCCGGACGGTGTGGTGCCAACACAGCAAATGCGTCAGCAAGAGTGGGACAATTGGACCTTCACATACGACCATGTTATGCTCATCTATGGCAAAGCAATAGACGAAAACGGCAAGCCATACTATCTGGTTAAAAACTCTTGGGGAAAGAGTGGATATTACAAAGGAATATGGTATATGTCTCGCGATTATATAATGCTGAACACCACCTATATCTTCCTAAACCGCAACGCCTTGCCTAAAAAACTGCGCAAGGCGGTAGGTTAATTTTTAGACTTTGGTAGAATAAGATTCAATACCACTCCAACTATTGAGGCAAGTCCTATCCCGCTCAAAGAGAAGTTGTCGGTTCCAATAACGGCACCGCCGATACCCATTGTAAGTGTAATTCCGGCAATTATAACATTTCTCGTGTCGGAGAAATCTACCTTGTTTTGCATGAGGTTTTGAATACCTACTGCAGCAATGCTGCCAAACAGAAGCAACATTATGCCACCCAATACGGCAGTTGGAATACTTTGAAGCAATGCACTAAGTTTTCCAATTACAGAGAAAAGTATAGCCACTCCGGCCGATATTCTAAGAACCTGAGGATTAGTTACTTTTGTAATCTGCATTGCACCTGTGACTTCACTGTAAGTTGTTACCGGAGGACCTCCGAATAAAGATGCTGCAAGGCAAGCTAAACCATCGCCGAACATAGTTTTATGAAGTCC
>CADBRQ010000067.1 GCA_902797115.1 uncultured Bacteroidia bacterium
GCTGCCTCTGTAAGTTCGTTAAGCACAGCACAATGTTTCTTAATCTCATTGTGAGCAAACATTATTGCTCCAAGCATCACCTCTTCGCTCACCTCTTTCATCTCCCCCTCAACCATCATTATATTATTCTCTGTGGCACCGACCATTAACTCCAAGTCTGCTTTCTCTAACTCGCTGAAAGTTGGATTAATGCAATATTGGCCATCTATTCTTGCAACTCTCACTTCTGAGATAGGTCCGTTGAACGGAATATCGCTTACGGCGAGTGCCGCTGCTGCTGCAAGTCCTGCAAGTGCATCTGGTTGTGTATCCTTATCGGCAGATATAAGATTGACATTTACAAAAACTGCCGCGTGAAAATCATCTGGGAATAGTGGTCTCAAAGCCCTGTCTATGAGTCGGGCAATAAGAATTTCATAGTCGCTGGCTTTTCCCTCTCTCTTCATAAATCCACCAGGGAAACGTCCTGCTGAATAGAATTTCTCTTTGTAATCTACCTGAAGCGGAAGAAAATCGATATCTTCCTCTGCTTCCTTTGCACAAGTTACGGTGGCGAGCAACATAGTGCCACCCATTTTTACTACGGCCGAACCATCTGCTTGTTTGGCCAATTTTCCACTCTCAATTTCAATAATTCTACCATCTGTGAGGTGGATCTGTTTCTTAATAATATTCATATAATTTCCGCTATAAAAAAATTTCGTTTACTCTTTCTCCGCTTTTACTCCGCGATACATTGTTCTTATGGCAATGCTTTATTACATTACAAAATTAGCAGCCCGCAAAGAGCTGCTAATGGGTTTGTTACCAAATGTTCAACGGCCTTCCGATCATTAATTGTTCAACTTGCGAACGAACATCTGCTATTACATTCTGGTCTCCAAGGTTAGTTAGAACTTTGTCTATCAACCCTACAATGTGCTTAATCTCATTCTCCTTAATTCCTCTGGTTGTGATGGCAGGAGTTCCCACTCTTATACCCGAAGTTTGAAAAGCTGAACGGGTGTCGAACGGAACCATATTCTTATTTACAGTTATATCTGCCTCTACCAAAGTATTTTCTGCAACCTTACCTGTTAAATCAGGGAATTTGGTTCTAAGGTCTATCAGCATAACATGGTTATCTGTTCCACCGCTGACAACTTTATAACCTCTTGCCATAAATTCTTCTGCCATAACCTGAGCGTTGCTTCTAACCTGCTCTACGTATGTTTTGAACTCCGGCTGTAGTGCCTCAAAGAAAGCAACAGCTTTAGCTGCAATGCAATGCTCAAGCGGACCTCCTTGAATGCCAGGGAAAACAGAAGAGTTGATAACAGCACTCATCTTCTTAATCTCCCCTTTAGGTGTCTTTAATCCCCAAGGATTCTCAAAGTCTTTCCCTATTAAGATTATACCACCGCGAGGACCTCTTAAAGTTTTGTGTGTTGTTGAGGTTACGATATGGGCATATTTAACCGGATTCTTCAGCAAACCTTTAGCAATCAAACCGGCAGGGTGAGCCATATCTACCATAAAGATGGCTCCTACTTTATCTGCTATGGCACGCATTCTCTCCCAGTCCCACTCTCTTGAGTAAGCACTTGCTCCACCGATAATAAGTTTTGGTTTGAACTCTAAAGCTTTGGCCTCCATTTCATCGTAATCAACAAGTCCTGACTCTTTGTTAAGTCCGTAAGATACAGCATTATAAAGCTTTCCACTCATATTTACAGGGGAGCCGTGAGTAAGGTGGCCGCCCATATCGAGATTAAGACCCATGAATGTATCTCCGGGGTTGATGCAAGCCATCATTACTGCCATATTAGCTTGTGCTCCTGAATGTGGCTGAACATTAGCGTATTCAGCTTCAAAGAGTTGGCAAATTCTGTCTATTGCTATCTGCTCAATTTTATCAACCTCTTGACATCCACCATAATAACGATGACCAGGGTAACCCTCTGCATATTTGTTTGTGCATACGCTGCCTAATGCCTCTAATACTTGATTACTTACAAAGTTCTCAGAAGCAATGAGTTCCACACCTCTTGTCTGACGATTTTCCTCCCTCTTAATAAGGTCTAATATTTCTAAATCTTGTTTCATATTTCAAAAAAAATCATTTTTTGTTAGCGGAGGGCAAAGATACAAAAAATAAAGGTAAATTTGCAATCGATTTTGAGATTTAAGAAAGTGCACAACAGAAAATTACTCAATAGTGAGCTTGGACGCCCAAGCATAACGGAATATAAGGAGCTTCCCAAACTCCCGATAGTTGTGGTATTGGATAATATCCGTAGCCAGTTTAATATTGGAGCCACCTTCAGAAGTTCCGATGCTTTTAGCGTTCAAAGTGTTCTTCTCTGCGGCATCTGTGCCTGCCCTCCCTCTGCTGAAATTCATAAATCTGCATTGGGCGCGGAGCTTTCTGTTCCATGGGAGTACTACAACTCTACTCTCGATGCGATTTCCAAACTGAAAGCAGATGGATACACTATAATTTCTGTTGAACAGGCAGAACGTAGCATTTCGTTGGAACATTTGGGAGAGAAGTTGAACGCATCGCAGAGGAAAGAGATGGAAAAGATAGCATTAGTATTTGGGAATGAGGTATTTGGCGTCTCTCAAGAAGTTGTAGACATGAGCGATTATGTAGTTGAGATTCCGCAGGCAGGTACCAAGCATTCCATTAATGTTAGTGTAAGTGTAGGGGTGGTCCTTTGGGAAATCTTCAGATTAAAACGGCTCAATTCTTAATTTTTTTGTACATTTGAAAGACAAAAGGTTTAAAACACACATATAAAAACAAGAACTATGAGATTAGACGGTAGAAGAACAAGCAGCAATGTTGAAGACAGAAGGGGTATGTCTGCAGGAAAAATGGCAGGCGGCCTCGGAATTGGCGGAATCGTTGTTGTTATTTTGATGATGCTTTGCGGCAGAGACTCATCGGGATTACTCGGCAGTCTGGTACAAAGCGGCGCCATTGAAGATATTTTAGGCGGCATAACCTCAAATGGTCAGCAATATACTCCAACTGCTGAGGAAGAGGAACTTGCAAAATTTTCTATGCAGATATTAGCCGGCACAGAGGATGTGTGGAGTCAGATTTTCGAAAAACAATTGGGGAGAGAATACACCCCTCCAACTTTAGTCCTCTTTACAAACAGCGTCTCAAGTGCTTGCGGAAATGCCACAAGCGCTGTAGGACCATTCTATTGTTCGGCGGACCAAAAACTTTACATAGATCTCTCTTTCTTTACATCTATGAAACAACAGCTTGGAGCAGACGGAGATTTTGCTTACGCATACGTTATTGCTCATGAAGTAGGACACCATGTAGAGAATTTACTCGGGACACTTGGGCAAGTTCATCAGAAAATGTCTCAAAGCGATAAGACAACTGCCAACAGATGGAGTGTCCGTTTGGAGTTGCAGGCAGACTTTTATGCAGGTATTTGGGGACACTACGATAACAAAATGTTCAGATCTTTAGAGATTGGAGATGTAGAAGAGGCAATACGTTGCTCAGAGGTTATAGGTGATGATTACCTTCAGAAGAAAGCGCAAGGTCGTGCAGTTCCAGATTCGTTCACTCACGGTACATCTAAACAGCGTACCAAATGGCTGACTTTAGGTCTTCAGACAGGCGATCTTTCAAAAGGAAACACTTACGCCTGTTCAGACTATGAACTTTAAAACTCGCTATTCTTTTTCTGTTAAATGAGCAACTATCCGCACTACTTGCAGCGGCTTCAAGAGGCAACTCGTAAATTTTGGGATAAGCCGGCACTGAATACAATTGGTGGTGATTCTTTTACTTACCGCCAAATGGCAACTTCTATAGCTCGTTTTCATATCATATTTGAAAGAGCAGGATTTAAGAAAGGAGATAAGATAGCTCTTTGCGCCCGTAATGGTGCCCGATGGGGGTTCGCCTATCTTGCTGTGAATACATACGAAACAGTTATTGTCCCTATACTCAACGATTTTACTATTGATAGTGCCGTCAGAATAGTGAATCATTCAGACAGTATAGCACTCTTTACAAACGCAGAGAAATGGGCAAAGATGGATCCTTCACAGATGCCCGAATTGCGAGTTGTATTTGATGTGGACAATTGGGATGTTTTATTTTACAGAGATGCTCAGATAAAAGATGCTGTAGATAACATAGATGCTCTGTTTAATCAGAAATATCCAAATGGCTTTACTCCGTCAGATGTAGTATTTCCAACCGATAATTGGGACGATCTCTCTACCATCAATTATACTTCCGGTTCTACCGGAGATCCAAAAGGGGTAATGCTCACATATAGAAATTTCTCTGCCAATATAGATTACAGTCAGAGAAATGTTCCTGCTGGTGATAAAATGGTCTCTATGCTCCCTATGGCGCACATGTACGGATTGGTAATAGAGTTCCTGTATCCTCTATGCAATGGAACTTCTATATATTGGCTTTCAAAGGCTCCAACACCGGCTCTGTTGTTAAATGCCTTTGCAGAGGTGAAGCCATATCTCTTTATTACAGTGCCTCTTGTTATGGAGAAGATTTATAAATCTAAAGTTAAGCCATCTTTAGAGAGACCACTTGTGAAAATTCTCAAACACATTCCTTTTGTCAGACAAATTATTTTTAAGAAAATTCGCGAAGCTTTGATAGCTGCTTTTGGCGGAAATGTTTTAGAATTTATAATGGGAGGAGCGGCTCTGAATCCTGAGGTTGAGAGACTTTTTAAAAAGATAAAATTCCCATACTTGGTTGGTTACGGAATGACAGAGGCATGTCCGCTTCTTGCTTACGAGCATTGGACAAAATATGTTCCGGGAAGCTGCGGCAAAGCAGTAGATGTTGCTCAAGTGAGAATAGATTCTCCCGACCCTCAACGGATTGTCGGAGAGATTCAAGCTCGTGGAGAGAACATAACAATTGGTTATTATAAAAATGAGGATGCCACAACAAATGCCTTTACTTCAGATGGATGGCTTAAAACAGGAGACCTTGGAGTAATAGATTCAAAAGGTAATATCTTTATAAGGGGTCGCTCTAAGAATATGATTCTCGGCCCTTCCGGACAAAATATCTATCCGGAGGAGTTAGAGGCGGTAGTAAATAATCAGGATTATGTAATGGAATCTGTTGTGGTAGATAGGGAGGGAAAACTTATAGCTCTGGTTTATCTCGATGAAGCCGCTATTGAGGCAGATGCTTTGGAAGAGTCGGATAAAGAGCAAATTCCGCATCACATTCTCCGCCACGCAAACCATCATCTTCCTAAATATTCTCAAATCTCTGAAATTGAGTTACAGGATAAGCCGTTTGAGAAAACTCCTAAACTCTCTATCAAGAGATTTTTGTATAAGTAGAATCAATTAAGAAGCTCCAATAGGGCTATAGCTGCAACTGCCTCTATTATAACAGGAACCCTTAATGCAAAGCACGCATCGTGACGACCTTTAATCTCTAAGGTCTCTATCTTGCCGCTTTTGAAATTGAAACTCTCCTGAGGCTTTCCTATGCTTGAGGTTGGTTTAACTGCTACTCTGAAAATAATAGGGTTGCCATTTGAGATTCCCCCGTTTATTCCTCCGCTGTTATTGGTTTTTGTCTTTCCCTCTTTATCGGCGATGCAATCGTTATTCTGAGAGCCTTTTAGTTTTGCAGAATCAAAACCATTGCCGAATTCTATCCCCTTAATCCCCGGAATTGAGAATACAAGATGAGAGATAATGCTCTCCAATGAGTTGAAAAACGGCTCTCCTATTCCTGCCGGCAGATTGTTGACTAAACACTCTATTACTCCCCCTATGGAATCTTTTTCTTGCGCTGCGCTTTGTAAAAGATCTCCCCACTTTTTAGGATTTTGCTCTCCGTAAAGGGATGTTATATGGGCTTTTATGCTAATGTTTCCCTCTTTTTTCACTCTGCAATTCGGCTTTTTAAGGAGTTGATGCTGCAAAATTTGTAAAGCTATGGCTCCTGCCATTGTAAGAGGAAGTGTCATTCTTCCCGATGCGATTCCTCCTCCGCTAAGCATCTTTTCATTATCCTCTCCATATTTGACCTTATTCACAAAATCTGCGTGAGATGGTCTGGGAATATCTATAAATTCTTTATAATCAGATGGTTTTATATTATCATTTTTAAACTCAACGACTATTGGTTCTCCTGTGGTTTCAAGAAAAGAAGGAATTTTATCTCTTTTATCTTGAAATGTCTGAGAAATTCCGCTAAGAAAAATCGGAGTATCTTGCTCTTTGCGCTTTGTGGTGGCAATTGCAGAAAACTGTGGCAATTCTCCCTCTTTGCGCCTGCGTAGAGCATCTTCTATCTCATTTATATTGAGTGCAATACCTTTTTCTACTCCCTCTATCTTTACACCTACAAAAGGGGAATGGCTCTCTCCATATATTGTTATTTTGTATTTACTGCCAAAGATGTTTGTCATATTTGAAAATATTTTAAGAATAGTGGAAATGATTTACTTATGCACTTTTTATTATCTATACCAAAACCTTTGCACTTTTTGATTTTTTTTGTCAGACAATTAAACAGAACTGCAAGAGCCATTGCTATGCGGTGGTCATTATGTGTTGAGAATGAGTGTATTGCCTCCTTTTCTTCTCCTCTTATTGTGAGAGGACCTTCTATTATAAAGCTATCCCCTTTAATTTTTACATCAATTGTATTGAATTTCTCTTTGCAGTTTTCTTTTCCTTTTTGACAGCTGTTTTCTTCTTGTTTGCTCTTTTCGCCAACTTTCAGAGTATTGAGATATCTTTGCAAACGGCTTAATTCCAATAGTATAGCAGCAGCTCTATTACTCTCTTTGTTAATCAGCCTATGCACCCCTTTTATTTCACTTCTTCCTTCACAGAAGAGAGCTAAAATAGACAGAATTGGAATTAAATCGGGAGAGTTGGTACAATCTGCTTTAAATCCTTTAAGTTCCTTTGCATAGATATAAATATCTGATAGTTTGAAAGTTACAGGTTTGGCAATAACTTTGCAACCACACTTTTTCAATACATCCAGAATATATTCATCGCTTTGACCGGAATTTAATCTCATTCTCTCTACTGCCAGCACCTCTCTTTCTTCATTTTTATAACTATCTAAAACACAACCGACAATAAGATTTGCTGCTCCGCTCCAGTCGTTATCCAAATAGAGAGTGGCAGGGGTATATTTTTCCCCTCTGTCAATAGAGAAAATTCTCTTATTCTCATAATTTTTTGTTTGGACAGTTACACCAAATGTTTTCATAACATTAAGTGTAAGATCTATATATGAGGTGCTTACAAGATTTGTAACTTTAATTGTTCCCCCGTTTTTTCTTAATGGAAGAGCCATTAAATAGCCGCTAAGGTCTTGGCTTGTGGAGTTTGCTTCTATTTTTATCTCATCCCCTTTTACTCCCCTCTCTACAAATATCGGAAGCAATGATTTTCCTTTCAGACTATCCTCCTTTGCAATTACTTTACCTCCATTTTCTTCTATTATTTTGAGAGATGAGCTAAAATCTCTTTTCATTAGCGTCCCTTTTCCTGTAATCCTTAATTTTCTTCCTGTTAATGCAGCCAATGCTATTACGCAACGGGCTAAAAATGCGCTCTCTCCGCAATTGACAACCTCAATCTCTTTCCAATTCTCAAACCCTTTGCTATTTATATTCAAGAAACTGCTATCTCCTTTCTGACTTTCTCTTCCTTTTGCTCCGGTAGATTTGATAAACTTTAAGGCGTTGAGTGTATCGAGAGGAAGGAAATTATATCTGAAATTTTCCAATCTGCTTTTCCCCGATGCGTATGCTGCCAATAGTAATGCTCTTTGTGCTAAGCTTTTAGAGCTTACAATACAATCTGAATATTCGGGTGTATCTGTTGGGCTTTTTATTATATAGTATGGTGGAGGAAACTGCAGGTCTTTAAACTCTTTATATGAGAGTTGTCCCTCTGCAACTGCTTCATCTGCCCTGAAATAAGTGAGTGGAGCCCCGCTTTGCAATGAAATAATTCTTGTAAAAATACCCAACTCTCCCATCGCGATGGCAATAATTCGTTTATTTTGAATGGGGCAGAGATTTGAATAGAGCTGCATAACCCTGCTCACCTCTTCCATATTTTTTGGAGTAACGGCAATCTTTGCCACAGAACTTTTTACCATGCTGGGATGGCTCAAACTCTCTCCAATGCTAATACACTCTCTTACAATCTCTTGTAACTTTTTAAACGATGGTGTGGAGTTGTAGTTGTGATAAGAAACAATGAACTTGATCTTTTTATTTTTCTGAAGAAAGTTTGTTGATGCAATCTTTCTTGCCACCTCAATATCTAAATCTATATATTCTGCTCCGGCTCCTATTGCGGCAATGATTAAATCTAATGCTTCTTGAATATGAATAGGGGGCCTAATCGAGATAATGGTGCTAAGTCTCCTTTTGGGAATGCCTTTGTGGATGTTTTTAAAGAGCTCTTTAGGATATTTATTCAGCAGATCTTTATTTACTTTCTCTTTATATCTTTTAATTGCAATAAGCTCACTTTTAAGTTGTTGTGGGGTTATCTTGCAGAGATCTGTCCGAATTTCGCATAAATCGTATTTTCGCAAAAGCATTTTTCTCTTGCCTTTCTGTGCACTCCCGATGCTTGCGTATTTTTTTAAATCGTTAGTCATAGGTTTTTAAGTTCACAGATCCTAACAGACTCACATACAACTTCTCCAATTTTTTTGAAAAAAATAAAATTTATCTTCTCTCCAACTCGTTTTTTATCTTTTTTTATTGCTTTTGCAATTAGCTTGGCAATGCTCTGCGATTCGTCTCTTGTGCTCTCTATTTCCAATTCTGCAAGAGATGTGGGAAGGGAGAGTTTTCTCAAATCTGCTATTACTTTTTCTCCATCTTTCTTTGAGCAGTAACCTCTTTGGACAGACTCGTTTATTGCCATAGCAATTCCAATGGAAACGGCTTCTCCGTGGAGCACCTTATTTGGAAATATGCTCTCTATTGCGTGCGCATAGGTGTGACCGAAATTTAGAATCTTGCGTCTCCCCTTTTCATACAAGTCTTGACCAACTATCTCAAGTTTAATCTTTTGAGCAAGTTTAATCAAACTCTCTAACTCATTCTCTGTTCGTTTATTGTTCTGTGGGGATAAACTTTCCGAAGGTATTGAGAAATATTTTGAGAAAAAGGTCACCCCTTTTTTATATGCCTGCGCATTGGCAATCAAGAAAGTTTTAAGCATCTCTGCCACACCCTCTTTAAACACTCTTTGCGGAAGTGTTTTTAGAAATTCTGTGCAAACTATTACGAGCTGTGGTTCTCTGATTGTCCCAATAATGTTTTTGTATCGGGAGAAATTTACTCCATTCTTTCCTCCTATGCTCGCATCGCATTGAGAGAGTAGGGTAGTTGGGATAAGGACACATCTTATGCCTCGCATATAAGTTGCTGTGGCATAACCTGTTATATCTGTAACAACTCCGCCTCCAACACCAATTAATACTGAATTTCTCTCTGCCCCTTTTTTCAAGAGCCACGTATAGATTTTCTCTATGGCAGCAAGAGTTTTGTTGCTTTCTAACGCCTTTATTTTTAGCAGGTTGTATTCGCTGAAAAAATGAAAATACTCTTTTAGATTATCATCAATAATTACAAAAACCTCCTTTTTGCCCTCCGTTATTTTAAACTCTTTGGCAATCTCTTTCTTATAATCTGAAATATTTTTTGCTTTTATCAGCTTCATTCCTGTTGTTTTTAAATATCACATATCTCCCCATCGCTGAGCTACATAGTTGAGAGTCTCTACAACTTTTACAGGGTCTGTTTCTGTAACAAGTTTCATTCGTGTCTCTTTAAAATCGGGAAGTGCTTTGAAATAGTTGCTCAAATGGCGTCTCATTTCAAACATTCCTCTCCTATCTCCTTTAACCTCAATAGATTTGGCGTAGTGTTTCTTTGCAAGTTCAACCTTCTCTTTAACAGTTAAAGGGGGCATCTGCTCTCCATGTTCCAAATAGTATTTAATCTCTCTGAAAATCCAGGGGTGTCCGTAAGTTGCTCTGCCAACCATAATTGCATCAACGCCATAATCGTCAAATGCGCGTTTTGCAGAGGAACCGTCCACTATGTCTCCATTCCCTATGATTGGAATTTTTATGCGTGGATTCCGCTTGACTTCTCCAATTAAACTCCAATCGGCACTCCCTTTATACATTTGACAACGAGTTCTTCCGTGAATTGTAAGCGCTTTAATACCACAATCTTGTAACTGTTCAGCAAGTTCGGTAATGATGAGAGAATTCTCATCCCAGCCAAGCCGTGTCTTTACCGTTACCGGAAGTTTCACCGCCTCAACGACTTTGCGTGTAATCTCCAACATCTTCTCCGGATAGCGCATCATTCCGCTTCCTGCCCCCCGTTTTGCAATTTTATTTACAGGGCATCCGAAGTTTATATCTATCAGGTCCGGTTTGTACTCTTCTGCAAATTTTGCCGCTTCCACCATTGCATCGGGAAGATGACCATAAATCTGAATACCGATAGGTCTCTCATAATCATAGACTTGCATCTTGTCAAATGATTTTTGGGCATTGTGAACCAAACCGTCAGAAGAGACAAACTCTGTATACATCATATCTGCTCCAAACTCTTTACAAATATAACGGAAGGAGGCATCTGTCACATCCTCCATTGGTGCCAAAAAAACAGCCCTTTCAGTAAACTCTATGTCTCCTATCTTAAATCCCACTCCCGTGTTGTATCAGCTTTTTTTGCTATCGTTATTTATTTGGTTCTCAAGAGATTCGGAATGTATAACCTCCATAAGTCGTTTCACAAACTCTTTACTAAGCCCTTTTTGAGCGCCATCTTCTGCCCTCTGTTCCAGCATGGTGTTGTGCCTGTCGTCTTGATACAAAGGCATATCGTTCTCTTTCTTATATTCACCGATGCGTTTGGCCACCTCTATCCTCTCTGCCAACAGCGAGAGTATTTTGCTGTCTATTTGGTCTATCTCCTCCCTCAAAAGCCCTATGTCTTTTATATGTAATTTTTTGGTATCTCCTTTATTGCCGGCGACTTTTTCCTTTGAATCAAGAGGTGTATCTTCTTTAATTTTCAGATTATAGAGCATTTGCTCCAACTCTGCCGGAGAGAGTTGCTGAGAGGCATCGCTGAGTGCTGTATTGGGATTGTTGTGAACCTCCACCATAAGACCGTCAAATGCTAAATCCAAAGCTTGCTGCGATATTTGCTCAATATATTTGCGGTTACCTGCAATGTGAGAAGGGTCGCAAAGAAGTGGCAGGGTGGGGTAACGTTTGTGCATCTGAAGGGCTATGCTCCAAAGGGGTACATTGCGGAAAATACTCCTTTCGTACGATGTGAAACCTCTGTGCACCAGCACTATTTCATTTACTCCTGCGTTCTTGATGCGCTCTACCGCTCCGCTCCAAAGGTCCGTATCGGGAGTAAGAGGATTTTTTACAAGAACTTTTATTTTGCTGTTGTGCTTTAAGTAAGGTGCTATTGCATCGGCAATTTCCTGAACGGCGAAAGGGTTGGAGGTAGTACGGCTGCCAAGCCATAGAGTGGAGATTCCTGCGTTGAGAGAAAGACGGACGTGCTCGGCTCTTGCCACTTCCACAGCTACGCTCATTTTTGTGCTCTTCTGCACCTCTTGCAGCCATTGCAAAGCTTCTGCTCCAATCCCCTCAAAACCACCAGGAAGCGTACGAGGTTTCCATACACCGGCACGGAACATAGGTATTCCAAGTTTTGCAATCTCCTTAGCTGTAGCCAAAACCTGCTCTCTGCTCTCCGTGGCGCAAGGCCCCGCCACAACC
Organism: uncultured Bacteroidia bacterium; assembly: GCA_902797115.1. Taxonomy (GTDB): domain Bacteria; phylum Bacteroidota; class Bacteroidia; order Bacteroidales; family UBA932; genus Egerieousia. The sequence goes on from CADBRQ010000067.1 coordinate 11,834, forward strand.
AATATTTTTTTAAGAATCTCCATTACCTACAAAGATAATCTTTTAAAAAATAATTTTGAAATTTTGCCGCAGATGGCAAAAGATTTTTCAATTGTAAACACTTCTCATAATCAATCTGAAACACTTTTTGTCGTTTTGATACAATTTTGTCGTTTTGGTACAAATTTTTGCTATTTTGATACAAAATTTTGCTGTTTTGATACAGAGTTATAGAACATCCCTCTTAATTTTGCAACAAAAGTTAGGATTGTAGTAATTAAAATATATGAAAATGAGAACAATAATAGTAACTCTTCTGATATCACTTTTTGGTATCAATCTCTTTGCTCAATCGGATAGAGAATCTTTGTGGTTGGTGCGAATTAATGGCAGTTATGATTTTTTAGTATATCAAAATGATTACGATACAAAAACAAAAGCGAATGAATTTAGTATAGAGGCAGGTTATAAACGGTTTATAAAATCTAATAAAGGGTTTTATATTGAGGGGGATTTTAATTATTATTGGAGTAAAGGGGAACTGCCACATAATATAATATTTTATGGTGACAAAGTTGGACCTTATCAGTTCACTGATAAAATCAAAGAGAGAGGGGCAACTCTTAAAATATTGTTTGGATATGATTTCAGATTCTTTTATCACTCTTCACTTGAACTTTTTACCGGATTTGAAGCAAGATTTTCGCAATATTATTCTAGTGGTAGATCTTGGAATGACGATTGCTTGAAAAAATTTTATCCAAGATGGCAGGCGGGAGTAGGCATTAACTACTGGCGATTTAATTTGAATTGTACATTTAGCACAGACTTGTGTAATAGAGCGAATAAATCGAGAAAGAAAAGTGGCTATAGTTACAGATTGAATTATCTCTCTGTAGGGTTGGCTTATCGCTTTGGATTATAGACAATTATATAAAATAATTTCTATTCTGCGGTAAACACTTCTCATAA
>CADBRQ010000068.1 GCA_902797115.1 uncultured Bacteroidia bacterium
AATATGATACCAACAAACATACTATTACAAGTCCAGCCTGCATCGGAGAAAATTTCTCTCTCTCTGATTGATATGGCAGTTAAAGGAGGTTGGCTAATGATCCCACTTCTAATTCTTTCACTTATAGCCATTTACATATTTGGAATGAAATGGTGGAGTATCAGAAAAGCTTCACAAGTGGACCCAAACTTTATGAAAGATATCAGAGACTATCTTCACGATGGAAAAATCAAGGCGGCGCAAAAGCTTTGTGAAGAGAAAGATACCCCTGTTTCTCATCTTATCGAGAAAGGAATTGAGAGAATGGGGCGTCCCCTTACAGATATTCAGACTGCCGTAGAGAATATGGGAAACATTGAGGTAGCAAGATTGGAAAAAGGGCTCCCTTGGCTCGCATCTATAGCAGGAGGTGCCCCTATGATTGGATTCTTAGGAACAGTAATCGGTATGATTCAGGCCTTTTTCAACATGAGTCAGGCGGGTAGTAATATAGATATAAGTCTCTTATCGGGAGGTATTTACACAGCTATGATTACAACCGTAGCCGGTTTGATTGTCGGCATTCTGGCATATTTCGGATACAACTATCTCACTTCCAAAGTTTCTGATGTAGTTTTCTCCCTCCAAAGCAACACCATAGAGTTTATGGATCTTCTGCATGAACCTGCCACCGGCAATAAAGAGTAGCACTGTAATGTTGCAAAAGGGAACATTATAAGAAAAGGATATATAAAAATAACGGAACCTTTATATAAAAGTATTAAAAAAGTTTATGGCAATAAAACAAAGGAGTAAAACAAGTGCTGAGTTCAGCATGAGCAGTATGACAGACATTGTCTTTTTGCTGCTGATCTTCTTTCTTGTAACCTCCACACTCATAAACCCTAACGCACTAAAGCTGCTTCTGCCCAAGAGTACCAATCAAATCTCAGCAAAACAGCAAGTGAGCGTCTCCATTAAACACTATCAGGAGGAAAACACTTTCTCTTACCATATTAACGGACATTTACAACCGATTGATTTTGAACAGGTTGAACCATCAATTCAAGCCCTTCTGCAGAATACGGAAGAGCCAACATTCACAATCCTTTCAGACCAAAGCGTTCCTATAGAGAAAGTTGTGGAACTAATGAACATAGCAAAACGGAACAACTATAAAGTAATTTTGGCAACTTCCCCTGAATAGTGAGCCAACGCCGCAGAAAAAAGCAAGTAGCACAGTAACAGAATAATGAACAGGACGGAGCGAGAAATAAAGAGAGGCAAATGGGTAGGAGTTCTTCTTACCGTAGGAGTTCATGCTATTGTGCTTGTTTTTTTAGGAATTCAAGGGTTAAAATTAGTCTATCCACCTCCGGAGGAGAAAGGGGTACTGATGGAGTTTATAGAAGATGATCGTGTAGAGACCATCAATAAAGAGAGCGGAGAAGAGCCAAGAGCAGAGCAAATTACTCCCGATGCGCCAGTTACTCTTGTACAAAAATCTGCGGCTCAGGTAGTTGCTAAAACATCTCAGGCTGCATCTCCAACTACAATAAACGGAGAGGGAGATGTGGAAAAATATGAACCTCCCCAAGAGGAGCAAATAGACCAACGCGCACTCTTCTCCAGTGCAAACAATAAAAAAAGCGGAGAAGCCCCGCAGAGTGCAACCGAAGCATCGGACAAACTTAAAGCAGGTCATCCTCAAGGAAATACGGAGAAAGGAGCGGTAACAGGAGAGCCTACTGCACGCCTTGAGGGGAGAGATGTCATGGGCAAACTCCCCAAACCTGAATATCCGGATAAGAATGATGGTGGAATAGTTGTAGTTGCCATTGTTGTAGATAGTGATGGGTATGTAACTTCCGCAACTCCAGGTGTTAAAGGGAGTACCATTTCATCACCAAAATTTTTGGCAGCTGCAAAAAAAGCGGCTCTTCAAGCCAGATTCTCACCGAGCCAAAACCCTGCACCTCAAAGCGGTACAATCACTTATGTATTCAGACTGAAATAACTCCACACCATTTGCCATAGATTGCAAAGCTCACTTCAACTTTTTAGTCTGCCTTATAATGCTTTGATGAAAAATGCCTCTTGGAATGGTATCAAACTATGTGTGGCACAATGTCTTTTCCAAACATCCTCCTCATGGCTTAGTTTACTAAGTGCAGTTGCAGACTTTTTTCCTAAATTTTGGCAGATATATTTTAACAATTCTTGTTCTTTTTCAAAGAGACAAGATAAATCTTTAATTATAGTATCTGTTTTTATGATGTTACCACTACATTTATCTATTTGTTTGGGAATTTGTTGTACCTCATCAAATTCACTGTAAACTTTCTCCCATTTATCGGGTACCGGTCCATAATCAATCGCTCTATAAGACAATCCTGTCATTGCTTGCCCGAAGTTTCTATAAGCGCAGAAATCGAGATAGAATAATATTTTGTTAAGTTTTGTGACCCACACTGTTTCACAATTGTTGAGTATGTAAATTATTATCTTTTTTAGTCTTTCTAATGATAATTCTCCAAAGCCATTTGCAATACCTCTCTCAGAACTGTACAATCTTTTCTTCTCATATAGCAGAACTTCATATTGTGAATTGTTATCAATTATCTTCTTTAATCTCTCCTCAATCTTGCGATAATCTGTGTCTGTTAGAATCTGCTTTGCATCCCTTAAAAAGTCCAACATAATCTTTGGATTCATTGCAGATTTGATAAGCTTCCCATTGGATAGATTAGGCACTTCACCATTCTCATACATACGATATTGATTTGTACCCAATCCAAGTAGTTTAGCCATCTTGGCAGCACTCACTTTATAGCGTTTTCTTAATGCTATAATTTCATCTGTGTAGGGAATACCATATTTTTCTCTATACTGATTTGTTACCTGTAGATATGCCGCATCATCTTCTTCCGATGTGGTAAAACGCTCACCTACCGTATCGTCATACCAAAACAAACGATAACATTTGAACTCTTCATTTCTGAATCTCCATGTGTCCTGCTCATAAATAGAGCGCATTTCTTTGCCTGTGTATGGACTTTTCATTGTTTAAATTATTTAAATTGGTATTTTAATTTATGCGCTGCGATGTGAAATGAAATACATATTGTTTGGCTATTGTTGTAGCCAATAGTTATTTTTATATAAACCTCACGCTTTTTAACATCCTTACCAAATACCCAGATCTCTCCTAAATGATTCAGTCTGTCTATTATAGGCCCTTCTACATAATCTTCAGGTTTGATAGACTTAATGACAATATCTCTATAAGAGGGCTGAATCTCTAATTCTGTTATCGCATCTTTATTTTTGCCCCTATCATCTCTATAAAGTATTCCAAAGATCTGTACTTTAGCATGGAACTGATTTAGAAACTCTTGAACTTCTTCTTTAGTCGTCATGTTTTGGAATTGTTTGCATCGCAATGATACAAGATATTTTCCAATTATCCAAAAAATTCAACTATAAAGTTGAATTTTTTATAAAGAGAGGAGCAGAGAGAGGATAAGGGGAACTGCTATGGTAAAAAACATTCCTGAATAAACAGCTACAGTGGAGATAACATTACCATCTGTCTTCATAATTACAGGAAGCGACGTATCTATAGAAGTAGCTCCACCTAAAGAAGTTGCGGCATATCTGCCAAACATTCTGCTCAAAAGCGGAGCGCAAACAATTGTTGTCAATTCTCGTAAAAGGTTTACCAATAATGCAATAGAAGCAATCTCTGCGCCCCACACCTGACCTACCATAATAGTGGTGATAGAGTAATATCCCATTCCCGCATCGAGAGTAAGAATTTTATAAAGAGAGAGTTCCGGAAGTAAAAGACCGCTTATACGAAGCAGATAAAAAGCTATAACAGAGCCAACTACTGTACCTGCGAATGCAATCAAAGGGAGAAAAAGCACTTTGCGCGGAAGCTTTCTAACCATCTGCATCAAAGAAGAATCTACACCAATGTTAACTCCCACAACAAAGAGAAGAGCATATAATACATACGAAGAAACTTTCTCTAAATCAATCTCATATAAAGAGACAGGCAGTACCCCTCCCACAATAAGGAACACACCCAATAAAAAAGAACACAATATTACTATACTATCTCTCATAAACTATTCTCCTTGTATGTTTTCCTTATTAATAGCTCTGCCTTAACCCTTTACAGCAATTAACCATCATCACTTATTTCGGCAAATCCTTATCTATCCAACGAGAACCCAAACGTGCAGCTAACAGAGTGCCAAGTGCCACGCAAATAAAAATCACAACAGCAACTCCCCCTATCTTAAAAAGATTTCCGGTAATAAGAGGGTCTGAGGCAACCCGTATGCCCATTATAAAAAGAAGCAAACATACTGTAAATAAGAGTATTACCTCTTTACTTCGGCAAGCTTTACCTTTACCATAATAGCGAAGCAGCACCCCTGCCCCAATTCCGGCTATCATTATAATCAATGCTAAAACCATAGTAAAATCTATCTCTATCTCCTCTGTTAACTCTATGCTGTTTGCTCATCGATGAGGATTTTAAGAAAAACATTGTGAGAAACAACATTGCTTTCTGAGCTTTCATTGCTCACTTTAGCCTCTGAACTCTCCTCTATCTGCTCAATCTTATTACTCTCTTCATTCAATTGTTTTTCCAAATCTTTAAGAGTACCACCCTCCATTTTCCAACTTATCAAGATAAATATTATGAGTAAAGAGAGGGCAAATATTACCAAAAATATAAAATTCAAAATATGAACAACTGCAACTTTTATTATTGTCCTAAACCAGTTAAAACCAAAAAGTTGTTTGTAGGTAATAACATAATATGCGAGCGATATGTATATAGGTAAAACGCCCCATGAAGTGTATGTAATCTCTCTCGTTATGAGAATATAAATGATAGTGAGAATAATTAGTGCAGTATTTATATATATCAAGGCATAGAAATGTTCTGTAATATTGAATTTGCCTTTCGGAGCTTTCCTGAATATATATCTGCAAATCAGAGACAAGAATAATATTGAAAGTAAGGTATTTATGGCTTGGTTTCTCTTACTCCATTCCATATACCAAATAGCTACATCTGTAACTCTATCGGAAATTGATTTATTAAATTCTCCTCGTTCACTTTTGGTATTTGAAGCATCTGTATTTGAGGAAGAGTCAGAGTTATCTTCTAATGCCAGCTGATAATCCTCTTTCGTTAGCTTTTCTTCCTTTATTAAACCTGAATTTACGATAACCGCAAAGAACACACAGACAAAAAATAAGAGTTTAATCGGAGGGTAATAGGAGGCACGCCTGCAAGAGATGTAATCTCTGATAAGATAGCCCGGTCTGTAGAAAAGTTCTGCAACCGTCTTAAAAACATTCCTATTGTTGTAATCAAAAACTTCTAAAAAATTATCTATAACATTCTTGAATGTAAACTGCTTAGTATTAGCTCCTTGAGAACAGCGAGGACAAAACTTGCCTTCAAATTCAAATCCGCAATTCTTACACACATTCTTCTGATCCATCCCATTCTCAGAATAATAAACTCCCTCCTCTCGATGAGTAAGTTTGTAACTAAGAGTCTTCCACCAAGATTTATTACCCTTTTTCATACAACAAAGATAGAGATTTTTTAAAGAAATTGATTTTGGAAAAGAGGCAGAATAGTATTAAATTCGCCCCCACATGGAAGTATTGACACACAATAAATATTAACAAGAAGATATGAATAAGGGTGTTTTTGCTGTTTACAAATTATTTACGCAAGGAGTTTTGGCTTTGAGTTTGATTATTTCCCTCCTTGCTTGTTCACACGGTGACCTTTTAACCCCGCAAGATTCAGATGTAACGGAAGATTCCCAAGAGTGGAGTATTAGAATTCGTAGTTCAAAAGAGGGAACAAATTCTAAAGCGCTGGCATTAGAGGATAAAAAAATAAAAGCATATTGGGTTCAGAACGAGCAAGTTGCAGTTTTTAAAGGGAATAACAGTATTTGGACTCTAATTGGTACTCTTACCGCCACACCAGATTCGGAAAACAATTCGAGAGCAACCTTGAACGGAACTTTCAACTCTCTTTCCGGAATTTCTGTAGGAACGGTACTACATCTTTTGTTCCCAAAATCGGAGTGGAGCTATGACTCTCAAATTGGAACGCTTGAAGATGTTTCTGCCAATTTTGATTATGCAATTGCAGATGTTCAGGTTATTTCTCTCGATACAGATCTGAAAGAGATAACCACAACCAGCGCATCTTTCACCAATCAGCAATCTCTCTTCCGCTTTAATTTTACAGATGGAACAAACAATATCAATGTAAAAGAAGTTACGATAAATACAGCAAACAATCTTCTTGTAAAATCTGTCAATTTTACAAATGGAACAAAGAATTATGATGGAATAACTATCTCTCCTGCAACAGCTTCCAACCAGCTATATGTTTCATTGAGGAATGAAAGTACAGAGAACGACACTTACACTTTTTTTGCTTTAGACCAGAACAGCAACGCATATACCGCTACAAAGGGGGGAAATCTTAAATTTGGAAAATACTATACATCTACAATTACCCTCTCCCCAGGTCCTATTGGTATAGAAGTTAAAGCTTCTACTTCAACACCGGGTTGGACCCAATACGAGGCAACTAATGTTAATGGCATTTCAGGCTTCACCCCTTCTGCCGCTCCACCAACTTTAACCAATTACGGGGCATTGCAGGGAAAGCGACTTGGAACAATCGCTAACGGTTTTAAAACCAAGAAAGACGGCAATCGTTGGTGGTTGCTCGACCCTCGTGGATATGCTTTTATAAGTAAAGGAGTTGCTGAATTTTCAATTGGAGAATCGCCAAGACAACAAGCTAATAAAATTAGTAAGTTCGGAGGAATTGATAACTGGATTGATACAGAGACCGCCTATTTGAAGAACCACGGTTTTAATTCTTTAGGTGCGTGGTCTACGGTTAAGAAGAGTTCTAACGGAATTATCACTTTTCCATTCACAATCATCTATTCTCCTATGGCTGAATACATAAAATACCTGAAAGATAATGGATTAGAGAGTGCCGCATTTGCAGGGGCAAAGAGTTGGGAGGGTTATCCATACGACTTTGCAATGGTATTCGACACCAAATTCGATGAGTTTGTAGAAAGCGCTGTAGCAAATGCAGGAGATTTTAAGAGCAACACTTATTTAATTGGATATTTTCTCGATAATGAAGTGCCTTGGAAGAACTATGCTTTAGAAAACTGTCTCACAAAATGGCCATCTACACATATCAATCACATTAAAGCACAAGAGTGGTTAGATGCAAGAAAAGGGATGAGTGGATGCACTATAGATGATGCAACAGAAGATGATAAAAAAGCATTTATTGCCTATTGTTATGGGGTTTATTTAGAGAAAGTTACTACAGCTCTAAAGAACAAAGACAACAGACACCTTATATTAGGTTCCCGCTTTAACCAGTGGGATCACGAACTCTCCAACCAATATATGTTTGAGAAAGCCGGAGAGTATTGCGATGTAATCTCCATTAATCACTACCGCCGTTGGCAGCCAGATCAGAGTGTTATGAACAATTGGGCGGCTTGGTCCGGCAAACCGTTCATTATTACAGAGTTTTATACAAAAGGGGCAGATTCCGGCTTAAGCAATGTTGAAGGTGCAGGATGGATTGTAAAGAACCAAATAGCGCGTGGGTTGTTCTATCAAAACTTTGTAATTGAACTTATTAAGAATGGCAATTGCGTTGGTTGGCACTGGTATAAATATATAGATGATGATCCTGAGGTGATGCCAGACGCATCAAATAAAGGAATCGGAGAGTGGGACTGCACCCATTACGAAGAGTTGCTAATCCAGATGAAAAAGGTTAATGACAACACATATAACCTTATAGATTTCTACGACACTCACTAGTGCTCTATTATCTTATCATTTGAGAATAAAGCAGTTACGACGGTAGAATACTTTGGAAGAATTCCATCGGCAGCCCAAAGCAGTTCTATTCCAAGAAGTTTTGACGCCGTAGCAGAAATATCAAATCCAAAAGATTCCAACGAGTGTAACATTTCAGATGAATGTCTGCAAGCCTTTCCAATCTCTCTTGCACATGGTTGGGAACATAACGAACAACCAACTCCAAATGCTATGGCAGGAGCATGTTTCTCTCTCATTTCAAGCAATTTAGAGTGTTCTGCTGCACAAAAATCCTCTACCGCCTTGCGGGAGATAATCTCCCCATTTCTCTCGATGCGGGATTGTTCTATTGCATCGGGATGAAAAAAAATCTGAGCTCCGAAAATATGAGCATATTTAAAATCAGAAATTTTATTGAGAGGATTAAAGGAGAAAGGGGGGCAACACCATCTCTTCCCAAACTGAAGACACTGCTCACACAAAGAGAGAAAGAGTTCTGCATTATTGTACTCTCTGACGTATTCTTCTACGGAAATTGTTGTAAAGCAGCGCTTTATAAGGTTATTGTATGTATCCAAATTTTTTTAGCTCCTTTTTATTCTCCCGCCATTGAGGATCTACTTTTACATAAATTTTGAGAAAAACTTTCTTTTGGAAAAATTCCTCCATCTCTTTACGCGCTTGAGTTCCAACATGTTTGAGAGCCTCTCCTTTTTTCCCTATTATAATCCCTTTCTGCGATGAGCGAACCACATTTATTATTGCCTCTATATTGTAGATAGTTTCTTTCTCTTCAAATCTATCTATCACAACCTCTGCACAATAAGGAATCTCTTTATGGTAGTTTTCAAGTATCTTTTCCCTCAATATTTCCGATGCAAAAAAGCGTAAATTTTTGTCGGTCAGAACATCTTTATCGTACCAAGCCGGCTGTTCCGGAAGCAGACTCTCTATTTTTTTCAGAAGCAAATCTGTATTGACTTTATTTAGAGCAGAAATAGGAAGTATCTCTGCTTTAGGAACTAACGAGTGCCATTTCTCAACCAAAGAATTAAGTAATTCCTCTGGAGGAACATCTTTATTCTTATTTGCCGCCTCAGAAATCTTATCTATTTTGTTTACCACAACTATAACCGGGCAAGAGAGAAGGTTTAAACGCTTCACATACTCGGCGTTCTTTTCTGAATTCTCATAGACATCTGTTACATATACAATTATATCTGCATCACCAATAGCAGTGTCTACAAAATTCATCATTGCTTCCTGCAGCTGATATGCAGGACGCAAGATACCGGGGGTGTCCGAAAAGACTATCTGGCTCTCTTCTGTATTAAGAATTCCCATTATGCGATGACGGGTGGTCTGAGCTTTTGCTGTTACAATAGAAAGCCGCTCTCCCACAAGCAGATTCATAAGGGTAGATTTCCCCACATTGGGATTTCCTATAATATTTACAAAACCGCTTTTTCCCATGTTTTTACTCATAAGAGCCCATCTTGAGCATAACAATCTCTTTCTCAGAGAGGAACCTCCATTGCCCTCTCCTCAGATTCTTTTTGGTGAGACCTGCGAAATAAACGCGGTCCAGCTTCTTCACTTTATATCCGAGAGCTTCAAAGAGCCTGCGTACCACCCTGTTCTTTCCGCTATGAATCTCAATACCCACAACACTCTCATCTCCATCTACATACGACAAAGCATCCGCTCTTTCCAATCCATCATCTAAATAGACACCTTTGAGCACTTTCTCAAAATCAAGAGCTTTCAGATTTTTATCTAATGTTACCTGATATATTTTCTTCTTTCTGTACGATGGATGAGTGAGTTTTTCTGTCATATCTCCATCATTTGTAATCAAAAGCACTCCTGTTGTGTCTCTGTCTAAACGACCTACAGGATATACCCTCTCTTTGCAACGCCCTGCAATGAGGTCTAACACAGTACGATGTGCATGTGGGTCTGAAGTAGTTGTAATGAAATCTTTTGGCTTATTCATAAGAATGTAAACCTTCTGTTCTCCCTTTATGATGCCGCCGTCAAACCTTACCTCATCTGAATAGAACACTTTTGTTCCAAGTTCTGTAACCACTTGACCATTAACTGTTACCAATCCTTGAACTATATATTCATCTGCCTCTCGTCTTGAACATATTCCACTATTTGCAATAAACTTATTCAATCTTACTCCCTCTTCTTCGTGCGCTTTAGGCTTTCTTGGCTTTGGAGTATATGATTGCAAAGGAAGGCGCCTCTCCACTTTGATTGGCTCTCTTCCCTCAACCTGACTGCGAATTGCCTCTATCTCGCTCTTTTTTCTCTTTACAGGACGCTCAACACTTCTCAAACCTCTCTCACCACTGCGACTTCTTGAAACCCCAGCTGTTCTTTCACTTCTAGAACCTCCGCTGTGTTTATTACCTCTTGCCGCACCGCTGCGTTTGTCTCCTCTTGCCGCACCGCTGCGTCTGTCTCCTCTTGCCGCACCGCTGCGTCTGCCCCCTCCTGACGAAGAGCGCATCGCAGAGGATTTTCTTTTATTGCTATTTTGTTCTCTCATAATCAATTAATATTTAGGGCACAAATTTAATGAAAATTACTTTATGGGATAATTGAAAATAGCTCTGAGTTCAACATCCGCATTAAAAAGGAAGCTCTGGAGAATAAAAAACTTTAGGCTCACTCAAGATACCCATATCATTGCTTTGGAATAGTTTTGCTTGTTTTTCCAATTTCTCTAATAGTTCACACTTACGAGAGATGATATTCAGCTCCTCTCTACGATCTTTACTAATCTTTAAAAAATCTTTTTCTTGATCAATTCCCAAAAATCTTCTGTTCAATAAGTTAGCTGCTATTCCTGTCGTACTACTACCCGTAAATGGGTCCATAATCCATGCCCCAGGTTTTGTAGAAGCCAGTATGATTCTAGAAAGAACGGATAAAGGTTTTTGAGTTGGATGTTTTCCACATGATTTTTCCCAAGTGGCTATTGCTGGTAATGTCCATACATCTTTCATTTGAGTTCCTCCATTTATCTCTTTCATCAGATCATAATTATAGTAATGAGCTATTTTTCTCTCTTTACGAGCCCATAAAATATATTCTGCAGAATATGTAAAATATCTGCAAGAGAGATTTGGCGGAGGATTTGTTTTAACCCAAGTTATACAATTTAAAATCTTAAAATCTAATTCTGTCAAACATCTGGCAACAGAAAAAATATTGTGATAAGTACCACTAATCCAAATTGTACCATCAGATTTAAGATGTTTTCTGCATAACATCAACCATTTTTTATCAAATAAATAATCCTCCTCAAACCCTTTGGATTTATCCCACTTTCCTTTATTTACAGAAACAGGTTTTCCACTTTGGATAGTAATACCATCATTTGATAAATGATATGGAGGGTCGGCAAAGATCATATCAAACTCAAATTCAAAAGAATTCAAAAGTTCAATACAATCTCCATGAAGAAGAGTAAAGTTCTTATTTTCAGACTTATAGTATGGTATAGGCAGTGACATTATATTAATTTCCTATTAATTACGTCTTCATCTAAGTCTTGAATATTATACATATGTTCTAAGACATCAAATGTCTCTTTTAGATTATTTCTCGCAGAAAGCCACCCCTGACCATCCGTAATCCAGACAAACTTAAAGTTTCGTAATTTCATGGTCTCCACAGCTATATTTTTGTAACTCCTCGCTGTTTCATTCAATTTTGAACCACTACTTGTGTAAAAATTTGTTTCGATGCAATAAACCGTATTAGAGCGTTTTATAACAAAATCAAAACGTTTTTCCATTTGGTTATTATTGGAAATACAAGATAAATCAATATTCCATTTTTGCTCTACTTCATGTATATACATCTCCTTAAAGTAGTTAACACCTTTTTTCAGTCCGGCTTTTACTATGTAACTTTCCACTATATCTTCCATTAGATGACCTCCCCTATTCTTTCTGGCATTTGAATCAAGACCTGTTTCTACTCCTGTAACATAATCTACCAGATTATGAATGTGTTTATTTTTCATAAGTTCGAATAAGCCGGTCTCTTTCATAAAAGTCACATATTCTTCTATAGAGTAATTTGCTTGCCGAAAATTCCAAAAATGTTCACCATCACTATCTATAGTTAATATATCCATTTCTCTTTTGGCTATCAAAATTGGGATACACTTTAAGATTTCAGGATATCTCTTATACAACTGCATGAAATCGCTCTCAATGAATTCACTACCTATGAGTGAATTCATAATATTGAGTTCTACCTTTATCTTTTCTACATTATTGTATACTTTTTCAAAATCTGTAAAGTACTTATAACCGGCTATTGAAGACTTAAACCCTGCTAACCATGTATTAAAATCTCTCATAATCAAATACTTATCACATTCGATATCATCAATTCGGAAATGGAACCTCTTCCGGACGCATCCGAATTTATCATTCTTGACGCCGAAACTCGTTTGATCATAAATTTATTATATATTGTATCGAAAAATGTCTCTTTTGGATCAATATTCTTAGGGTCAGAATTGCTTGCTATGAACAATGCCCCCTTTTTAGAAATATCGTTACAAAAATCTCTCAACCGAATTTGCTCATTATCATCAAATCCTCCTTTCGCATAAGATGTGAAAGAAGAAGTTGCTGTAAGTGGTTTATATGGCGGGTCTATATAATACAGAGAATATGGACCTGCAAAACATTTTGTTTTAGCAAAATCACCGCAAATAATATCAACCCTTTGCAAAATTCTGGATACGGCAATCAAATTATCTTCATCGCAAATGCGTGGATTTTTGTATTTACCGTGCGGAACATTAAATTCTCCTTTAGAATTTACTCTGTATAACCCATTAAAACAGGTTTTATTAAGAAAAATAAATAATGCAGCAGTCTCTATTGGAGAAATGTGTTTAGAGTTAAACAAAGATCTTTTGCTTAAATAAAAATCTTTGCGAGATTCTTCTGTTAATCCAATATAAGCTGATTGTATTTTAAAAAGTTCTGCGATAAGTGATTCAACATTATTTTTAATCTCATTGTATGTGCATATCAATTCTTGATTTATATCGTTGATCACTGCTCTTTCAATATTCGGATATTGTTGCAGTATCCAAAACAATACAGCTCCACCACCCACAAATGGTTCTATATAAGTTATTTGTTTTTGCCCAAAGTGATTTGGAAGAGTGTTTTTTATCTCATTTAATAACTGAGTTTTTCCCCCTACCCATTTTACAAAAGGTTTAGCTGATATGCTCTCTTCCCGTGAAATCATTTACAAAACATTTTTTACAAAGTTATAAAAAAATCAATTTTCATATCTTCCCGAAATAAAAGATTATTTCCTATTTTTACCATCTCAAATAGAATTGGAGTATGGCATTATTAAAACTGAAAGCATACACACCATTGGTGAGGGAGAATGTGAAAGTTGCAATTAACTCTATCAAAAGCAATAAGTTAAGAAGTTTTCTTACCATCGCGATGATTGCAATAGGTATCACCTCTCTCGTTGGTATTCTCACAGCAACTCAAGCCCTTAAAAATACTGTAAATGAGAGCTTTAATGAAATGGGTGCAAACTCTTTCACCATAAGGTCCAATTACTACCGTTCAGATACCGGAGAGACGGGGAGAATAAAAAATGATAGGAATATCTCTTATTATCAGGCACTTAATTTCAAAGAACTCTATTCTTCAAAAGCTCTCGTTTCCATTTTTACACAAAGTGGAAGCTCTACAATAACTCGTGGAGATAAATCAACATCTCCGAATATCAGTGTGATGTGCGCAGATGAGAACTACATCGGTTTAAAAAATTTTGAAATCTCTCAAGGACGGGAAATCAATTCTCAAGATATAGATACCTATTCGTATGTATGTGTACTTGGTTCAACCGTTGCAAGCACTCTTTTTGATTCAAGAGAAAATCCTATCAATCAAAATGTTAGTGTAGGAGGTACGCCATTTATGGTGGTAGGTATTTTAAAAGGAAGCTCAGGCGGACCGGATGGCGGAGGTAATTCATGGAGAGATAACAGAGTGGTAATTCCCATCACCACAGGGCGTTTAGCATTTTCTCAAGCAAATGATTACAGCATTGGAATCCAACAGTTCAGTACATCGTCGGATCAGCAGCAACTCTATGCAGAGGCTGAACAGCTTTTCCGTTCTGTAAGACGCCTCACTCCTACAGATAAAACCGATTTTATGGTTGAGTACAATCAATCTATGGTAGAGGAGGCATCGAGCACATTGGGAATCATTACCCTGATTGCAGGTGTGATAGGTTTCATAACTCTTCTTGGAGCTGCAGTTGGTCTTATGAACATAATGCTTGTGAGTGTTAAAGAGCGAACCAACGAGATTGGCGTCAGAAAGGCCATTGGTGCAAGCTCAAAGATTATCCGCCAACAGTTTCTGTTCGAGAGCATTTTTATTGCCCAAATAGGTTGCTTTGTTGGAATGGTTCTCGGAATTATTGCCGGAAACATAGTGGCAGCCCTTATGAGATCGCCTCTGTTTATCCCTTGGGGATGGATCATTCTCTCAATAATTACATGTACAATAGTTGGTGTTGCCAGCGGTTACCTTCCTGCCAAACGTGCTGCTGCTTTAGATCCTATAGAGGCATTGCGTTACGAGTAAGAATCTCTTCAATCCCGCAAACTATTTTTTCTTCATCCCATATAGTGGTATCTATCTGACTTATAGCAGATTCAAGATATAATGGTTCGCGATGCGAAAGAGTAACACTTACCCACTCTGCAAGGTTTGCACCCTTTGTGACAGAACTCTTAATCAAAGGTCTTTTTTCCCTCTCTTTCTCCTCAGCAATACGTTCTGCCAAAACTTCAGGGGAACATTTCAGATATATGCAAAATGATTCTCGCTTAACAAGTTCCCTGGTCTTATCGAGAGTAAGAGAACCTCCTCCCAAAGAGATGATTATTTTTTTACAACTATTCGAAACTCCCTTTTTAGAGTTGTTAAATATCTCATTCAGAGTAGAAAACTCGTATTCTCTAAACATAGATTCTCCTTGCAGAGCAAAAATTTCCGAAACAGTTTTAGAGTATTTCTCCTCTATGTACGAATCGAGATCTATAAAAGAATAATTTGGATGGCGTTCTGCAAAAAGCTCTGCTATAGTGGTTTTACCTGCTCCGGAAAAACCGCACAGAGTAATTGTATTGGGAAGGGGATTCATTGTCAGAACAGCGTTGGCTCATCATCTTCCGGCATATCTTCCGGAATTTCTTCATTTAATTCTTCACTCTCCTCGCTCTCTTCATTTTCTTCGTCTGCCTCATACTCAGCACTTTCTGCCGAATTATCATCACTCAATACTACACTCTCTCCAGCTGCAAATCCTTCTTCATCAAAATCTTCAAACTCTTCATCATCCTCAAGCACAGGAGGTTCTATCAGAGTTATCTTTTCAACATCATATTGAGTAACTCTCTTTCCTTTAGCCCTCCATCCTTTCTCAGCGATGAAACTATCTACATCTATTACCTCATTCTGACGCCCTTTATTTTTTCCGCCAAATTGTATAACTACTTGAGAAGCAACTTTATCTGTAATTGCAACCAAGAAAGAGCCCTCTGCTTCCGAAATAAAATTATTGCTTGTATTCGAATTGACCTCTATTTTAAAACGTTTGAGATAGTATTTACCACTTTCCGCATCGAAATAGATAGCAGAGTATGTTTTATTTGGATGAAGTTTCTCTATAAGAAGCAAATCTCCGTCGTAGTGGTTGCTCAAATCATAGTTTGTGGTGCAATATGTTCCGTTTTTAAATATTGCCAAGATGCTGTCGTTGTCTTTGAACTTTCCAAGATAACGGCCGCGTTTGTCTTCGTTGAGACGATTAATATCTGCATCAAACCACAACGGCTTGTCTCCAATTGTACTTAAACCTTTGGTTTTTAATTCTATACGAGATACTGGATTCTTTGTCACAAGATTTCCTCTGGAGGTCCTTCCTTTAACGGCAAGATCTGCAAAATCGTAAATCAGAGTGGTCTTTTTCAGCTTTGGACGCGGGCGCAGATAAACACGCACACTCTCCGCTTCTCCGTTTGGATTGGCAGTAAAATAGAGCACTTTGGAATCGGGAGTACCTTGTGTCAGGTCATACTCCTTATCTCTTGTTACACCCGTTACAGCAAAGCGTTTTACATAATAATTTCCCCCTTTACCGTCTCTGTATATTGCATTATAAACTGTTCTGTTATCGTTCTTGGCAAATACTCCTATGTGTATTATATCTTTCCCGATAAATGCCTTGGTCTGAATCTTTGTGATAATGTATTTACCATTTTTAAGGAAAACTATTATATCATCTATATCGGAACAATTGCAGACAAACTGTGCATTGCTGTCTTTCTTGAGATCCATTCCCACAAAACCATCCTCATAGTTTGCATAAAGTTTTGCATTAGAGACTATTACGCGTGTTGCTTGAATGTTTTCAAGATTTGTGATCTCTGTCAGACGAGGATAATTCTCCCCATACTTCTCTTTTAAAGATTTGAAGAAGTTTATGGTATACTGAGTAAGATGCGCAAGATCTTTCTTTACCGAATTTATCTCCTTTTGAGTTTTAGATATTTTAGCATCGCACTCTTTAATATCGAATTTTGATATTTTTCTCACCGGCTTCTCTACAAGCTTGCACACATCCTCCATTGTTACAGGAACTTCCAACTCTTTCTCGTATGCTTTGAGAGCTTTTAGGATATCTGCCAACTGATCCTCCCAACTGCGGCTCTCTTTCTCCAAGAGCTTATATTTCTTCTGCTCAAAGAATATTCTCTCCAAACTAAGGTAGTGAAGTGTCTCTTTAAGTTCAGAAAGCCTAATCTCCAGCTCCTTCTTTAAAAGCTCTTTAGTATAATCTGCGCTATATTTGAGGATATCGCTCACCGTCAAGAAGTAAGGTTTGTTATCCATTATGACACAGGTTCTTGGGAAGATCTTTATCTCACATTTAGTAAATGCGTAGAGAGCATCTATTGTTTTGTCCGGTGAGACATCGTTGTGGAGTGTGATTACAATATCTGCAGTCTGAGATGAATCATCATCTACTTTTTTTATCTTGATTTTTCCCTTATCGTTAGCGGCAATTATACTCTTTTTAATATCGTCTGCGGTTTGTCCGTAAGGGAGTTCCACAATCTCTATGGTCTTTTTGTCTTTCTTAATAATCTTGGCTCTCACCTTTACATAACTTCCCCTGCCTCCATCGTTATAGTGGCTCACATCCATTAAGCCTCCGCTTGGAAAATCGGGATAAAGGATAAAATCTTCCCCTTTCAGATAAGCTATAGATGCATCTAAAAGTTCATTAAAATTGTGCGGGAGAACTTTGCTGGTCAGACCTACCGCAATTCCGTCTGTTCCTTGCTGAAGAAGAAGCGGAAATTTGACAGGCAGTGTAACCGGCTCAAAATTACGACCATCGTAAGATTTCATCCACGATGTGGTCTTGCTGTTAAAAACAACTTCGAGCGCAAAACGGCTTAAACGCGCCTCAATGTAACGCCCCGCAGAGGCATCGTCTCCTGTAATTGTATTTCCCCAGTTCCCTTGACAGTCTATCAGAAGATTCTTCTGCCCCATATTAACCAACGCATCTTTAATAGACGCATCGCCATGAGGATGATATTTCATTGTCTCTCCCACAATGGTAGAAACTTTCACTAATCTACCGTCATTTATACTCTTCATTGCATGAAGAATACGCCTCTGAACCGGTTTAAGACCATCCATGATATGCGGAACCGCACGGTCTAAAATAACATACGATGCGTAATCCAGATACCAATTCTTAAACATTCCCGCCAGGCGATATTTGTTCTCTCCCTCTTCTATCAGGCGTGAATATTTCTGAACTTCACCATCTTTTAATATATCTTCTGCTTCTGCCATAGTCTTTAATTAATGGTTGCAAAGTTAAAAAAAATATTGGAAGGATTTGCTAAACAAAGAATTATATCGTAGTATCTTTGCCCTCTCGTATATCTTTGATTCTGAGCTGAATGTTAGCAATACTGCTCCTATAGAAATTCTCTGCAATAGAATAGCAGATATCTACAGGGTTCCCCCCCTCTATGTGAGTGAAATACTCGCTCATGTTGAAAGCAATGGCGCTCAATGGGTGGTATGATGCATCGTCCTGAATCAGTTCTAATTTCAAATGCCCTCCGCCATCGGCTTTTCCCCCCACAATCCTTCCGTTGCCATTATCGTAAACGCTTGTAGTTAGGAAAACCGGAGATGGATTGCCGGGCCCGAACGGCTGAAACATATTGAGCAAACGGAAAAATTTTGGGGTAATTTGTTTAAACTCAAGCTGAGCGTCTATATTGATGATAGGAGTTAGAACCTCCTTTGTAATATTCTCTGTTACAATTCTTTCAAATCTATCTCTGAAATAAGGAAGATTCTCTTCTTTCATTGTCAGACCGGCAGCGTAAGTGTGACCTCCGAAGTTCTCCAACAAGTCTGCACACGCTTCAATAGCTTCGTAAAGGTCGAAGCCCGAAATACTTCTTGCAGAGCCGCTTACAAATCCGTTGGCAGACTTGGTCAAAACAATTGTAGGTTTGTAGAATGCCTCTACTAATCTCGATGCGACTATTCCCACAACACCTTTATGCCAATCTGGATTATAGACAATGGTAGAGTTGTGCTCTTTAAAGTTTGGCGCACTCTTGACCATCTCAATTGCCTGTATGGTTATCTCGCGATCTATATTTTTACGGTCGTTATTGTGGTCGTTTATGCTGCGTCCTATCCGCTCTGCCTGCTTTTCATCCTCGGAGGTTAATAAATCTACTGCCATCCTTCCACTCTCCATTCTGCCTGCGGCATTTATTCTTGGTCCTATCTTAAAGACGACATCGTCTATGGTTATCTTATGTTTCTCTAAACCAGAGAGTTTTATCATAGAAAGAAGACCTTTTCTCGGAGCTTCATTCAACCTTTTCAGACCAAAATAGGCAAGCACCCTATTCTCCCCTGTCACAGAGACTAAGTCCGCAGCAATTGCAACAGCCACAAGATCTAACAATGGCTCTATCTCTTCGAATGGAATACCGTATCGCTGAGCATACGCCTGAACAAGTTTAAAGCCCACTCCACAACCGGAAAGATCGTCGTAAGGATAGTTGCAATCTTCTCTCTTAGGGTCCAAAACCGCTATAGCAGGAGGTAGTTCTTCCCCCGGAAGGTGATGGTCGCAGATTATAAAATCTACCTTTTGGCTCAAGGCATACTTAACTGCATCTGCCTCTTTTATACCACAATCCAAAGCAATTACAAGTGTAAAACCCCTCTCCCGCGCCCAATCTACAGCAGCTTTTGAAATACCGTACCCCTCATCATAACGATCGGGAATATAGTAATTTATATTATCTGTTAATTTTTTTAGGAAAGAATAGACTAAAGATACGGCACTTGTTCCATCTACATCGTAGTCTCCATAAATCAGAATTTTTTCGTTGCCTGTAATTGCCCGATTAACCCTCTCAACGGCAGCCGCCATATCTTTCATAAGAAAAGGGTCGTGAAGCATAGAGAGATTTGGGTGAAAAAATTCACGTACCATATTGGCATCTGAAATGTTGCGCTGCACCAGAAGCTTTGCCAGAATCTCATCTATGCTGAGATCCTGAACAAGTTGGCGTATCTTTATGGGATCTCCCGCCTCCTTGATTATCCACTTCTTTTCTCTACTCTTTACAACCATAGCCCGCAAATTTAATAATAATCTCCCAAAAAATATGTAAATTTGTCCGATTGATTAAATATTTTTGATATGGAAGTTAATTTTAACGAACAAGAACAAGGACGCAGAGAGAGTCTGGAGGCGATTAAGAAATTAGGTATTAATCCCTATCCTGCAGAAGAGTATGTGGTTACAGCAAAAACATCAGAAATTGCTTCTGTTTTTAATCCCGATGCGGATGAAAATGACCCCTCTCAACAAAAGTTTAAAGATGTCTCTCTTGCCGGCAGAATAATGAGTCGCAGAATTATGGGAGCAGCCGCTTTCTTCGAACTCCAAGATGAATATGGCAGAGTTCAGTGTTACATAAAGAGAGACGATGTTTGCCCCGGAGAGGATAAAACCTTGTACAACACCTTGTTCAAAAAATTGCTTGATATAGGAGATATTGTCGGTATCAGAGGATTTGCCTTTGTTACTCAAACAGGGCATAAATCTGTACATGTTAAAGAGTTAAAATTATTAAGCAAATCGCTGAAGGTGCTTCCTATTGTAAAAGAGAAAGATGGAGAGGTGTTCGATGCTTTTGCAGATCCGGAACTTAGATATAGACAAAGATATGTAGATCTTATAGTGAACCCTCATATTAAAGAGGTGTTCGAAAAGAGAACAAAAATCTACAACACCATTAGGGAGTTTTTTAATTCTCAAGGTTACTTGGAGGTGGAAACCCCTATCCTGCAACCAATTCCGGGAGGGGCAAATGCTCGTCCTTTTATAACTCATCATAATGTTTTGGATATGGATCTGTATATGAGAATT
>CADBRQ010000069.1 GCA_902797115.1 uncultured Bacteroidia bacterium
CGGTTGTACAGAACATACAAATAACAGAAAAAGAGGAGATTATACAAGATGAACCGACTATTGATGATGTTGATGAGCAACCGGTTATAGAACAGAAGAGAGAGCAGAATAAGGAAGAGAAGAAAGAGGGGCAAAACAAAGAGAATAAAACAGATATAGTTAAGGAAAAAACGACCGAGGTTGATAAAGATGGTGTACAAAAAGAGGGAGATACATTTACTACTCATAAGGTTAAATGGTACGAAGACTTAGACGAGATTGCAGACCAATACAACATAAATAAAGATCTAATAAAGTTCTACAACGGGCTTCCTGATTATAATTTAGATAAGATTTCCACCCTAAAGATTCCTACAGGAAAAACATTGGAAAGAGTTAAGACAGAGTTTGTTCATGGACTTCACAAAACAACGGAAAAACCAAACAACAACACTCTCCCCAATACCATAGCAGAACATAACACACCAATAGTTTCACAGCAAAACATACTCTTGCAAGGGGAAAGAGATAAAGAAAGCAACGAGAAAAATATAGCCCTTATTCTTCCGCTGCACTCAAAAAATAAGTTGAGCGCAACATATATGGATTTCTATTCAGGAGCATTGCTTGCTATTTCAGACTTAAACACAACCGGAGGTAATTACAAATTCTCAATTATAGATCAAAGTGAGTACTCCAACGCAGAGAGCTTAATACGAGTTAACAAATTAGAGAACAAAGACCTTATAATTGGCCCAATAAGAAGCTCAGATATAAAGGATTACATAGGTTTTATAAATGAACATAAAATTCCTATGATATCTCCTTTAGATCCATCTGCAGAAGAACTTAAAGAGCAGAGCCCATATCTTTTTCAAGTCCCTTTATCTCCCGATGCGCAAGATGCAGCACTCGTAGGGTGGATAAGTCTGAATTTAGAGAGTATTAAAGAGCCGGTTACCCTTATCTGGGAAGAAGGAGGTAAAGATTCTGAACAAGTTTCAAGAATCAGCAATCTCCTGAAACAAAGAGAAATAGATTTTTCTCAAATAAGCTTTCCTCTCTCAAAAGCCACAAGTGTCGATGGGCTTTTCAAAAAGAGGTTCACCCCCTCTTCATCACATATTGTCATAATCGCAAGTAATAGTGAAGGTTTTGTAGCAGAAGCTCTTAGAAACCTCTCATTACTTCAGGTGGCGCAAGATAATATCAGAGTTTTCGGATTGAATCGCTGGAGGAATTTTGAAAATTTAGACTTAAACCTTTTCTTCCAATTCAACGTTCATCTTGTCTCTCCTTACTACGTAAATCTGGCAAAAGAGAATGTGCAAGATTTTATTAATCAATACAGAGAAGCTTACAAATCGGAACCAAGCGCAAACGCTTTCAGTGGTTATGATATTGTAAAACTTGCTTCACGATATGTAGATTTTAACCCGCAATACGGATTCGGCAGCATAAATAATCCAAGTAACATAGTCAGAATAGAGGGAATTCAGCAATACTTTTTAATTGTTGCACAAAACGCTCAGTCAGAAGAAGATGGGACAATTTTCCTGAAGATTATAAATGAAAATTACGGTATAACGGGAGTTGAATATCTCAGCAATTATACCGTAACATCTACATCTTTAATTGTTCCACAAAATGTGAGGAACAGCAATACAGAGGATTATTAAAGATCTCTGTCTGTTTTCTCTATATCCTTGAAATAATTTACAGTACCCACTTTAAGCTCAACGGTAGAGGCATCGTCACAAACAATTATTCCGTGAGGGTGAAGCTGTAGAACGCTTACTGTCCACATCTGAGAAACGCCCTCTTCTACAGCGTGTTGTAAAGCACGCGCCTTATTATGTCCGTTAGCCAGAATCATAACTTCTTTAGAATCCATAACAGTACCTACACCAACAGTGAGAGCGGTCTTTGGAACAAGATTTATATCATTGTTAAAGAAGCGTGAGTTTGCAATAATAGTATCTGTTGTAAGATATTTAAGACGAGTACGGCTTGTCAGAGAAGAACCAGGTTCGTTAAAAGCTATATGCCCATCCGGACCTATACCGCCCATGAATAAATCTATTCCCCCATACGATTTTATACGCTCCTCATACTCTGCACACTCCTTAATTAAATCCGGAGCATTACCGTTCAGAATATTTATATTCTCCTTTTTAATATCAATGTGATTGAAAAAATGCTCGTACATAAAAGTATGATAGCTTTCCGGATGATTTTCAGGAATACCCACATACTCATCCATATTGAAAGTGACAACATTTTTAAAGGAAACCTTCCCCTCCTTACACATCTGTATAAGATTACGATATGTTCCAATAGGGGTAGAACCGGTAGGCAATCCCAAAATAAACGGCTTATCTGCAGTTGGAGCAAACTCGTTGATTCTTTTCACAATATGAGATGCAGCCCATTCACTCATCTCGGCATAGGTCTTCTTGATAATAAGTCTCATCGTTGATAATATTTTAAATTTCGTGCAAAGATAACAATTAAAAATTTTTCAAATCAAACGCCTAATAAAACTTTGGCATTTTCAACCGCCTCCGGAGTTGTGATTTTGCCCGAAAGCAAACGGGCTATCTCCATAATTCTCTCTTTAGAATCTATGAATTTGATTTTCGTATGCGCTTTATTATCCTTTTCAAATTCCTTGTAAACAAGCAGATGCGTTCCCCCTTTCGATGCCACTTGCGGAAGATGGGTTATAGCAATAATCTGCATAGAATTCCCCATTTGAGAGAGCACATCCCCCATTGTGTCTGCAATTCTACCACTCACACCAACATCTATTTCATCAAAAATCATAGTCGGCATATTCTCCCTCTCACCCATCACTTTTTTTAGACAGAGCATAACACGCGAGAGTTCTCCACCGCTTGCAACTTTTTGAATTTCAATCAACTTATCGCCAGGATTTGTAGAAAAGAAAAATTTTATTTCGTCTTGACCATCAATCCCCGGAGCGCCAATTTTAGAGACCTGAATATCAAATCTGGCATTTTTTAGATCGAGATTTTTTATCTCATACTCAAGAATTTCAGAGAGTTTTAAAGCCCCTTTTTCTCTCTTTGCAGAGAGTTTATCTGCAAGTTCTCTCAAATGCAAAGAGCTATCTTTCAATTCATTACAAAGTTTTTCCATATTTTCTCCCCACTCTTCCCCCTGGGAGAGTTTTTCCCTGAGCTCCTCTCTTACCCCTATAAGTTCCTCTATATTATTTACTTGGTAACGCTTCAGCAATGAATATAGAAGCGAAAGTCTCTCCTGAATTTGCTCTAGGCGCAAAGGAGAAATCTCTGTTTTGGAAGAGAGCATCTCCACCTCATCTACTATATCTCTTATCTCGATGCGGCAAGAGTCTAATCTCTTTGAGAGCGAAAGCGCATCGGGAAGAAGATTTGAAATTTTAGACAAAGAGTTTGAACTCTCCTTCATAGCTTGTGAAAGAGAATACTCCTCTCCTTCAAGCAATTGCAGAACCTTACCTAAAGTTGCTTTTATATTCTCCGCATTGGAGAGAAGCTTTTCCTCTTGTTCAAGTTCTTCTATTTCACCACTTTGCAAAGAGGCTTCCTCCAATTTTGCAAGCTGAAATTGCTGATACTCTTTATCTGCTTCATACGATGCTTGCTCCTTCTTGAGTTTTTCTACAGCAGCAGTCAACTCAGTAACTTTTTCATACTCAGCTCTATATTCAGAGAGCAAAGAGCCGTTTGAGCAGAATGAATCTAAAACCGAAATCTGGAAACTCTTATCGCCGAGCTGCAACTGCCTGTTCTGAGCGTGAATATCTATCAAACTCTCAGAAACTTTAGCAAGTTGAGCAGCGGTAACTGGCTCATCATTAACAAAGAACCGAGATCTGCCGGCGGGAGTTATTACCCTTCTGAGTCTATACTCTTCCCCTTTGAGTTCAAATTCCCCCTCAACTACACAGTTCTTTAAATTGTTGCTGAACACAGAATTATCGCTCTTGCCCCCTTGTAAAAGAGAAAGGGCGCCAAGCAAAATGGACTTGCCGGCACCCGTCTCTCCCGTAATGACAATCAATCCTTTCGGAAAGTCGATGTCGATGCTCTCTATAAGAGCGTAATTCTCTACTGTCAGCTTTTTAATCACCCTTTATTCCTCAACCTTTCTCCAATAGAACTCGCCATTTTGAAACTCTTTGATAGCTGTCAAAGTTGGCTTTGGCAGACGCTCATAATAGCGCGAGATCTCTATCTGCTCATTATTCTCAAAGGTCTCCTCAAGGGTATCTGCAGCAGTTGTTTGAGTAAATTCCTGAAGTTTATCCGACAACTCTCTCTTTAGGTCTGCCGCAATTTGGTTAGCGCGTTTAGCCATCACAACTACAGATTCGTAGATGTTTCCCGTTGGCTCGCTCAATTTGATAACGTCTCTTGTAACTGTGTTATCTGCAACTTTTTCCATTGATTTATACTCCTTTAATTTTATTTCTATTTTTTCTCTTTCATCGCTTTCTTGGCAGCCTTCTCGGCAGCTTTTTGTTTTGCTTTTGCCTCTTTATACAGACGGGTTGCCTCTCTTCTTGCCGCTTTCTCTTCTGCCTTTTTCGCTTTTTTGTTTAATTGGTCGTCATAAATCTTCTTTTCACTCTCAAGGCGATGCGCTACTGCATTCTCTCTCTCTGCATCCTTTACCGCTTTTTTCGCACTCTTTATTGCTTTTTTAGTGCTTCGCCTATCTCCTTTCACTCCTGTTGCAGCTTTTTCCTCAATATTAGAGAGTTCTGCAACCGCCGCAAGCTGAGAAGAATCTAATCCTACATTAATTCCGACATATTTCTGAGCCCTGGCAAAATAGCGGTCAAGAAGTTTTCTGTCTGGAGAAGAGGGATATTCACCGACAAAATTATAGTAGTCATCTATATAGGTCATAAACCTCTCTTTCTGACGCTCTTTAATACTATTGTCTGCATATTTGAAAGAGGAGAGTGCTGTATAATAGAGCATTTGCTCTCTGTATCTGTTATCTGAATTCTCTTTCAGCGCGGTCTTAAAAGCAGTTTGCGCCGCTTTGAAGTCTTCCATATCGTAATAGAGTTTAGAGGCCTCATAACTCTTGCGATCCAATCTCTCCTGAAACTCATCAAGCATGGCATTGCAAATTGGAATATACTGACTCTGAGGATTATCATAAATAAATTCTCTTATCAGCCCCATAGCTCTATGGGTAGGAACTTGATCCAATTCCCATCTGTGAGTTTGCTCATACAAACATTTTATCCTAAGAAACTGACTCTCTTCAGAAAATCTGCTCCTTGGGAAAACCTCTAAAAACTTCTCAAAGTTTGCCTCTGCAGTATAATAATCACCTGAACGATAATTACTCATAGCGTTGTAATACTGTACACTATCCTCTTGCACGGTTCCTTGGGAAAGGAGAATCATACTCTCAAAAATATTTGCCGCCTTTCTGTATTTACCTCTGTTATAATAATCTATGCCGGAACGCATTTTAAGATCCATGTCCGAACTATCCAAGATCGCATCGTAACTTGTCTTACAGCTGACAGCAGCTACAATAACCCCAAAAACAATAAATGCAAACTTTGCTTTTTTCATTATTTCTCTCTCTAAATAATATATCTTCTTAATTTCCAGCACATTTTAAAGCGACTGAAGGTAACGGTCTGCTTCAATTGCCGCTTTACAGCCCGCTGCTGCAGCAGTAATTGCTTGTTTGTATTTTAAATCTGCTACATCACCTGCAGCAAAAACACCTTCAACATTTGTCTTTACACCTCCATCCTCTGTTAAAATGTACCCCTCCTCCGTGGTATTGATCCAAGGGGTAAATACTTCTGAATTAGGATGATGTCCAACTGCCATAAATACACCGTGCAAATTTATCTCTCTATCACTTATCTCTCCATCCTCTGGCGATGCGGTAGCAACTTTCATCCCCGTAACTCCTGACATATCGCCGAGTATCTCAACAGGAGAAGATTTCCAAAGAACCTCTATGTTCTCCCTTGCCAACACCCTCTCTTGCATAGCTTTAGAGGCTCTCATCACATCTCTTCTAATTATCATATAGACTTTATTGCAAAGGGTGCTCAAATATAGAGCCTCTTCACACGCTGTGTCTCCACC
This sequence comes from uncultured Bacteroidia bacterium, assembly GCA_902797115.1. Taxonomy (GTDB): domain Bacteria; phylum Bacteroidota; class Bacteroidia; order Bacteroidales; family UBA932; genus Egerieousia. The sequence goes on from CADBRQ010000069.1 coordinate 6,120, forward strand.
TCCGATTACCGCAACATCTTTGCCACGATAGAAAAAACCATCGCAGGTAGCACAAGCACTCACTCCACTCCCCTTAAACTCCTCCACACCCGGAATCTGCAAATATTTTGCACTTGCACCTGTGGCAATGATAAGCGTCTCCGCCTCAACTTGAGAACTTCCGTCTATTTCAATTTTAAAAGGGCGAGAAGAAAGATCTGTTTTGGTAACAACGCCCATTCTTATCTGAGCACCAAGTCTTTCCGCCTGCGCCTTCATATTCTCCACCAATGCAGGACCATCAATTCCCTCTATAAAACCGGGATAATTCTCAATTACAGTAGTGGTTGTAAGTTGTCCCCCAAGTTCAAGCCCGCTAATGACTACAGGAGCCAAACCAGCTCTTGAAGCATAAATGGCAGCAGTATACCCGGCAGGACCACTTCCAACTATCAAACATTTAATTCTTTCCATTGAACACAATTACAAAGCGGGCAAATTTACAAAAAATCTTTAAAATAGAACTCTAATCGCTCTTCCCAAACCAGCACAATTGAGCCAATCCACCTTACCAAAAGAACAATCCACCATACAGCACCTATCGAGACAAATAAGAGCAGATCTTCTATATTGCTGTGAGATATACCTATGTGAGAATTGAGCAATTGAACCTCTCTCTGCGATAAGTTCCCTCTCTCCCATTCCTGAAAAATTATAGCAGCACCGTATGCTAACCCTAAGGTATTTGCAACAATCCAGAGAAAAGATGTCTTTTGAGGCAATCCAAAGATTTTAAGAGGCCACTTCATGAGTCTGGCAATATACTCCATAATCCCAAACTCTTTGAGAATCTGCTGCAAGACAGACATAGAAAAGATTAGCACTATCATCTTCAGACAGAGTTTTATAAGCCCTGTCAGCCACTCTGCAAACATTATCTTGAAAGGTGGATTTTCCTCTACAGAAACACCCACTACATCTTGAGATTCAGGAGGAAGGATCTGATTCAGAATAGACGCCAACACAATTCCGCTCAAGGTCCTGACTAAAACAATCCTAATAGCAGAGGAACCTATCTTCTTTTGCACAGCAGTCTCCACTATCATATTGTGGGCACACATCACCATCACCGCCATAATCGTAACACTGCGAGAGCTTAAATGGAGAGTGTCTGACGCCGCAATGCAAGAGTAAATATTTATAAAATAGCCGCTTACAACAGCAAGGGACGCCTCTCCTGGAAGCCCTATAAACTTCATTACAGGCTCTAATGCAGAAGATATATAGGGTAATATATTGAACAGTTGTAACAAGAAGATTACCGCAGAAACTACTACGGTAATCCTGATAACCCACAAGGAGGTTTTGAGAGCACTTGGAAGTGCCTCCTTAACACACTGAAGCAAGCGATTTTGGTTCACGCTAAAATTCTGTAATATAATTTTAGTAGTTCTCTGCCCTTACCTCAAAATATGCCTGAGGATGCTGACATGCAGGACATTTGGTTGGCGCCTTCTTTCCTTTATGAACATATCCGCAATTCCGGCATTTCCACTCAATAACTTCGTCCTTTTCAAAGACTTTACCCTCTTTGATATTTTTCAGAAGTTTTCTGTACCTCTTTTCGTGCTGCTCCTCAACTTCCGCAATCTCCTCAAAACAAGTTGCTATCTCTTTAAACCCCTCTTTTTCAGCAATTTTAGCAAATTTAGGATAATCTTTTGTCCACTCTTCGTTCTCCCCGTCCGCAGCTGCTTTCAAGTTCTGTTCAGTAGTTCCGATTACACCGGCAGGATACGATGCCTTTATCTCCACCATACCCCCTTCCAAAAACTTGAAGAATTTCTTTGCATGTTCTTTCTCATTTTCAGCTGTTTCCATAAAAATTGCACTAATCTGCTCATATCCCTCTTTCTTTGCAACGCTTGCAAAATATGTGTAACGAGTACGTGCCTGACTCTCACCTGCAAATGCAGTCAAGAGATTTTTTTCTGTTTTTGTTCCTTTTAATTTTGGTTTCATAATTAAATCATTTTGTTTAATTCAATATCTTGTTAATTTTCAAATATAACTTATTCTATTTAGCAATCTATCTGTCAACTATCTTAGTTTCAGCTCTTTGGCTGGAGAACCGTCAATAATGTTTTCATAGAAAGATAGAAAATCATCCCATTTGTAGTATGGGAAACTATCTGTCTTAACGGGGAGAACCGCCTCATGCTCATTAAGAAGCACTTTAAGAAGTATCGGAGAATCGCTCTTCTCAGATTTATAAAATATGAACTGCAAATTTGCAGCTTTAGGTATATACCAATACATCGCCCAATTGTCTGCAATCTCCTCTATACTATCTACATGTACACCTGCACCGTCTATATTCATAAGGGAGCATAGAGGAAGAACATTGGAGTCATGACCAAATCTTAATGTGGCCCCCCTTTTATTCTCAGCGATATGTTGCTTGGCATCATCCAATATATTCCTCAAAAGATTGGTCTGAGAATATGGTAACTTATTATCAGAAAGATTATCCCAACCTGCATAAAAATAAGAATCTGCATTACGCGTAACATATACCTGATAAAGCTCTTCCAATGTGAGAAGGTCATCCAACTTTATATCTAATGGAGTATTAGGCAAATCTATCACCTGCTTGGCAGTATAATAGAAGAATTGCTGTGCAGACATCTTTTGAAAATTCTTGAGCGAATCTTTATTCAGATTGTACTCGTTCAGCCACTTCGGATCTTTTAAAACAGATGCCACAAAACGCTCCGGTTTCATCACTTTGCTACTGAACTTTGCAAGATAATCTCTTGAGTCTTCGTTATTTTTAAAAGTACGAAAATATCCTTCCGGGTCTTGATAATTCATGTAAGCCATATCAAAATAGCTTGCATCGTTACAGATTGTTAAATTAGGGTTTAACTCCTTGAGTCGGTGACAGAAAGAGCCCATACTCAAAATACATCGGATAATAACTGTTGAGCGGGCATCAATCTCTGCATCACCTTCAAATACTTCCGGAAAATTCTTAAACATACGGCCGGCAATCTCCCTATGCTGCTTGTGCCCTAAAGGGGTAAGCTCTCCATAACGGCTTTTTGCCGCTTCATTGGTAATTCTAAACCTTTCAAGCAAAGAGAGACCAAGCTCTGTCAGTTGCCCCTCTTTATTTGCTTTTTCTAACATTGCAACGGGGGCAGTGTAATATCGCGCTGATATAAGCCATCGAGAGCCATGCCTTCCGTAATGACTGATATAGAATGGTTTATATCCATCTGGAGTAGGTGTGAGGGTTGGGATGGAATTAATGTTCTCATCTGTTACAGGGTAAGGCCTGTATTCTCCATAAACTAAACTCGGATTCTGCATAACCTTTTCCCAATCTCCACCTTGGGTAACCTCTCCATTTGGCATGGTGTACCAAGAAAATGTTTGCTTCCCCTTATATGGTTGTGCTTGTGAAGGAGTTATGAGAGAGAGTAAAAAAACAAAGCTCACAAGCATCAACAAAACAAGAGAGCCCAATGAACGCATCGCTGAATTGATTATTATATTTTTCATATATATAATTATTTAATTATTATAGACTACCATTTTTCTCAACCTATTCTGCCATAGCAAAATACCCTTTCGTTTCTGCCTACTCTTTCAGATCTTCCCGATACGATTGTGCAGACAAAAGTGTTGAGACAAGCAATGTTAAAACTAATGCAATTTAGTAAAACTTTGGCCGTTTCCCAAATTAATCTATGTAAAGAAAAAATATTAACTTTGAGGATAAAATTCATTTAATTCTTTTAACTATGAAATTCTTTATAGATACTGCAAATCTCGAACAAATTTGTCAAGCTCAAGCGTTGGGTATTCTCGATGGTGTTACAACAAACCCCTCGCTTATGGCAAAAGAGGGAATAAAAGGAAAAGAGAATATCTTTAAGCATTATAAAGCAATCTGCGATATTGTTGACGGACCTGTAAGCGCAGAGGTTTTTGCTACAGAGTTTAAAGGAATGACAGAAGAGGGAGAAGAGTTATATCAGATTGACCCTAATAAGATTACAATCAAACTCCCTTGCACTCAAGAGGGAATAAAAGCTGTCAAGTACTTTTCAGACAAGGGATATCGCACCAACTGCACACTTATCTTTACAGTGGGACAAGCCCTTCTGGCTGCGAAAGCAGGTGCAACTTTCTGCTCACCTTTTGTTGGCAGATTAGATGATATTGGGGAAGATGGCGTATCGCTGATAGAAGAGATAGTCAGTACCTATAGATACTATGGATTTAAAACAGAAGTACTTGCCGCATCTATAAGACATACCAACCACATATTAAAATGTATTCAGGCAGGAGCCGATGTTGCAACTTGTCCGCTAAAATCTATTCTCGGGCTTATAGACCACCCTTTAACCACAAAAGGGTTAGAGATTTTCTGCAAAGCGGCAGAGAGTATGAAATAGAACTCAAAATAAAACAGAAAAGCCGACCATTTAATAGTCGGCTTTTTATGTGGTGCCTGCGGGAATCGAACCAGCGACACAAGGATTTTCAGTCCTTTGCTCTACCAACTGAGCTAAGGCACCGGTGTTGGGAGTGCAAAGATAGATATATTTTTTAATTTTGCAATTATGAAAGGGGAAAAAAATCTATATGCCCAAATTATATTGCCCATCAAATTCACCGATGCAATTTTTTACAGTATCGGTCAACAGATGCTCTGCGGCACAAATCGCTCCCCTATTTCAGCAGAAAATCTCGTTGGGAAGAGAGTAAAAGTGAATTTTGCGAACAAAAAATATATTGGAGTTATTTATAAAATATTCAATTCTATAAACATTACTCAGCAAATTAAACCTATAGAACAATTTGACGAACAGGCACAACCTGTCTCTCCTTTGGAGATAAAATTTTGGGAAACCATCGCAGAGTATTATATGTGTACTATAGGGGAGGTCTTTAAAGCCGCCTACCCGTCTATGGGAATAAAACAAGAATCTGTAAAATCCAAACTCACACCCTCTGAGTTATTTAAGAAAATTGGAATTGAGTCTTCTGAAAAGAAATTTCCACAAATCAATTTAACTCCGGCGCAACAAAGAGCGTTTCAAGATATTAAGGCGCAACTTAATAAAAAATGTGTACTCCTAAATGGGGTAACAGGAAGCGGAAAAACAGAAATCTATATCTCTTTAGCAAAGGATGTTATCGCATCGGGAAAAAACGTTCTCTATCTTGTTCCGGAGATTGCTATGAGCAAACAGCTTAAAGAGAGGATAAAAGAACATTTTGGAGAGAGGTTGCTCCCCTATCATTCAAATCTCACACAAGCAAAAAAGAAGCTGGTGAGAGATGTACTGCAATTTCAAAGCGAAATAAGCTCTTTAGAGGGCAAATCGTTAGAAAGCATTAAGAAAGAGCCGGTGGTAATATTAGGAACACGTAGCGCTATCTTTCTACCATTTAGCAATTTAGGACTTATAATCGTAGATGAAGAACACGATTCAAGCTATAAACAACAAGACCCTGCACCCCGTTATAACGGCAATAATGCAGCGCTATTTCTCTCAAAAATATATAATTCCAAAGTCTTGCTTGGAAGTGCAACACCGTCATTAGAAACACTTTACAACTGTTCTAAGGGGTTATATGCTAAAGTGAACCTGACAGAGAAATATTTTAAATCTCCGCAACCAACGGTCATTGTCATAGATACCCTATATGCAAGAAAAACCTCACAAATGAAAGGGAGTTTTTCTCAAGGGTTGATAAACCGCATACAACAAACTTTAGAAAAAGGTGAGCAAGCTTTAATCTTCTCACATTTAAGGTCTTACTCTCCATTTGTAATTTGCGGAGAATGCGGAGAAATTCTTCGGTGCCCGCATTGTAATGTCCCATTGAGCTATCACAAATTTTCTAATTTACTCACCTGTCACTATTGCGAGTTCAAAACCCCTTTTAAAGCAGAGATGATATGCCCTAACTGCAAGGGTACAAGCTCTTTAAAACTTTCAGGTGCAGGGAGCGAGAAGATAGAAGAAGAACTTAAATCCCTTTTTCCCGATGCAAAAATTGCCCGATACGATGCCGATGTTGCACAACGTTCCGTTGAGAGTGAAAAAGTGTTGAAAGCTTTTGCAGATGCTCAGACAGATATATTGGTCGGAACCCAAATGATAACAAAAGGATTCGACTTTGATAATGTTACTTTAGTGGCTGTAGTTCAAACAGATACTCTCCTTGCCCAGCAAGATTTCAGAGCAGATGAAAAAGCTCTTTCACTCTTGACTCAACTAATGGGAAGGTGTGGCAGAAGAGAAAAGAGAGGGCTCTTTATTGTTCAGACAAATAGTAAGCATCACCCTGTCATACAAGTATTTGAAAAATATTCAGAGAATTTGGAGAGGGAAAACGGTTCAGAGATTTTTATCAGAGAGAGGGAAATGTTTCATTTTCCTCCCTATATCAGACTTATCAATATTACACTCAGAAACACCAACTTACGAATCCTTAATGAAGAATCTGAAGAGGTTGTGAAAGCTCTAAAAATTAACTTAGGAAACGCACTGTCTGAAATTACGGGACCTTACACTCCTAAGTTGGAAAAACTCAATAACTTCCATCAACGCTCAATAAGCATGAAACTTGAACGCAACCGCGCACTTCAAACCACAAAACGCAATATTTTTTTAGTGCTCAACTCACTTCATCTAAAATCGCGTTTTATCACCGATGTAGATCCCTTATAGAAAATAACCGTAATACTATGAAATACAACTACTTTAAAACAAGCATCATTACAACTCTTATTTTAGGAGTTTCGCTTACGCTGATTGTAAGCTGCAAAAATTCTAAAAACAATGAACCGGAAAACTTCACCACCGCTATAAAAGTGGGAGTTTTTGACGGGCACGGAGGAGCGCAAACTTGCATCTGGGAAGCTTTAGAGGCATGTAAATTAGATCCTCAAATTCAGGTGCGGAGCATCACTTCTCACGATATTTCCAATAATGTTCTCGATACGCTCGATGCCATTATTATTCCTGGCGGAGGGGGAAGCAGACAATATTTGAACCTTGGAGAACAAAATATTGCGAGGATAAAACAATTCATTTCAAATGGGGGAGGAGCAGTTGGAATTTGTGCAGGCGCATACCTATTTTCCAACACGCCGGAATACTCCTGCCTCAAAATTAACGGAGCAAAAGCAATTGATATAGAGCATGATAACAGAGGGCACGGAATCAGTGCATTCTCATTGACAGAAGAGGGGAAAAAGATTTTTCCAGAGTATTCTGAGATAGATACATTATACTGTATGTACTACGAAGGACCTGTTTTTGTCCCTGCAGAAAATGACACCATAAAGTATGTAGAGTTTGCCACAATGCTCTCAGATGTTCACGAAGAGGGGGGAGCTCCGAGCAATATGACAAACAACAAGCCGTTCTGCATTGGCAATAATTATGGAAAAGGGCGCGTTGCATCAATTATCGCGCATCCGGAAGCAACCCCTGGAAAGATGTGGATGATCTCAAGACTTGTCAGATGGACATTGGAAGAGAAATTTGGATTAACTCAGAACTTTGCCAATCCGCAAGGAATTCAAAATCCTGAGCTTGCTAATAAAGAGATACTTATGAGCATTGCAGATCTCAAAAAAGAGTCTTCATTATTTAAAGTTTTTCTCTATGGTTCTGCCGAAGAAAAAATAGAGGCGTTAGATTGGTTGGAGGCACATTTCTCTTGGGATGCCAAAAGATGGATACAAGGGTTGCTCTATGACCACGAGCCTAGTGTGAGAGCGAGAGCGGCAAAGTATATCTCAAGAACTCACTACTTTAAATATTTGGCAGATGTGGAGGCGGCATTCAACAACGAAACCGATTCCCTTGCAAGAGAAGATATTGGGAAAGCATTAGACTCATTAAAGAATCTTAAATAGAGAAGAAAATCTGTACTAAACAAAACTTTCCAGAATAAAACGTGCTGCCTCAAAACCTTGATGTTTAAGAGTTTCCAAAGAGAGCAGCGCGTTTTGTTTAACCTTCTCATCCTCTGAAAAGGAGTGATTTACCAACAGATGTCTCTCATACTCAGGAATATACTCCGGATGCCCCTGGAATGTGAGAATATTATCCCCTATTCTCATCCCCTCAAACTTGCAGAATGAGCTTTGTGCAAGAGCTTGAGCATCAGGAGGTAACACTGTAACCTGATCGTGATGATTGTACAGGAGAGAGAGCTTTTGAGTAGGCCATACACTTTTCATCTTTTGGTCTAAAATATCAGACTCTCTTATTCCGAATCCCCAACCACCACCAAACCTCTCTACCTTACCTCCCAAAGCCAAGGCAACAGCTTGATGACCAAAGCAAATTCCCACCATTTTAACCCCTTGTACATAAGCAGCTTTTATCCATCCCAACAACTCCTTAATCCATGGAATATCATCATACACAGATTTGTTGCAGCCGGTTATAAGATAAATCTCCCCCTCTCTTTTTAAATCATCCCGATTCGGA
>CADBRQ010000070.1 GCA_902797115.1 uncultured Bacteroidia bacterium
CACCCCAAAATTTTGACAGATTAAGACTTTATGAAAATAAGTAACTTTGTTAAGATGAAACAGAGTAAACACACCACCCAAGACCCTATGGCAGAGAAATATATGGGCTACTCGCCGTATAATTACTGCGTTAATAGTCCGATAAACTTTGTAGATCCAAATGGGATGGGAGATTTTTGGTTTAATGGTGTTATTATAGGAAATGACGGAATTGATGACAAGCGAGTATTAGTAATCAAAACAACTGCAAAGAGTTTTGGTAATAAAGAAGATCTTTGTTATGTGTTGGGTGCTGGATTATCAAACAAAGAGCAAAAAACTACTGTTGATTTCATAAAGAAGAATTCAGGTAATACAGAGGCATTTCAGAAAAATCCAATAGCATATAATAATTCAATAGAGATAGAAGGTTCTGCGAGAAAACGACAATTAATGGTGAATATTGTCATGGCGGATAATGGACAAGGGGGCACCTCTGATGCAAATAATAGAGAATATGGGGGATACATAACAAGTACTGGTGATGTTATAGAGGAGTCTCCTGGTCCAGTAATGAAGCCTGGTTATGCCTACATTTTGCTTAACAACGGAGACAATACCTCTACATTTCACTCTCATCCTAGTGGTGAATTATATAATTATGAAGCTGGCATTGAAACGATCTCCTTTCATGTGCAACATCCAAGTCAAACAGATATCGATGATGCTAAAAATGGTACACATTATGTTTTTGGAAGAAGAAATAAAAATGTTTATGTATATACCCGTAATGGAATACAAGCTGTTATTCCTATGAAAAATTTTGTTAATCCTAAAACTCGTAAAACAAAATAAATGGTAAGAAAATTTTTATTATTTGTAGTATTTTTCATTATAACTACCACATATAGTATTGCGCAGATTTATACTTTAGATACTTTAAAAGAATTAGTGTATAGAACTATTCGTGAATACCATAGCTATTGTAATTTGAGAATAAAGAACCATCCGTTAGAAGATGTTATCAAATTAGCGACTAACTATAGAATAGATGATAGTAAAATCTTTGTTTATCTTCCAAGTAATGATCTAAGCGATAACTTTAAGAACATATATGGAACTAATTGGTATATATATAATAATGAAATTTCTTCTACTAACACTTCAAATATATTCTTCTTTAAAATAGGGAAAACTTATATGAAAAAGTGGTCCGAAGAATTCAAAACAAATATCAAGAATGGAATAGAAGCATATATGGTTTTATACTATTTAGACACTAACAATTTACACATATTCGTAGAAAGATTGTCAATAAAAATGAGAAAAAGGAGGCGAAAGTACAATATTATAAATAATAAGATCTTCTATATCCCCACTATAAAATGGATTGTGTATATTGCACATAGTCATGGAGAGTGGGCTGAATATATCTATGCATACTCAAATGAAGATAAAAAATGGATGCTGATCAAAATAAATAATATAGGTTCAAGACAACTTTAGAGGTTGTTTTCTAAAGTTTCTAAGCAAATTAACTATTATTTATTTCAAAAAATTGCAGGAGCGCTACATTTGAATGGAGGAAAAATTTCATATCTTGAGGTATCTGCTATTATTCTTAATAGGGATTACAATAAAGGAGACTCTTATGTTTATCCATATTGAGGAGAATACGAATACCAATATAGAACGAGTCAAATGGGATGGTCTTATAGTAAATTCCAAAAGTGATATAGTATGAACAGAGAAAAGTTTGAAAAAGTATTTGGAGTATCTATTTTATTATTGTTTATTATTCCACTTATTGTGATACTGTGTTGCATCTTTAGTATGCCTTTAGATTCACATAATTCGATGAAGATAAAATTAGATAATGGAGATACGTTTTATATTTCAGCAGAGGCTACACATTTTTTTAATGGTGAATCTGTAATACGATTAAAATATGCAAAAAGTAATTTGGAGTATAGATTCGATAAGCCTATTTTATATTTTATAGATTTTGATGAACAAGTGATAAAAATTTTAACAACAGAAGAGATCGAACCAATATCGGAACTTGAAGATCATATCAAGATATACAAATTGTCTGATCAAGAGGCTACTTCCATTTGGAATAAGGTTGAACCCGTGTTCCCTTCTCAAAATCATATAGATTAATGTTCCCCCCTTAAAGTTGTACAGAATTTTACATCAATACAAAAAAATGGATGAACCTCAAGCAGTATTAAAGATGTGGATGGCTACCACAAGCGTAGCATACGGCTATAACAGCAACGGAAAATAAAAACGAAACGGCCGGAAGAACTCCAGCCGAATCTATCAACAATTTTAACAACTTATGAAAAACTTTATTTTTATTCTTCGCTAATTTGAAGGTGCTTAACATAGATGGCCTTCATAACCTGAGCGCGTCTTTTCACAGACGGCTTCTCAAAAGTTTTACGATCTCTAAGTTCACGTACTACACCCGTCTTCTCAAATTTACGTTTAAACTTTTTTAACGCTCTCTCAATATTTTCTCCATCCTTGATTGGTACGATAATCATTTAAAACCACCTCCTTTATTCATAATCTTTCCCTTAAGGGGATGCAAAGATAGACATTTTTTCAATACTACAAAAATTTTTCCTTATTTTTTACAACATTTCCCATATTCTTGAATTCGCCCTGTCCCCTCTTTACTTTGGTTCAGAGGTCCAATTTATTCATATATTTGCTATATTTGTGCGATTATAAATTAGTTCAATTAAACAATAAATATGGCAGAGAAATTATTTAAAGAATTTCCTCCGGTAACTACACAAGCTTGGGAGGAAGTTATTGTAAAAGATCTTAAAGGTGCCGACTACCAGAAGAAATTGGTATGGAAAACACTTGAGGGATTTTCTGTTCAACCTTACTATAGGGCCGAAAATCTTAAAGATTTGAAACTGGTAGGAGGAACAGCGGGAGTATTCCCTTTTGTAAGAGGCACAAAAGATTCCAATGCTTGGCTAATTCGTCAAGATTATTTGGTTAAACAGAATTTCAAAAAAGCGAATGCTCTTGCTTTAGATGGAATGATGAAGGGTGTGACATCGGTTGGCTTTAATCTTTCTCAAACAGAGAATATTACAAAAGCAGATCTAAAAACCCTTCTCAAAGATTTTGCACTAAACGCTGTAGAGATTAATTTCAAAGGGTGCAAAGATCTTTCCCTTTTGAAAAATTTCATCGCGATTTTGAATGAAAGTGGAGTAAAACCTAATTCAGTAAAGGCATCTTTCGACTACGATCCTCTTAAAGAGCTGAATTCTACAGGATTATACAATGCTAAAGATGCTGCAAAATTATTAACAAAAGCAATAGAACTTGTTAAAGATTTTGCAAACATCAGAGTTATAGGTGTTTACGCATACGCTTTCAACGATGCGGGAAGTAATATTTGTCAGGAACTTGCCTATGGAATGAACATGGGAAGTGAATATCTTAACCTCCTTAAAGAGGCGGGAGTAAATGTAAATGAGGCTGTTAAAAGAATTAAGTTTACATTTGCAATAAGTGGTGTTTACTTTATGGAAATTGCAAAATTCCGTGCAGCAAGAGTCCTCTGGGCAAACATTGCGAAGGCGTATGGTGCAAAAGAAAGCAACTGCAAAATTAATGTTCATGCAGTTACAAGTACTTGGAACCAAACTGTTTACGATCCTTATGTAAATATGTTGCGAAGCACTACAGAAGCAATGAGCGGTGCAATAGGAGGTATAGATTCTATGGAAGTCCTCCCTTTCGACTACACCTTCCGTGCCCCAGGAGAATTCTCTAACAGAATTGCCCGTAATGTTCAGTCTCTCCTTTTAGATGAGTCTCATTTTGACCAAGTTGTAGACCCAGGTGCTGGTTCTTACTACATTGAGGAGCTCACCGATGCGGTCAGCAAAGCTTCTTGGGACCTTTTCAATGAAGTTGAGAAAGCAGGAGGCTATGTGGAGTGCTTTAAAAAAGAGACTATACAGCAAGCGATTAAAGCTACTTCAGAAAAGAGAGATTTCAATATTGCTACAAGAAGAGATACTTTATTGGGTACCAACCAATTCCCTAACTTTACAGAGGTTGTAGAAAAAGATGTTACCAAAAAGGTGGTAACCCGTAAAGCTGCACCTAAAAAGGTTAAAGGTGCAATAGCTCATCCTCTTGAGGTTTACAGAGGCGCTCAAGCTTTTGAAGCATTAAGATTTAAGACAGATAAGTCTCCTAAGCGCCCTAAAGCATTTATGGTAACCTATGGAAATCTTGCAATGTGCAGGGCCAGGGCACAATTTGCTTGCAACTTCTTTGCTGTTGCAGGATTTGAAGTTATAGACAATAACCGCTTTGAATCTCCTGAACAAGGTGCTAAAGCAGCTCTGAAGGCAAAGGCCGATATCGTTGTAGCTTGCTCATCTGACGATGAATATGCTAACGAAGTTCCTCAGATTGCCAAGATTATCGGAAAAAAAGCAATCGTAGTTGTTGCGGGCGAACCGGCTTGCAAAGATGATTTAATTGCCAAAGGTATAGATCATTTCATCAGTGTTAAAAGCAATGTGCTACAGACACTTACAGATTACCAAACCAAACTTGGAATTAAATAAGGAGGAGAAATTATGAGGCCAAAATTTAATGAAATACTTTACAAGAATGCCACTAATGCATCTGTAAAACAAAAAGATACAATTTGGAATACTGCAGAGAAGATAGCAGTTAAAACAAACTATACCGCCAAAGATCTTGAGGGGATGGAACACCTTAACTATGCTGCAGGTGTAGCTCCTTTCCTGAGAGGTCCGTACAGTACAATGTATGTTCAGAAACCTTGGACAGTAAGACAATACGCAGGTTTCTCTACCGCAGAAGAGAGTAATGCTTTCTACAGAAGGAACTTGGCGGCAGGACAAAAGGGATTGTCCGTTGCATTCGACCTCCCTACTCACCGTGGATATAATGCAGATAATCAGCGTGTTGTAGGCGATGTTGGAAAAGCAGGCGTAAGTATCTGTTCTGTAGAGGATATGAAAGTTCTATTCGATCAAATTCCTCTTGGTAAAATGTCTGTCTCTATGACAATGAACGGAGCTGTGCTACCTGTTATGGCATTCTATATTGTTGCAGGATTGGAACAAGGTGTTAAGTTGGAAGAGATGGCAGGTACCATTCAAAATGACATCCTAAAGGAGTTTATGGTGCGTAACACCTATATCTATCCTCCTGAGTTTTCTATGAGAATCATCGGCGATATATTCGCTTATACATCTCAGTTTATGCCTAAATTCAACTCTATTTCAATCTCCGGATACCACATGCAAGAAGCTGGTGCTACAAACGATATAGAGATGGCATATACCCTTGCCGATGGTCTTGAATATCTTCGTACAGGTATTAAGGCAGGAATTGATGTAGATAAGTTTGCACCACGTTTGTCTTTCTTCTGGGCCATTGGCACTAACCACTTTATGGAGATTGCAAAGATGAGGGCGGCGCGTATGCTTTGGGCTAAGATTGTAAACCAGTTTAATCCTAAAAACCCTAAAAGCTTGAGTCTGAGAACACACTGCCAGACTTCCGGATGGTCTCTTACAGAACAAGATCCATTCAATAATGTTGCAAGAACTTGTATAGAGGCAATGGGTGCCGCTTTAGGACACACTCAAAGTTTGCACACCAATGCATTGGATGAGGCAATTGCACTCCCTACAGATTTCTCTGCACGTATCGCGAGAAATACACAGATTTATATTCAACAAGAGACAAATGTGTGTCGCTCAATAGACCCTTGGGCAGGTTCATACTATGTTGAAAGTTTAACTAACGAGTTGGCGCATAAAGCATGGGCGCATATTCAAGAGGTTGAGAAACTTGGAGGTATGGCAAAAGCTATCGAGACAGGTATTCCTAAACTAAGAATAGAAGAGGCGGCAGCTCGCAAACAAGCTCGCATAGACTCTTGCGAAGAGACAATTGTGGGTTTGAATAAATATAGACTGGAGCATGAAGATCCTATTAAGATTCTCGATATAGACAATGCTAAGGTGAGAGAGCAACAAGTTGCCCGCCTTGCAGAGCTTAGAAAGAACAGAGATAATAATAAAGTTAAAAAGTGTCTTGCAGCTATTACAGAGAGCGTTAAAACTGGTAAAGGCAATCTTCTTGCCCTTGCAGTTGAGGCAGCAAAAGAGAGGGCTTCTCTTGGTGAGATTTCCGACGCTTGTGAAGAGATAGTTGGAAGATACACAGCAAAGATTCGTATGAATGTAGGTGTTTATTCTTCTGAGGTTAAGAAAGATTCTGAATTTGAAAAAGCTAAGAAAATGGTGGCCGAGTTTGCAAAGAAAGAGGGTCGTCAACCTCGTATAATGGTTGCAAAACTTGGTCAGGATGGTCACGACAGAGGTGCCAAAGTTGTGGCAACAGGGTATGCAGATTGTGGTTTTGATGTAGATATGGGACCACTCTTCCAGACCCCTGCAGAGGCAGCAAAACAAGCTGTTGAGAATGACGTTCACATTGTTGGAGTCTCTTCTTTGGCAGCAGGACATAAAACCCTTGTTCCTCAAATAATAAAGGAACTCAAAAAGCTTGGTAGAGAGGACATTATCGTTGTGGCTGGTGGAGTTATTCCGGCACAAGACTACGATGCCCTTTATAAAGCCGGATGCGCAGCAATTTTTGGACCTGGTACCAGAATTGCCTATTCATCCATTAAGATGATGGAACTTTTAAACCAAAGATTCGAATAAAACGAACCGATTTCAGAGGGAAAGATATTTTATGGCAGAAGAGATTAATAACGTAAAAAAATATACAGAAGAGGATTTTGAAACGCTGGAATGGCACGAACATATCCGCCGACGTCCTGGTATGTACCTTGGAAAGCTCGGCGATGGTTCTGCACCTGATGACGGACTTTATGTACTTATAAAAGAGGTGCTCGACAACGCGGTTGATGAATTTCACGAAGGGTTTGGCAAACTCATCGAACTCTCTCTGAATGAGGAGAGACAAGAGATTACAGTTAGAGACCACGGACGTGGAATTCCTCTCGGAAAAGTTATAGATTCCGTGAGCAAGATGAACACCGGTAGTAAATTCGAAAAAGACGGCAGCGTTGCTTATGGTATGAGCGTTGGATTAAATGGTGTTGGTATGAAGGCGGTAAACGCCACCTCTACAAATTTTTACGTTCAATCCTTCAGAGACGGCAAAACCGTTTGGGCACGGTTTGAGAAAGGAGTTAAGATAGAGAGTGGGCACGGTAAACAAGGAGACGAAAAAGATGGAACACTCATTCGTTATATTGCCGACAACACTCTCTATGTTAACTACAAATATAATCTTGAGTACATTAACACCATGCTCAAGAATTACACATATCTCAACCCAGGGCTCACTATAAAATTCAATGGAAACACTTACATCTCTAAGAATGGTTTGCTCGATCTTATAAACGACAAACTTAAAGAACCCCCTTTGTATGATCCGATTCGGCTCATTGGGAATAACATAGAGGTAGTAATAACCCATATAGATGATAACGGGGAGAATATATACTCATTTGTCAATGGCCAATATACTTTCCAAGGGGGAACACATTTGAGTGCATTCAGAGAGAGTGTAGCTAAAGTTGTGAAAGATTTCTTCCAGAAAGATTATGACCCTAAAGATGTGAGAGAGGGGATTATGGCTGCCATAAGCATCAGAATCGGCAACCCAGATTTCGCCAATCAGACCAAAACTCTTTTAAATTCCAGACTAACAGACAAGGAGAGCAAAGGGGGAATTCCAATCAGCAGGTTCATTTATAATTTCCTTGCTACCGAGTTAGACAACTATTTGCATCAAAATCTTTCACTTGGAGAGAAGTTGCAGAAAAAAATTCTGGCAAACGAAAAAGAACGTAAAGAGTTTGAGAAATTAAAGAAATCTAAAAAAAGCCGCAAAGGGTTCATAAATAACGAAGAACTGAGAGATTGTAAAATTCACTATACAGACAACAACCCTCTTGCAGAACTAACTACACTCTTCATCACTGAGGGAAAAAGTGCAAGCGGCTCTGTAACAAAGACTCGCAATGTTGAGACACAAGCTGTTTTCTCATTGAGAGGAAAGCCAAAAAACACATACGGAGAGGGGAAAAAAGCAATCTACGATAAAGAGAATGTAGAGCTCAATCATTTGCAAGCAGCACTCGATATTGAAGAAGATATTGATAATCTGAGATATAACCGAGTTGTGATTGCAACCGATGCCGATGTAGACGGTATGCATATTCGTATGCTCCTCCTCACATTCTTCTTGCAGTATTATCCGGATCTTATCAGACGAGGGCACTTGTATATACTTCAAACTCCGCTATTTAGAGTGAGAAAGAAGAAGAAAGACAACTCAATGGATACCCGCTATTGCTATACAGACGATGAAAAAAACGCTGCCATTAAGGCGCTTGGAACAAATGCGGAGATTACTCGTTTTAAAGGTTTGGGAGAGATTTCACCCGAAGAGTTTTCTCCTCTCATCGGCGATGGTATCAGATTAGATAAAGTTCGCCTCTCTAATGAAGATAAAGTCTCAAACTTGTTGGAATTCTACATGGGGAATAATACAGAATTCCGCAGACAATTCATTATGAGCAATTTGCGCGAGAATGTAATTTTAGAAGACATTATCACTTTAGAAGAAGAGACTACTGCTCTATAAGTTTAAAAAAGGACTATGTGTAATAAGCAAAAGTTTGCAAGTTGGCTGATTCGCAAAATGGGATGGAAGATCAAAGAAGGTTTGGTCCCAGAGCCCAAATGCATCATTTTGGGAGTACCCCACACATCAGTAAAAGACTTCATAATCAGCTGGGCTTTCTACACATCGGTTGGAGGAACACCTAACATCATGATAAAAAAGGAGTTCTTCTTCTGGCCCATAGGAAAATTATTGAGAAAAATGGGGGCAATTCCTGTAGATAGAACACACGGCGCAGTTACAGCCAAGCATGTGATAGATGCTATAAAAAGTGCAGATAAAATGCACCTATGTATTGCACCCGAAGGAACTAGAAAGAAAACCCGCAGATGGAAAACAGGATTTCACACTATAGCACGTCAAGCAGGTATCCCCATTTACTTAGGATATTTTAATTATAAGACAAAAGAGATTGGAAGAGGCATAAGATTTGTACCTACTGAAGATGCCAGGAAAGACCTTAAAAAGATCATGGCTCACTATGCTGCAATGGAGATGGAGGGGAGAAAAAAAGGCCAATGGGACCCTGGAGACGAAAAATGCTTAATTACAGAGGATTAACAAAATCATCGCCAATATGGATAAAAGAGATTTTAAAATATTGTTGAAAAAATACGTGGGCATTTTATGCTCTATTTTTTTATATAATATTTCTATTGCACAAACAGTTACCGATACCTCTATTGCCCCCGGAACTATCTTTACTCTGGAGCAATATGAGAATATGGCATTGGCAAATTCATCGGATGCACAAATAGCAAGAGAAAAAATCAAGCAAGCGGAGAATATAAAGAAAGCTACTTTTACTCAACTACTTCCAAGCTTCAATGCTGTTGGTGCCTACACTTGGAACCAGAA
>CADBRQ010000071.1 GCA_902797115.1 uncultured Bacteroidia bacterium
ATGGCGCACATCACTTTTGGCTCAAACACCGCAAATTATCCAATGGAAAGCCAAAGGAGTACAGATTATTAAAGGTTGAATTTTAAGATTAGGAATGATGAAGAAACAAAGATTTTTAGTCTATACCGAATATATTTTTGACGGCGTATTCGATGTTGTAGCAGAGAGCAAGGAGGAAGCACGGCAGAAAGTCCTGCAAGATTGTGGGTTGGTCATGGGCGGAAGCATTCACAGCACTTTGCCTGATGATGAGATAAACTGGGCATTTGACAGACACCCCAACAAGCGAATAGACAGAATAACGAAAGTGTAGAAATAGTCCTTTGAATAAAACTAAGAGCCACGCAAATTTTCGGTTTGCGTGGCTTCTTTTCTTTTTCTTTGAACAAGCAGGCGACCAAAGAAAAGAAGCAAAAGAAAGTCGCAAAAGCCATCAATCATATTACGCTTTTATCTTCTTATACTCTGCCAGAAAATTCTTAATCTTATCTACGGAATCCTCTGTGTTTTGTAGATTGGTAGGAAAACCGTCTATCTGATAATTTTTTGCCCAATACATAAAAAAATGAACCAATAATACAGTGTATTTAGGACTGTCTTTTTTTATACACTCATAGACCTTAAAAATTCTATCGTCCTCTGTGGGGTGGATATTATCAGATTCTATTTTGGGATTTAGGTAGAGAAGTGAGAACAAGGCACAAAGAACCCCACAATTTGCAGAAAATTTTTCAGATTCAGGTATATCGGAGTAAATACTCCAAAAAGAGGAAAAATCAGCATCTTTCTCATCTTGGATAGCACAACTTTCTTTATCCATATGTCCAAGAGAAAAATGTGATGCCTCATGTAGAAGGATAAAACAAATCCCAAAGCAATAGACAGAATTTATTTTCTCTCCATATGGAGTCTTGATATTAACATCAGAGAAATCATCTAAACTGAAAGTTTCTTTATTCGTTAATTCGGACAATAGTTTCATATAATACTCTTGCTGTCTACAAAACTCTGTTGTGTTTAATAGTTCGGGAATTCGTTTTAAGTAATCAATATATTGTTCTAAATTTATCCCTTTAAATTCCAAGGGAATCTGCTTTGAAATCTGTTCTTGAGGTTGATTTAAAACTTGCTTTGAACAGTCGGCAAATTGCTCTAAAGTAACCCTACATCGTTTACATTCCTCTATAATCACGGATAAATCTATATCTCTTATAATTATACTACACATTAGCCATAGATACTGGCAATATGCAGCAGAGAGGCTAACATAACTTTTGCTATCTGTTGAGAATTTTACAATTTTAGCAACATCTGAAATAGGACTATTTTGGTCAATGAAACGAATTTCATTGTTAAGTCCTTCCTTTATATTTTCTAAAATGCCAGCAGAAGGGATTTTTTTGATGAGCTGCGTAATGTTACTATTTAACGCTAGCACTGGGAAAAGATTATTCATACTTTTTGGAGTAAAGTTACTCATTCATAACAAGAAAGGCGAATAAAACAGCAAGAAAACGCCTCTTACGGAGCATAAAATGTCGCAAGAGGCGTGTTTGATAATCAGGGTACATAAAACAGGGCAAACTCCACCTTTCGTCGTTTGACAAGCCCTCTGAGGACTTTGCCCTTGTATCGGCAGAAAGAGACAAAATCATGGTAGAAATTCCTGTCTCCCGACTCTATCTTTCGTAGCAATTGGCTTTTGGGGTGCTTGCCATAACCAAGCAATCGCCCCACGCCCACATTGTAGGCAAGTAAGGTCAGCAGCAGTGCATCCTTACCATAACCCTTGAAGTGTTCAAAGCATTTCCAAAGGTCGGCACGGAGCAGCGAGTCCGCCTGCCGTTCCGTCATGTCTGCCGTGAAGTGCTCACCCGGCTGCAACTGATGACCATAGCCGACGTATGGATAGCAGTCCTTTCCGTGCAGTCCCTCGAAGTATTTCACGACGACCACGGCACGCTCAAAAGGTGGCAAGTCTGCCAAACGTACCCTGTGCTGGGCAAGGATCGGCTGGCAGAACAGGCACACCATACAGAATAAGGCAAAGC
>CADBRQ010000072.1 GCA_902797115.1 uncultured Bacteroidia bacterium
AAATGCGAATTGGGAGTGCAAATTTATAAAAAATATTGTAATAAAGTTCAAAACGTGGCTTTTTTTTTACAAAAAAAATGTAAATTTGCAAGCTTTTACTGTCGCCAAAAGGGAGATTATGTGTGGTAGCAAAAAGGTGAGTAAACGGAGGAGGGGAGATAAAGACACAGGGGGCGGAAAAGACAGAGAGATATTAAATATTAAAAATAAATAAAAATTTTATGCAAAGTAAAGGGACTATTAAAGTTTTGGCCATTCTGATTTTATTGGCGTGCTTGTACCAAATTTCTTTTACATGGGCTACAAGACGCGCTGAAAAGAAAGCAGAGGCGTATGCTGCTGCAGCTGTTGAGGCCGAAAAACAATCACCTGAGTTTGCTCAGGTTGGAGAGTTGAACAAAGCATTTGTCTTGGACTCTCTTCAGAAAATTAAAAACAGATATTATTTAGATTCTATCACCGGCCAGAAGGTATTCTTGGGCTTTACTTATAAAGAGGTGAAAGACAAGGAGATAAAGCTTGGTCTTGACCTTAAGGGTGGTATGAATGTGATGCTTCAGGTTCAGTTGAAAGACCTTGTTAAAGCATTGGCAAACAATAGTACAAATCCGCAATTTGTTCAGGCATTGGAACTTGCACAGCAAAGAGAAGTAGATTCCCGTCAAGATTTCATTAGTTTGTTTGAGCAGGCGTGGACAGAGGTTGCACCAGATCAGAAGCTCTCATCTATTTTTGGAACATACGAGATGAGAGATAAGATACATCCGGAAACTTCTAATTCTGAGGTAATTTCAATTATCAGAAAGGAGGCGGAGAGCGCTGTTGCAAACTCATTTAACGTTTTAAGAAGCCGTATAGACAGATTTGGAGTGACCTCTCCTAATATCCAGCGTCTTGGAAACAGCGGAAGAATTCTCGTTGAGCTTCCTGGTGTTAAGGAACCGGAGCGTGTGAGAAAACTTCTTCAAGGAACTGCCTCTTTGGAGTTTTGGACAACCTATAACAATGCGGAAATTTTCCCATATCTTCAACAGGCAAATGCCGCTTTGAGAGATTATCTTGCTGAGGTTACAGATATAGAAGAGGTTGAAACAGAGGTGAATAAAGATAGTATCGCTGAGGAAGACAAAGCAGAAAAGAAAGAGGTTATAAGTGGTAAGGATGACAATTTTGAGGAGATGCTTGTAGAGGATATTCCTTCTGAGCTTGATGATATTTTAGCAACAGATTCTTTATCTACCGACGAGATTGCTTATGCTAAACAAAATCCTCTGTTCTACGCACTTATGCCAAACATGTATCAAGGTCAACTGTTGGGTGGTGCTTGCATTGGTAGGGCTCACTATAAAGATACCGCAAGAATTAATCAGTATCTTTCTCTGCCACAGATTAAAAATCTATTCCCTGTAGATTTTATCCCGATGTGGACTGTTAAACCTTCTGATCAAGATCCATCGGGAACCTTGTTTGAGTTGGTTGCTATAAAGAACTCTGGTAGAGATAATAAAGCTCCTCTCGATGGTTCTGTTGTTACCGACGCGAGTGTATCTTACCGTCAGCAGGGTGGAGCACCAACTGTTACTATGGCAATGAATCCGGATGGAACAAGAACATGGGCAAGACTCACTGCAGACAATATTGGAAAGAGCATTGCGATTGTTTTGGACGGAATGGTTTATTCATATCCAAATGTTCAGACAGAGATTTCGGGCGGTCGCAGCGAGATTACAGAAAACTTTACTTTAGATGAGGCAACCGACCTTGCTAACGTCCTCAATTCCGGTAAGTTGCCGGCTCCTGCCACAATTCTTCAAGAGCAAGTGGTCGGACCTTCTTTGGGACAAGAGAGTATTAACGCGGGTCTCATTTCTTTCATCCTTGCGTTTGTATTGGTTCTTCTCTATATGTTGTTCTTCTATAGAGGAGCGGGTATTGCGGCTAATATCGCACTTATTTGCAATGTGATATTCTTGCTTGGAGCACTCCTCTCGATAGGTGCAGTTCTCACACTTCCTGGTATTGCTGGTTTGGTTCTTACCCTTGGTATGGCGGTGGACTCAAACGTAATTATTTATGAGCGTATCAAGGAGGAATTAAGGTCTGGAAAACAACTTAGGACTGCTGTTAAAGATGGTTACAAAAATGCATACTCTGCAATTTTAGATGGTAACATTACAACAATAATTATTGGTGTTATATTGCTGATATTTGGTAGTGGTCCTATCAAAGGCTTTGCAACAACATTGGTTATTGGTATCATCACTTCGCTCATTACATCTATCTTTATTACAAGACTTTACTTTGAGGGAAGAATGGATCGCGGACACAAGATCAGCTTTGACAATAAATTTACTCGCAACTTCTTGACCAATACCAAAATAGACTTTATAGGCCTAAGGAAGATTATGTATGTTGTGGCTGCTGCGGTAGTTGCAATATGCTTAGTTTCTATGTTCACTAAAGGATTCTCTTATGGCGTAGATTTTACAGGAGGTAGAACTTATGTTTTAAGATTTGACCAAATGGTTACTGCAGAGCAAGTCAGAGATGCAGCTGCGGCAGAGTTTGGTGAGAGCGTTGAGGTTAAACAGTTTGGAAGTGGCAGTCAAATGAAGCTTACCACCAAATATAAAATCAACGACAACTCGCAAGAGGTGGATGAAGAGATAGAGACGAAACTTTACAATGCTCTTAAAGGTATGTTCTTAACTCCTCAAACTTTGGATCAGTTCAGAACAACGGTAGACAATCCAAATGGAATTATAAGTTCAGACAAGGTTGGTCCTACTATTGCGAACGATATCAAGAGAAAGGGAACATACGCAGTTATTCTCGCCCTTATTGCAATATTCTTGTATATAGCAGCCCGCTTTAAGAATTGGACATGGGGTCTTGGTGGTCTTGCAGCTTTGGCTCACGATTCAATCATTGTGATGGGATTCTATTCAATCTTCTCTGGAATCTTGCCATTCTCACTCGATGTAGATCAGACATTTATAGCAGCCGTACTTACAATTATAGGTTACTCTATCAACGACTCAGTTGTTATTTTTGACCGTATTCGTGAGTACAACAAACTATATATGAAGAGAACCCTTAGAGAGAATATTAATGGTGCGGTAAACAGCACTCTTGCAAGAACTTTCAACACCTCGGGAACAACTTTGGTTGTGCTTCTTGCGATTGCAATTTTTGGAGGCGATACAATTAGGGGATTTGCATTCTCCTTAGCAGTTGGTGTACTTGTTGGTACATTCTCATCTGTATTCATTGCAACCCCAATAATGTACGACCTCAACAAGAAAAAAGCTCTTGCGCAGGAGGGAAAACAAATCTCTAAAACCGGCAAGAAAAAATAAATTCTTAAAGGGTTGAATTATTGGTGGCGTCTTCTTTTGAGGACGCCACTTTTTTTGTAAATTTGCTCTCTATGGGAAAACGTAGAAATAGTAAGGAAAAATCGAAATTTGCGGGAGTGCGTTCTCATCGCGACAGGAAAAAAACTATAGGTTGCGGAAAGGGCTCAAAAAGAGGCGCAGAAAGGGTTGGAAAGCGCGTTTTGGAGTATGTGGAAGGTATTCTGAATATAGCAAGCGGTGGTTTTGGATTTGTTAGGGTGCCAGAGAGAGAAGATGATGTCTTTATTCCTCAGCACAAACTAAGAGGTGCGCTCAATAACGATACGGTTCGTGCGGCGATAACAAAAATTAAAGAGGAGAAAACGAGAGCGACAGCAGAAAAGCGGGGGATGAAGAGTTGTGAAGGGGAAATTGTAGAGGTGATAGAGCGCAGCAAATTGCCGTATGTTGGAGTTTTAAGTATTACGCGCAAAGGAACTTGGGTTATTATTGAGAGTAAAAACATGCCCCACGATGTTGAGGTTATTCACTCTCCTGCCGACCCACGTTCAATGATAATAAAACCTGAGTATCAGGGGCTTAAAGTTGCGGTGCTGGTAAAAGAGTTTCCAAAAGGAAGTCTTACTCCACTTGGGATTGTTACGGAGGTTTTGGGAAAAGTGGGAGATAACGACACAGAAATGCACTCTATTTTAACCGAATACGGACTCCCATTCAGATTTCCGGAGGCGGTTGAAAAAGAGGCAAAAAAGATCCCGTCAAAAATTACCCGTCAAGATTTGGATGGGCGTTTAGATTTCCGTAAAACGCTTACCATTACCATAGATCCTGCAGATGCTAAAGATTTTGATGATGCTGTCTCTTTCCGCATTTTAGAGAATGGAAACTTTGAGGTGGGGGTGCATATTGCAGATGTAAGTTATTATGTAA
Organism: uncultured Bacteroidia bacterium; assembly: GCA_902797115.1. Taxonomy (GTDB): domain Bacteria; phylum Bacteroidota; class Bacteroidia; order Bacteroidales; family UBA932; genus Egerieousia. The sequence goes on from CADBRQ010000072.1 coordinate 4,290, forward strand.
AACCAGGAACTACTTTAGACAAAGAGGCTTACGAGAGAGGTACGAGCGTTTATCTTGTAGACAGAACTATTCCGATGTTGCCCGAACAGCTGTCAAATAACCTTTGCAGTTTAAGGCCCGGCGAGGATAAACTTTGCTTTTCTGCTATATTTGAGATGGATGCTAAGGCAAAGGTTTTAAACAGGCGTTTCAGCAGAACAATCATTCGTTCAGATTTCAGATTTGCCTATGAAGAGGCGCAGCAAATTATAGATAATAAAGGTTCTGTTGCCGAATATAAGCCAATACTTACAACACATCCTCATCCGGAGAGTTTAGGAGACCCAAGATATACCGGATTAACTAAAGAGAAACCATCTCAACAAATTGCCGATGCAATAATACAGCTTCATAAATTAGCCTCTATCATGAGGAAGAAGAGATTTGCGAGCGGAAGTATTTCCTTTGAAAGACCAGAGATGAAAATCCTTGTAGATGAGAAGGGTAAGCCAATTAGTGTTGTGGAGAAAATTACCAAGAGCGCAAACTGGTTAATAGAGGAGATGATGTTGCTGGCAAACAGAGAGGTTGCAACCTATGTTACCAAGCAAATAAGAAAAACGGCTCCAACATTTGTATATCGTATTCACGATGAGCCAAATATGGAAAAAGTTGAAGAGCTGAGGGGCTTTGTTCATCATTTTGGGTATAAGATGGATGAGACAAAAAATCCTCGTCAGCTTGCAAAGGCCCTGAATAAACTTTTGGATAGCCTGCAGGGAAAGCCGGAGTGTGAAACTATAGAACTATTAGCTTTAAGATGTATGGCGCGTGCCGTATATTCTACGGAAAATATAGGTCATTACGGGCTTGGTTTTGAGTACTATACACATTTTACTTCTCCTATTCGTCGTTATCCCGATATGATGGTGCATCGACTTTTGGCGCGTTATTTAGAGAATGGAAACAGTGTTGATAAACAACAGTTTGAAGATTACTGTAACCATTGTTCTGTGCGGGAGCAGCTTGCAACAGACGCAGAGCGTTCTTCCATAAAATATAAGATGACAGAATATATGCAAGAGCGTATAGGAGAGGAGTTTATCGGGAGTATTACAGGAGTTTCCGAATGGGGCATTTTTGTAAGTGTGGAGCCTACAAAAATAGAAGGGATGATTTCTACTCGTGACTTTACAGATGATTATTACCTTTATGATGAGAAAAAAATGTGTCTGATTGGGCAAACTTTTGGGAAGAAATATATGCTCGGCGATAAGCTCAAAGTAAGGGTGAAAGCAACCAATTTGGCTCAAAAAACCATTGATTTTGAGATAGTTGACCCCGAAGCTCAAAAGGCTGCGGTTCAGAGGGGTTAATATTTTGGGAGGTAGCTCTAAACAGAAGTCAGAGGAGATAAAAAGGGGATATATTAAGCAAGGCGGTAGAAGCAATAGGGAGAGACAAATTGATGAGAGAAAAATAAGTTTGAAATAGAATCTGAAATAAAAAATTAAATTAGATAACATTTAAGGAGAACAGAGAATGAAGAAGAGAGTTTTACTGATGATTTTAGACGGTTGGGGGTTGGGAAAAAGCGACAAGTCCAATGCAATTTATGTTGCAGGCGAACCAAATATAGATGCTTTAAAAAAGAAATACCCTAATTCACAGCTGCTTACATCGGGAGAAGATGTTGGGCTTCCTGAAGGACAAATGGGAAACAGCGAAGTGGGACATTTAAATATAGGAGCGGGAAGAGTTGTGTATCAGGATCTTGTAAAGATTAATAAAGTCTGCAGAGAGCATAAATTATTAGAAAATCCTGAGATTAAAGCTGTTATGGATTATGTAAAGGAGGACGGAGAGAGGGCGTTGCATCTTTGGGGATTGGTTTCTGCCGGAGGGGTTCATAGCAGTTTGGAACATTTATTTGCCCTTATAGATACTGCACAGGAGTGTGGAGTGCAAAAGGTTTACATACACTGCTTTATGGATGGCAGAGATACAGATCCACATTCCGGCGTTGGATTTATTAAAGAGTTGGAAGAACACATTGCGGAAAAGAGGGCAAAAATTGCGAGTGTGTGCGGAAGGTTTTATGCAATGGACAGAGATAAAAGGTGGGAGAGAATTAAAGAGGCGTATGATTTGATTGTTGAGGGGAAGGGAGCGGTGTTTGAAAATGCGGTTGATGGAGTAGAAGCTTCTTATGCCGAAGGAGTTACCGACGAATTTATAAAGCCGATTGTGATTATGGAAAAAGGGGCTCCGGTTGCAAAACTTAAACCTCACGATGCTGTTATTTTCTTCAATTTCAGAAATGACCGTGCGCGTGAGCTTACATCTGTACTGACTCAAAAAGATATGCCTGAATTCCAAATGCACACAATTCCTCTATATTATTGTTGCTTAACCCCTTATGATGATGAATTTAAAGGTCTTCATATATTGTTCGGCAAGGAACATGTACAAAACACAATAGGTGAGGTGGTTGCAAGAGCTGGGTTAAAACAGTTGCGTATAGCTGAGACAGAAAAATATGCCCATGTAACATTTTTCTTCAATGGTGGACGAGAAGAACCTTTTGAAAATGAAGAGCGTATATTAGTTCCAAGTCCTAAGGTGGCCACTTATGACCTTAAACCGGAAATGAGCGCCCCCGAAGTTGCAGAGAGGTTGATTGCGGCAATAAAGAGTAAACGCAACGATATGATTATTCTCAATTTTGCAAACGGAGATATGGTTGGACACACAGGAGTTTTTGATGCAATCCTTAAAGCGGTTAAAACTGTAGATTCTCTTGTGGGAGAAGTAGTTACGGCGGCAAGAGAGAATGGCTACAGCGTTCTCATTACAGCCGACCATGGTAATGCAGACTGTGCAGTAAATGACGACGGATCTCCTAATACCCAACACTCGTTAAATCCTGTGCAGTTTATTGTGGTAGATGATGATGTGAAAAATGTAAGCAATGGTCGCCTTTGCGATATAGCACCAACAATGCTCTATCTGATGGGAATACCTCAGCCGTCAGAGATGACGGGAAAAATATTGGTTGAAATTTAACTTTGAGGTGTTATGAGTAAACCATTTGTACACCTTCATTTACATACCGAATATTCGGTTCTGGACGGCTTGGGAAAAATAGGAGATTATGCCTTAAAAGCCATCGAGAATAATATGCCTGCACTTGCCATTACAGACCATGGAAACATGTATGGCGTAAAGGATTTTTTTGACACAGTAACAAAAGTTTCCAAAGCAAAGGGTGTTGCCCTAAAACCTATTATAGGTTGTGAGGTTTATGTCAATCCGGAGGGGCGTTTTTCAAAGCGCGGAAAAGAGGATCAAGGTGCCAACCACCTTATTTTACTCGCAAAAAACAAACAGGGCTATCACAATTTAGTAAAAATCTGTTCAATTGGCTATATAGAGGGCTTTTACTATCATCCTAAAATAGACCGAGAGGTTTTAGAAAAGTATCACGATGGGTTGATTTGCTGTTCTGCCTGTTTGGCGGGCGAACTTCCTAAAGCAATCTTGCAGGGGAGAATGGAAGATGCCGAAGAGATAGCAACCTGGTATAAGAATCTTTTTGGAGACGATTACTATTTTGAGATACAGTATCATCCCACCCGTCTTCCCGATTTGTCTCCGGAAGTAGCTGACGCTCAGAAAAAAGTAAATCCTATATTGTTTGAAATGGCCGCAAGAATGGGAATAAAATGTATTGCCACCAACGACTGCCATTTTGTAAATAAAGAGGACGGCCCTGTTCACGACAGACTTATCTGCCTTACAACCAACTCAAACTTTGCAGATAAAAATCGTTTGAGATATACTCAGGAGGAGTATATGAAAACTTACGACGAGATGTTGGAATTAAATCCGGAACATCCGGAAATTTTAGACAACACTCTGGAGATTGCAGAAAAAGTTGAGCAATATTCTATAAATGAGAGTCATATTCTTCCAATTTTCATCTTGCCAAAGGGGTATGAAGATTCTAATGAATATCTTAAAGATTTGGTTTATAAAGGGGCTCGGGAGAGATACGAATCTATTACTCCCCAGATTCAGGAACGAATAGATTTTGAGCTCAATACAATCAAGGGAATGGGATTTCCCGATTACTTTTTAATAGTTCAGGATTTTATTTCAACCGCCCGTTCAAATGGGATTTGGGTTGGTCCTGGGCGTGGTTCTGCGGCGGGGAGTATAGTTGCTTACTGTCTGAAAATTACCAATATAGACCCGCTTAAATATGACCTTCTGTTTGAGCGTTTCTTAAATCCGGACAGAATATCTATGCCAGATATAGATATAGATTTTGAGGAGGAGCGGCGTGCCGAGGTTTATGAGTATGTTGAGAATAAATATGGCAAAGATCATGTTAGTCATGTAGTTACCTTTAACAGAATGGCGGCTAAGAGTGCCATTAAGGATATGTGTAGAATTGAGGGGGTTGACTTGGCAACAAGTAATGAACTCTCTAATCTTATACCGCCAAAACAATTTGAGGTTAAGATAAAGAAAACTCAAGAAGACGGAAAGACGGTAGAGGAGGTTGAAACCGTTCCTCCAACTTTTGAGAATTGTTTGAAATATGTTCCTGAATTTCAGAAGGAGTATGAAAATTCGAGAAGCGAACAGGTAAAAGAGGCGCTCTATTTTGCCAAGGAGACAGAGGGGACAGTTCGTGCTCCGGGGGTTCATGCGTGTGCAGTAATAATAGGCAGAGACAACCTTACAAAATTTATCCCGATAAGTATAACTAAAGACAAAAGCAGCGGCGAGATTATTTGGGTTTCGCAATTTGAGGGAAAGCACATAGAGAGTGTGGGGATGCTCAAGATGGATTTTTTAGGGCTCAGAACCCTCTCTATTCTAAAAGAGACTTTGGAGAACATTAAGAAAACAAAGGGATTGGAGATAGATATTGAGAAAATTCCTAATAACGACAAAAAGACTTTCGACCTCTTTGGACGCGGAGATACAATTGCTACATTTCAATTTGAAAGTCCAGGTATGCAGCGCTGGCTTAGGGAGTTAAAGCCACAGAGGTTTGAGGATCTCATCGCGATGAATGCTCTCTATAGGCCCGGCCCAATGCAATATATTCCAGACTTTGTAAACCGCAAGAATAAAAGGGCGAGAATAGAGTACGAAATTCCTCAGATGGCAGAAATTCTCTCTGATACATACGGAATTACTGTGTATCAAGAGCAAGTGATGCTGCTTAGTCAAAAACTCGCAGGTTTTACTCGTGGCGAGGCAGACACCCTTAGAAAGGCGATGGGGAAGAAAAATGCAGATATTCTTAAAACACTTGAAGATAAGTTCTTTGCCGGCGGCGTAGCAAATGGTTATCCAAAGGAGAAGTTGGAAAAAATTTGGGGAGACTGGAGGCAGTTTGCAAAGTATGCTTTCAATAAATCTCACTCAACTTGTTATGCGTGGGTGGGTTATCAGACTGCATATTTTAAAGCTCACTTTCCTGCAGAATTCTTGGCAGCCAACCTCACAAAGAATATCAGTGACATTAAGCAGATTACCGGCTTGATGGAGGATTGTAAACGACATGGCATTAAAGTTTTGGGTCCCGATATTAACGAGAGCGGAACAAACTTTACCGTTGTACAACTGCATCGCGGAGGAAAAGTTACAGAGGCAATAAGATTTGGTTTAGCGGCAATAAAAGGAATGGGAACGGCAGTAAGTGACGATATTATTGCAGGGGCTCCATATTCAGATATTTTTGATTTCATAGAGAGGGCGGGAAAAAACGGAAATATAAATAGAAAAAGTTTAGAGGTTTTGGCACAAGCCGGAGCCTTCGACTCCTCATTTCCTCAAATACGCAGAGATCAGTACTTTGCAACAAATGCAAAAGGTGAAACATTCTTGGATTTATTGGTTGAATATGGTCAGAAAATAGGGAAGGGTCAATCAGATATGGGATCTCTTTTCTCCTCTTCAGACGAGGGCTTCCAAGTTCCAAAACCAACAATTCCACCTCCACCTAAAGAGTATAATAAGCTTGAATTCTTAAAGAGAGAAAAGGAGGTTGTGGGGATGTATCTCTCTTCTCATCCGTTAGACAGGTACCGTTTTGAGGTGGCACATTTTGCAGATATTACACCGGAAATTCTCTTACGCCTCAAACAAACCAAGGTGTATGCAGACAATGGAGAAATGACAACAGAGGCAAAATCTCTAATAGAGAAGAGTTTCCATGTTGTAGGAATGGTGAGCGACTTGGAGAAGAAAGTGAGCCAAAAAGGAAATCCTTATGCTACTTTTACATTAGAAGATTTTAACTCGCAAATTAAATTCTCTATTTTTGGAAAGGATTACGAGTCATTCATTCCCCTTTTAGATGTTGGCAATGCTTTGTATATGAAAATAAAGTTTAGATTACGCCGTCAGACACAAGGTGTTGCCTCAATAGAACCAATGATAGTTTCTATTAAATTTCTCTCTAATGTAAAAGAAGAAATTCTGAAATCTATAACAGTCAGAGTACCGTACAAGAAAATCTCAGAAGATTTCAGAAGAGAGTTTGTGGAGTTGTTGAGTAAAAATAAAAGCTCTGCCATCTCTCGGCAAATTAAGAGAGAGGGAGGGAATGACGAAACATTGGTAGTTTCAAAAGTTCCTGTAAATATTCAGATTATAGAGGATGGAAAGGGCTTTGCCTTAAACTATAAAACAAAATTTGTGGTAGAAGTTTCAGATGAATTATTATCAGATTTAGAAAAAATGGGATTGGAAGTTGTTCCCCAGATTCAGTCGATAGATTAAAAGATACCGGAGCAATAACGAAGCAATATTAAAGCAATTGATTAAATTTGTCCCCCCTATGGCAAAACAGAAAGGAAATAATATAAACGAAAAAAAGGGAAAGCCCACCAGAACCGAAATTAGTCAGATTGGCAGGGTTGCCATGCTTAATTATCTCTTTAAGGAGACTGGTTTTCAAAACTCAGATTTTCAGAAGATTGGAGGCAATGCAAACTCTCCTGCCGGAAGTGTTGGAGTGGTGAACAAGGTTTTATTAGAGGGTGTAGACTTTGACCTTACATATACACCAATTAAGTATCTTGGCTACAGGGCTGTGGTAAATTCTATAGGTGAACTTTATGCACATCTGTATACCCCTTGTTCTTTGAGTTTTACAATAGCTGTAAGTTCAAAATTCAGCTTTGAACATATCCGCTCTTTATGGGAGGGGGTACTTAAATCGGCAGATGTTTACGAAATTAAAAATCTTTCTCTAGATATAACCTCTTCATTGACAGGACTTACCATAAGTGTAAGCGCATCGGGAGTAAGAGACAAAGAGTTGGAAGAGAAAATAAAGGCACCTAAAAGCGGAGATCTGTTGTGTGTTACAGGGGATTTAGGTGCGGCATATATGGGGCTGCATGTGCTTATGAGAGAGAAAGTTGCTTTTAATGCCAGCAAAGAGTATAAGCAGCCAGACCTGAGTTCTTACAAATATTTACTCTCTCGCTATTTGGCTCCGGAGGCAGACAGTGAAAGCATTGTCAAATTCTCTGCAGCAAAGATCTATCCTTCTGAAGGAAAGTTTATTACCCGTGGTCTCGGCGATGCGGTTAAAACTCTTTGCGCTCGCTATGGTTTGGGTGCAAGAGTATATATTGATAAAATTCCTATCGCCAGTCAGACAAGTGCTATGGCAAAAGAGATTGATATAGATATAGTTACAGCTGTGATAAATGGTGGTGATGACAATCGTCTTCTCTTTGTGGTGCCATTGGAAGAGCATGAGAAGTTGACAAAAACTTATAGAGAGTTAGAGGTAATCGGACATTTTACAAAAGATCCCGAAACCCTTTTGGTTACACCGGAGGGGAATACGGTTTCTATAACAGCGCAAGGTTGGAGTGAGCAAGAATAATGACATATTAAAAAGTATTGCAAATCAGGAGTATAAAGAGGGATTTGTAACAAATGTTGAACAGGAATTCATTCCAAAAGGTTTGAATGAGGATGTTATTCATCTGATTTCCAAGAAGAAAGGAGAGCCGGATTGGTTATTGGAATTTCGTTTGAATGCTTTCGCAAAATGGAAGAAGATGACAACGCCAACTTGGGGGTTTATAAACCTTCCTCCTATTGACTATCAAGATATAATTTATTATGCCGCTCCTATAAAAAACGAAGATCGTCCAAAAGAGATTGATCCTGAATTGGAAGCGACATTTGAAAAGTTGGGAATTCCCCTTTCGGAACGGAAGGTTTTAGCAGGAGTTGCGGTAGATGCAGTCTTTGACTCGGTGAGCGTTAAGACCACATATAAAGATGTGTTGGCTAAAGAGGGAGTTATCTTTTGTTCTTTTTCTGAGGCAGTTAAAGAGTATCCCGATTTAGTAAGGAAATACCTTGCTTCAGTTGTTCCTGTAGGAGATAATTTTTTTGC
>CADBRQ010000073.1 GCA_902797115.1 uncultured Bacteroidia bacterium
CTTATCTAAAAAGTTTCGTATAAATAAAGAGAGAACAGTAGTTAAACTGCCTTATCACGAAATAGTCAACTTTATAACTCTTAAAGTCAAAGAGCAGGAAGAAGAGAAGGCATATTTTGAATTGATTTCTCCTCCACAAATAATTAAAATAAAGCAGAATAATTGCAAAGAGAAGTTTAAGATAGAAGAAAAAGTCGAAGAGTTGACAAAAAATAATCTCAAAGAGTTTCGTGAGGTTAAGGAAAAATCAGGAAAACCAATAACAAAAGGTCCAACATTACGAATAAAGTCGTTAGAAAAAAACAAATGTAATTCGGAAACCTCATATACTTGTGAATTACAGAATGCTCATTATTTTGATCAAATTAGAACCAATCTTACTATAGATTTACCTCTTGTGGGAAGGGATGCAGAAGAGTCTCTCAGAGAGTATGATCTACGAAAATCGACAAATAAAAAAAATCTCCCCGAATTTAAGGATTCTGTCTTAGCAAACACAGTAGGGGCTTCTGCAATTTGGTACACAGAGGTTGATCCTGACGATAAGAGTAAGAAAAATATAAATAGGCTAAAAGATCCTTATATGATTTTTCTTCGTCCTAGAAACAAAGGAGTTGGAGTTTTTTCAAATATGTTCGGCACAACAAGTGGTGTTGTTGAACCCCCACGATATTATGATTTTCATGGTTTATCTCTAGAGGAATATGTTAAATATGAGATGCTTAGAGAGTTCTTTTATGAAAGCAACTATAAGGGGCTAGGACATAAATTAGAAGAAATGTTGGAGAATAAAGAGACATCGTGGGAAAAAATAAAAGAATTTTATGAAAAGGCTTTGACAGACTTAGAGATAGAGATTAAGCCCCTCGCTTTTACCAGGGATTTAATAAGGGGAGGTAAACCTCAATTTTTCTTTATAATTAAAACACCTCCTGTTGAGGAGGGTGAGGTGAGAGAAAATATGAAAGTAGCACCCGAAGGGTTCGAGGAATTTGAGAAAATGTCCCTTTTATCTTTTCTTAGATGCAAGTTATCTCCTGAGACCCATGCTAATTTGTTGTATGCACTCCAATATTTGCAAAGACTAAAACCCAATGATTATATTTTGCTGAAAGAGTGAATAAAACTTAAAGCCCTATCTGAGTTATAGATAGGGCTTTAAGTTTATTTTTGTATCGTGTAGTAAACTCTTACTTATACCTTAGTGCAAAGTGAAATGTTGTTGGCATCTAAGTAGCCTTTGGTTGCAACTATAATCGGAAAAACGAAAAGTGTACATTTGTAAATCCAAATGTACACTTTTTTCTGCAGTTTTCAATTTGATATAAAATAGGTTGTGAAAGACTTTCTTCTTCGGAAATTTGCTTTTGGGTCGGAGTTGTATTATCTTTGCTTTCAGAAGGCAAGTCGAGTGTACGGTTGGAAAGGCCGCCCTCACGCTCGGCTTGTCTTTTTATAGTTTTCAAAGACTCATCTGTTTTATATAAATTATTTTTTACCGATAAAGGTAAAGCCCACCTGCTCAACAGCGTTGCGGATTTCTGATTCAGATGCTAAACCAGTTACAGACAGAGTATTGGCTACAGGGTTTGCTTCACACCCTTTTACACCCTTGATTTTGCTCACTGCGTTTTCTACAGCATATTTACAGTGTCCGCAGTGCATCCCATCTATATGGTAAATTGTAGTATCGTCACTTGTCACACCCTTCTTAAAACGAGATAATAGTTTCATAATTAACGCATTCACAATAAATATTAATAAAATTATCGAACAAATAGAACTAAATATGTTTGGAGAGGCGGAATAAGATTCACAGCAATCGCTTAATCTTGCAGACAGAGGCATTTCTGAAGCGATTCCAATCATATTAATCAGTAAACCAAATAGAATCGAGAAGAGAATAATTGTAGATAAATAGATGAAAGTGAATCGGTTACCGAGAGATTTCTTAACTACCAAAATAGAAGCCATATTGACTGCAGGACCTGCCATAAGCATTACTAAAGCGGCACCAGGTGAAAGCCCTTTCAACATTAAGGCAGCTGCTATTGGAATACTCCCTGTCGAACAAACATACATTGGTATTGCTACAATCAAAATCACCATCATCTGAAGGAGAGGTTTAGAGGCAAAATTTAGAAAAAACTCATCTGGTACAGCAATATTTATCAGAGCGGCAAGTATTAAACCAATTACCAAACGTAAACTAATATCTTGAATCATCTCAAAAAATGAGTAGCGCAAAACTCTCCACCAACGGCTACCACTTTCTAAAGAACATGAACAATTTTCTGTCACACTATAAGATTCATTTTTAACCAGACGATTTATAAGAATTCCTCCACAAACTCCTGTTGCAAGTGCAGCTATAGGTCTGACAATAGCAAAGCCAAGTCCAAGCAGAGAAAAAGTTGCAAGAATTGAATCGATACCTGTCTGTGGAGTTGCAATCAAAAATGCTCCTACCGACCCTTTAGAAGCATGCTCGTTTTTCAGTCCGATGGCTGTCGGAATTACACCACATGAGCAAAGCGGAAGCGGAATACCTAAAAGGGCAGCCCAAAGTACCGAGAGTTTGTTCTCCTTTGAAAGATACTTGGCATAGAATCGTTTAGGTACAAAAACATGAAGTATCCCGGCAATAAAGAAGCCCAACAGCAAGTAGGGACTCATTGCATTCACTACACTTAATAGAGATATCCAAAAGTCTTTCATTCAGCATGTTATGAATTAAATCAACAAACAAGGGGCATCTGTTGTATTAACAGATATATTTATGTCATAAAGATAGATATTTTTTTGTGCCGTTGTTCGATATCTATTAGTATAGCTATTGAGTGCTTTTTAAAATACTTAAATGTTTGTGAGTTGAATGTCATAACTTGACAATTTAATTACATAATTTTATACATGTTGTACTGACAAATATCAACAACTGTATTATAACACAGATTAAATAATACAAATACAAAATTATGGGCAAAAAGTTAATGCAGACTATCGTTAAGGAGATAGAGCAACACAACAGAACAGAAGAAGATAAAGTGGTTGCCACTTTCGTACTCTTGATTAACAAGGATAAGTACGGAAAATATACTTTTGATGGAGGGATGGAAGAGGGTAGAACAGAAGAGGATAAAAGAAGAACAGTAAGTGCCTTATGCTATCTTGCAACACAAATGCCCTCTGTCTTCCGCTTGGTTATGAATGCTGCTACCGTTATGCAGGACAAAAGCCGGTACACTATCCACAGAAGAAACAAAAATGAGGTAAGTTAGTATGTTCTCGTGTATTATAGGAATAGGCATTATGGGTATTGCTTTTGTCTTTCATAATAGTAGCGTAATAATTTATTTCCTCAAGCGATATGCCCCTCCCCTTAATATTCAGTAATGGCAAATCCTGCAACTCCGTTTGTTGAAGATTTAAGCAGGGTATTGTATTTAGCATAATCTCATTGTGTTAAAGTTTCAGATTCTTTTCAGAATTAAACCCTACACTTGTAAAACAGTAAAAAAACAAACAATATGGAAGAGATAATTTTGTTGGAAAAAAAATACTACTAATGCTAAATGGATGCGAATCTGCATTTTTAGATGAGGCGGTATTAGTGTTGACAAATTCGAGAACATGGATATTGCTATATCTCTCTTTTATATATGTGATTTTAAGAAATAGTACACATTATCTCCAATTTTTCTTAGTCGCGTTATGCGCCACAATGTGCGTTTTTTTTGCAGGAACTATTAACGACATTATAGTGAAACCAGTAGTTGCTCGCTGGAGACCATCCAGAGATTCTGAAATATATGCCCTTGTAGATATTGTAAATAATTATAAAGGCGGAAATTACGGTTTTTTTTCATCGCACGCATCAAATACTTTTAGTATTGCATTATTTTTCTCACTTCTATTTAAAAAGAGGATAATAACGATATTGCTGATAACATGGTCTTTAATCAATTGTTGGACCAGAATCCACCTTGGGGTTCATTTTCTTGGAGATATTCTGGTAGGTATAGTTTGGGGAGCTTTTGTTGGTTGGGGAGTTTATCGTCTTTATAGCCGCTCTAATCATTCTTTTAATATTGTAAACTACAAAGGTATGATGGTTATCGCGACAGTTTTTCCACTTTTAGTCTCCTATGCCTTTATTAAGGCCTTCATTGTTGTATATATTTCCTGTTAGTTACTTGTTTTATTATAACAGCAAATCAACGAATAATCTCACTATTTAGCTATTTGTCGATAAGTTCTTAATAGCTATCTTCTGTGGTACACATTCTCTTTTGTTAATACAAGGATAGGTTACTTAACATAATCTCTATTGCGGATCAAAATCCTCATTTCCACGGGGGTATAAATAATTTTTTGATTATGCAAATATTAATTTGAATAATAGTTGGAATCTGGTACTTATTGAAATAGAAAGAAGACCTGTCGCCATCCCTCTGTGATTATATGCACTTTACTCATTTTATGTTAAGTGAAAAAGAAGGGTAACGAGAACCGTTACCCTTCAAACACAATAACATTAACAAAATGAATTGTTTCAAAAATCTTTTACTCTTCTTTGATGCAAATGTTTTATATAAATAAATAAAAATACACCTGCTTGTGATGATTTAATAAGGATTCTGGGGACTAAACACCATCTACTTGACATAAAATAGGTTGTGAAAAACAAAATCCTACTCTATTTGCACAACAGTAGGTGACGAATCGGTATTTAAGAGATAATTCTATTTTTGAAAAAAAAAGGGAATGACCAAATTTGGCCATTCCCTAAACGAATACGAAACAATTATAATAATTGAAAAAAATCTATTTTTCTTGGACTGAGCGCATCGGACAAGCATAATGACGGCTGGTTATGTAGTATAACTCCACAAATTTACCTGTTCCACTTGGGACGAAAGTAAGGTGGAACGCATTAAAACGTTGAGGCGCAATCGGTGTCCAATAACTACCCCTGTGGTTAACACTATTTAAATCTGCAGTGGAGGTGCGAAAGCCCGCAGAAGGAATGTAAATAGTACCATCACCTAAATTGGTTTTAAAATACCAACCTTTACTAAAACTAACAGCATTAACTTCATCAATTGTTGAAGCATCACCACCGGTAGTAGTAAAACCGGTATAAGCATCGCCTGCAGGGATACAGTAACCAATAGGAGAAGGATCATAAACAGTTTTAACAACTATATTACCATTAGGAGTATTTGTGTTCTCATTAGCATTCCATAAATTAAAATGTTTGTGGTCCATAGCATTATAAGAATCATACACAAATGGATTTTGAATGAATGCTTTTATGGCATTGATACCTCTACGAGCAGCTTGATAAGAACTTAATTCTGCTATTTCTTGTGTAGTGCTTGAAACACCCGCTGAATTATACCAAGTTTTATTAATACTTGTTTTTTCTCCCGTTGATGGTAGCATAGGATCTTTTCTACCCCACTCATAGAATGTGCAGTTTCCATTTTCGTTTTTATCAGAATACCCATTCTGGATTATATCGCAATCGGCTGTTTTATTACCTATAGATTGAACTATTCTCATATCTGCTACTCTTGCTGCATAACCTGCATCCATTCCCATATCACTCCAACCTAAGTTGACAGGGAGAAAATCGTAAATTACATTTTGGTAGTTCTTTACTGGAATACTTGTCATATCTTGGTCCGTTACCCAAATATGCCAGCTCCATGCAATAGTGCTACCTGTGTATGCAGCTATCACAGCATTTCCTTGATGGATTGTCTCTTCTCCTACATAAAAATAGATGTAATCGTTATCTGCTCCACTATTACCAACTGTAATATCTGTTACAAGATTTGGTTCATCTTGCCAAACAAGTTCTCCCTTAGATATGGCGTATGCTCCACCACTATGAGCATTACTTACCCATGGCTGAGTTATATCGTTCGCATTATGATCTACAAAATTCATTAGCACTGCATCGTCTCCAGCATGAATTTGTACTTGTGTTGCACTTGATACAAACGAGCTTGTATTTGTTGCACCATCTTTTATTGCATTACCATAAACCATTGGGAATTTATACCAACCGGGAGCACTTACTATATAACAATTGGCGGTAGTTTGAGGAATATCATCTCCAAGCAGGTCATACATACTAAGGTCTATGGCATTGGCCTTAGTTGAGTTATCTATACCACTCTTGTGTTTACCACTCTTTAAAGCAACTGTATGCATTGCCTCTATATCTATTATACCACCCTCTGCCACGTCTGCTGTAACAGGATAATCTCTCTCACCTGTAGGGGAGGTTGTGTTAATATCAAAATAATGACTTAAAG
>CADBRQ010000074.1 GCA_902797115.1 uncultured Bacteroidia bacterium
CGGTGTAAGGAAAAGAGTAGTAGAGCGTTGGTGTGGAGAGAGTGTTGAGTGTCATTCCCGTGAAGGTTATAGGGAGCATCTCAACAAGAACAGGAGGGTCATCCGGATCAATGTAGCGTGTGAGGAGCGTATCGCGAGATTGAGCAGTGGAGGCCTGAGCAAAAACGGTTACACTCAATAAAATACACACTGCACAAGAAAGGAAAGTTTTCATAAGTCACTACATTTGTTGTTACTTTTGCAAATATAGTAAATAATGGTATTATAAAAAAAGTTACTTCATCTCATAGCCATTTAGCAACTGCCTCACAAGGAGCGGATTGTTGGTGGTTATATAATCAACTCCAAGTTCTATCATTTTTTGAATATCCTCGCTCTTGTTTACAGTCCAGGCATTTACGCTCATACCTAACTCATGCGCCCTATCAACCCACTCAGGATGAAGGATAAACCATGAATGATGGTAATCCAATCCATTTATGCCATCTTTTAGAAGTTCGTCTGGCGACTTTTTGCCGCCTAAATATTGAACTGTAAAACCAGAAGCTATCTTTATCAAATGTTTGCAAATCTCATAACTGAAAGAGATAAAGATAACCCTATTGGGAGAGTACAGATTATGATTTTTAATAGCTTGAACTGCCGATTCGGCAAGAAATATCTCAAGTTCAATACTGTTTTGAGGTTTTAGCTCACAAACAAGCACAGTTGTAAACTTTTCTCCTTGAAGAAGGTACTCATCTAAAGTAGAAGGTCTTTCTCCATTTTTAAGCGACATTTTCTCAAAAACACTCCAAGGATGTTCAGATATTTTAAGCCCCTCTCTGTCTTCATCATGATTGACAATCAGTACACTATCTTTTGTAAGCTGCACATCAAATTCGCTCCCCCAAACACCAATTGCTTGAGCCGCTTTTAACGATGCAATGGAATTCTCTGCAAAACCCGCATCTCCACAATTCCAATACCCACGGTGCGCCACTATCGCAATCTTCTTATTGTTAATTGTTTGAACATTTTGTGCAGAAATAGTCAGCCACAAAGAACTTAAACACATAAGCACCAAAGAGATAAGAGAGAGCTTCAAAGTGCGACCAAATGAGTTCATGATTGTATATTTTAAAATTATGTATCGTTTATGATTTTCTTACTTTCCTGCTTGGTCTAAAAGGAGAGTTTTGTCTTCGCCAACAGGATCTATATAAGGCATTTTTGATTTTAAAATTCGCTTTTTCATCTTTCTAATAAGTCTGGCGTCGCGTCTTTTCGCAGCCGCAATTTTTTTCTCCACATCTTTAACCTGCACACTGTAGCCGCTTTGGAAAAAACCTGCACGTGCTTTGAGCATCAGCACTTTACGAACGCGCTTATCTAAATCCTCAATAGAAAAAACTCCAGCTTTCAAAGAATCTGTAATGGCATCTATACTTTTCATAGCATCCAAAGGCATCAGTAGCATATCTGCACCTGCCTTATACACAGCAAGATTTGCCTCTAACGGTGTTAAATCTTTGGATAGACCTTTCATAGGAATTGCGTCAGTGATAACAACTCCCTTAAAACCCATCTCCTCTTTGAGCAGATTGTTTATACACAAAGGAGAGATAGACATTGGTACACCCGAAGGATCTATACTCGGAACGCTGAAATGCCCTATCATAATCATTTCCAGACCATTAGATATCATCTTTTGATATGGTAGCAGATCTACTGTATCTAAATATTCTCTTGTTTGCTCAATAATCGGCATTTCATAATGAGAATCTACAGTTGTTCCGCCATGACCGGGATAATGCTTCCCGCAGGCATAAATACCAGCATCTTGAAGACCCCTCATATAGGCATCGGCAAGAATTGCAACTCTTTGAGGATCTGCGCTGAAAGAGCGTTGAGAATCAGAAGGATTGTCGGGAGAAGAGACATCTGCCACCGGAGCATAGTTCACATAAATATTCAAATCCTTTAACTCTCTCCCTACATTCAATCCCATCCTATATAACAGTTCTTCTGCACCATTCTCTATTCTATTCAGTTGTGCCTGACGAGGGTATGCAAGATACTCCTGGAATCTCATTGCCGCACCCCACTCCGCATCTGTTGCCACCATTATCGGGATCTTGCTCATACTCTGAAGTTCATTCATCCTTTTTGAGAATTCCAAGATTGATCCTCTCATAACTATCACATTACCAATACCATACTCTCTAACCAAAGAGTCTTGACGGGCACGGGTTTTTTCAGATGGATTACGGCTAATTTCTATAACAAAGAGTTGAGCAACTTTTTCCCTCAGCGAAAGGTTACTCATTATTTGCTCAACCTGCGCCTCATGGGTTTGAGCAATAGAATTGTTTGACAAAATCATCAAACCTGCAAACAAAAGAGAAAAGATTCGTTTCATAAAGCAAAGATAATAATATTTTTTTCATATCTTTGTAACAATTCCATCGGCCTATACAAACTTATGAAAACTCTCTTTTCTTGTGCAACATACACCCACTAAATCTGAATATGGATTTTAAGCTTAATTCTCAATATAAGCCAACCGGAGATCAGCCGCAGGCCATTGAGGGAATAGTAAACGCCATACGTAACGGCAATAAGGCGGTTACACTTCTCGGAGTAACAGGCAGCGGCAAAACCTTTACAATGGCAAATGCTATTGCACGTCTCAAACGTCCTGCTTTGATTTTAAGTCATAACAAAACCCTTGCAGCTCAGCTATATGGAGAATTTAAAGCTTTCTTTCCTGAAAATGCAGTGGAGTACTTTGTCTCATATTACGACTACTATCAGCCGGAGGCATATCTCCCAACCACAGATACATACATAGAGAAAGATTTAAGTATAAACGATGAGATAGATCGCCTCAGAATTGCCGCAAGTGCCTCTTTGTTAAGTGGTAGAAGAGATATTATTGTAGTCTCCTCTGTCTCTTGTCTATATGGTATTGGTAATCCCGATGACTTCCATGCAAACACAATCGAGATTTCCCTCGGCGATACGCTAACGCGTAACAACTTCTTATACAGATTGGTAGATAGTATGTACTCTCGCAATGATGCAGAGTTTAAACGAGGAACTTTCCGGGTTAAAGGAGAGAGCGTAGATATTTTCCTCGCATACGGAAACGAAGGAGCGAGGATAATTTTCTTTGACAATAAAATAGATGCAATTGAGATATTTGACCCTCTTACAGGGGGAACTTTAGAAGAGAGAGAGAGTTTGAGCATTTACCCTGCCAACATTTTCTCAACAACCAAAGAGAGAACAATAGGTGCAATCAAAAACATTCAAGATGATCTTCTTAAACAGTACAACTACTTTATGGAGATTGGTAAAAACCATGAGGCAAACCGGCTCAAACAAAGAGTAGAGTACGATCTTGAGATGATTAAAGAGCTTGGATATTGTCCAGGTATAGAGAACTATAGCAGATATTTTGATGGGCGTGAGGCAGGAACCCGTCCGTTCTGTCTGATTGACTATTTCCCAAAAGACTACATAACATTTATAGACGAAAGCCATGTTACAGTTCCTCAGATTAGGGCGATGAGCGGAGGAGACAGATCAAGAAAAGAGACACTTATAGAGTATGGTTTCCGTCTTCCGGCAGCGGCCGACAATCGTCCTTTAAAATTTGAAGAATTCCAGACACTTACAAATCAGACAGTTTATGTAAGTGCAACACCGTCCGATTTTGAATTGGAAGAATCCGGAGGAGAGATAGTGGAACAAGTTGTGCGCCCTACCGGTTTGTTAGATCCTCAGATAATCGTAAGACCTACAGAGAATCAGATAGATGACTTATTA
The DNA here is from genome assembly GCA_902797115.1 of uncultured Bacteroidia bacterium. Classification (GTDB taxonomy): domain Bacteria; phylum Bacteroidota; class Bacteroidia; order Bacteroidales; family UBA932; genus Egerieousia. The sequence continues at coordinate 3,814 of CADBRQ010000074.1, forward strand.
GAAGAGATAACTGTGAGGGCAGAGAAAGATGAGAGAGTACTTGTTACCACACTTACTAAAAAAATGGCTGAAGAGTTAGACAAGTATCTTGCAAAAGCCGGAGTGAGAGCACGTTACATCCATTCAGATGTAGATACAATGGAACGTATCGAGATTATAGAAGATTTTCAGATAGGGAGGTTTGATGTGTTGGTTGGAGTGAATCTTTTAAGAGAAGGGCTTGATTTGCCGCAGGTTTCACTTGTTGCTATTTTAGATGCAGACAAAGAGGGATTCCTGAGAAGCACAACTGCCCTCACACAAACAGCAGGTAGGGCCGCACGTAATCTCAATGGAAAAGTAATTATGTATGCAGATAGCATAACTCGCAGTATGAGAGAGACTATCGATGAAACTAACAGAAGACGGGAAAAACAACAGGCATACAACAAAGAGCACGGCATTACACCTATGCAAATACTTAAAGGTGAAAGAAAAATACTTGGAAGAAGCCAAACGCTTTCAAGAATTGAGCAGCATGAAGCCATTCAAAACATTGACTCAGACCCTGTTATTAGCACAATGACACAGGAGCAGCTGCAAAAAGCAATAGAGAGTGTAAGAGTAAAAATGGAAAAAGCTGCAGCAGAACTTGACTTTATAAGTGCAGCACATTATCGCGATGAGATGAATGCACTTAAAGAGTTGTGGAAAAGAAAAGAGACTCACGAGGGCTAAAAATAACACAAGTGGCTGACGAACAACACATAGAGAGTTTAAAACAAGAACTTCTTGCTAAGTTTGAAGGAGAAGAAAGGGAGCTTGTAGAGAAGGCTTATAAGATTGCAGAAGAGCAACTTAAAGGGTTGATAAGAGAGAATAAGCAACCTTTTATAGAACATCCTCTGCAGGTGGCACTCATTATTGCAGAGCAGCTTTCACTCAGAGCCGATGCAGTTGCGGCAGTTTTTCTTCACGAAGCATCAAGAGAAAATGGAGAATTATTCAACACTCTACAGAAATCGTACAGCAAGGAGATAATGTTGATGGTTGAAGGTCTTAACAACATCTCCAAGATAACACCGCGACAAACCCGCTTACAGGCAGAAAATTACAGAAAGCTGATTGTCAGCTACTCCAAAGATCCGAGAGTCACTTTGATTAAAATTGCCGACAGGGTTGAGATTATGAGAAACCTCTCATACTTTTCAAAAAACAAGATTACACAAAAACTTACCGAGACACAACTGCTGTATATCCCTATTGCTCACAAACTTGGGCTTTATAATATAAAGAGCGAATTAGAAAATCTATTCTTTAAATACACCAATCCGGAGAGTTATAGATTGGTAACAAATAAACTTTTAGCCACAAAGATTCAGAGAGACAAACTTGTAAGTGAATTTGTTAAACCTCTGGAAATCAAACTAAAAGAGGAAGGGTTCAAATATGTTCTCAAAGTGAGGACAAAGACGGCATGGAGCATCTGGCAAAAAATGCAAAAGCAAGAGGTTGATTTTGAGGGAGTTTATGACGTGTTTGCAATACGATTTATTTTAGATGTATCACCGGAGGAGGAAAAGAGTGCGTGCTGGAAGGTATATTCACTTGTAACACAAGAATATAAACCTGTTGTAAACCGTTTAAGAGATTGGATTACAAATCCTAAACCAAATGGATATGAGTCTCTGCACACCACAGTTCAAAATAAGAACGGTGCCTCTATAGAGGTGCAAATCAGGAGTTTAAGGATGGATAGAATTGCAGAGAGCGGCCATGCTTCACACTGGAGTTACAAAGGAATAGAGAGAGTTCAAGGATTAGACGACTGGTTGGCAAAGGTTAAGCAAATGCTTATCAATAACCAAATTACAGATGTTTCTGAACAGAATTCACTAACAGAATTAGAAGAGATTTTTGTTTTTACCCCTAACGGAGATTTAAGAAAACTTCCCAAAGGGGCAACAGTTCTCGACTTTGCATTCAGCATCCACACAAATATTGGAATGACCTGCTCCGGAGCAAAAGTAAACGGGAAAATAAAGCCAATCAGAGAGAAGCTCCATACTGGTGATACAGTGGAGATTATGACATCCAAGAACCAAAAGCCGTCTCAAGATTGGTTAAGCTTAGTAATCTCATCAAAGGCTAAAAGCAGGATAAAAAGCAAGCTTGCAGAAGAAGAGGGAAAAATGATTCATCTGGGGAGAGAGATTCTTGAACGAAGGGCTAAAAACTGGAAACTTGAACTCAGCGATTCGCTCCTGAACAATCTCTCCAAACACTTTAAAAAGAAGAACAGTGCAGAATTTCTCATCGCGATAAATGATGAAAGCATTGATTTGCAAGAGGTTAAAGAATTTATAGAGAAACGGCATGCTCAAAAAGAAGATAATATTTCCGCAACAAGAGAAGAGAGTACTTCCGGAGCAAAAGAGGAAAAATATGGAGAAAAAGAGAGTTACAAAAGATCTGGAGCAACCGATTATCTGACTATAGGAGAAAAGATTAACTCTATTGAATACAAAATGAGCAAGTGCTGCAACCCTATATATGGCGACGATGTTTTTGGTTTTGTGACATCTACCGGCGGCATAAGCATTCACAGGATTAACTGCCCTAATGCAAAGCGTCTGATAACATTATATCCATATAGAATTCAAAGAGTTAAGTGGAAAGAGCAATCGACATCTTCACAGTTCCAAACTGCTCTGAAAATCATAGGCATCGGCGATTCGGGCGAAGCCAACTCGATTATGCAATGCGTTGCCAACAACGGCGCATCTATCAGAACATTCAGGGTAGAAGAACGGAAACGCTCTAAATTAGAATTTGTTGTACAAATGGAAATATCTGTGGGCAACACAGCCCACTTAGACAAAGTAATCTCCTCACTCAAAAAACTCAAAGAGGTAACAACGGTTCTGAGAACCTCAAAGAAAGAGAGTAAATCCTAAACGAATAAAGATTATTCCTCCTCCAAGATATCTTGCACCAAGAATTTATCACTTGTAACAATCACAAGATTTACAGGACGATGATCAGAAGCAATATCTTCCGGTTGAACCCAGCTTGCCATCCCCTTACTCTTCTTTTCAAACTCCTTCATTAGTTTAATGCCAGATTTATTCTTATAAAGGAATATATAATCCAATATTCTATCCGGCTTATCTGAAGGGAATGTGAAACTCTCAGACTTAGAAAGCCATACAAAAGATTTCATAAGAACGAAGATATCTGTACTCTCAGGAGTTGCATTGAAATCTCCGCATAAGAAAATAGGTTTATCCTTTCCGCTGAAAATCTTTTTTCCATCTTGCTTAAACTTTCCGTCAGAAATCTCTTTTATTATACTTGATATTGAGTAACAAGAGTTTACTCGCGACTCCTCATCCAAAGAGAGATGGCAGTTTGCAACAAAATAATCTTTAAACTCAGCAACCAACAAACAACGAGGTTCCTCCTTTCCCATCAAAGGTATAACTGCTACTGCCATAGGTGCTTCTAAAGAGAGAATAGCATTTCCGTACTCTCCTCCCTCAAAAAGAATTGCCTTTCCAAAAACACTCTTATAACCAAGTTTTGTAAGCTCGGATATTTTAGCAGGAGTATCTTCACCTCCGGATCGCTGAGTCTTATAATCAACCTCTTGCAAAGCAACAACATCGGGTGCCACAAGAGCAATTTCGTTTGCAATGCGGGCCAAATTTACATTATTGTCCATCCCTTTACCATGACGGATATTGTAGGTCATTAAAGAGAAAACCTTTGAACTCGTACTATCTGGAAGAACTTTAACTTTTTGAGCAACAGATACATTTGCCACCAAAGCAAGGATAAATAAAAATGCTGAAAATCTAATCTTGTTCATATTGAATTTATTCTGATATTCTATTTTAATATTTTCACTATTTCTTCAAAAATTTTTGCCAACGCTCCAAATGCGCCAACTCTTCGGGAGTTCCGTTAAATATGATATTACCCCCATCGTCTCCACTCCCCGGCCCCATATCAATAATCCAGTCTGCCGCCTTAATGAGATCTGTATTATGCTCTACAACCAAAACTGTATTGCCGGCATCTACTAAAGCATTTAAACACTCCAAAAGCTTCTTTACATCTTCAAAATGAAGTCCGGTTGTTGGTTCATCAAAGATAAAGATTTTTTTCAGATTATCTCCTACACTCTTTGTCAAAAAATAGGCAAGCATAACTCTCTGACTCTCACCACCACTGAGAGTAGAATTCGGCTGACCAAGTTTAACATAACCAAGCCCCACTCTCGAAAACACTTTTAATCCCTTTGCAATTCTCTCAGCCACAGGATCTTTCTGGGAAGCAAAAAACTCAATAGCTTCATCTGCACTCATATCCAAAACCTCATTGATACTCTTACCTTTATATTTAACCTCAAGAACATCACTCTTGAACCTCTTGCCGCCACACTCCTGACAAAGCATTCGGACATCTGCCATAAACTGCATAGGTACAGTAACATACCCATCGCCGAGACATACAGGACAGCGTCCACCATCTATATTAAATGAGAAGAAAGAGTTTGTGTAACCATTCAAACGGGCATAGGGCTGATCAGAAAAAAGTTTTCTTATATCATCGTAAATCTTCAGATAAGTTACAGGGTTGGAGCGATTATTCTTTCCCATCGGAGATTGGCCTACAAACTCAACTCCATGAATCTTAGATAAATCTCCCCCTAAAGATTTATATGCACCAGTTGCGTGGGAACCAACTTCAAAGTGACGGCACAAAGCAGGATAAAGAACATCAGCAACAAGAGAAGACTTGCCACTTCCACTTAAACCTGTTACAACCGTAAATGTATTCAATGGGAATATCGCATTAACACTCTTGAGGTTATGCTCCATTGCCCCCTCTATGGTTATTGCATATTTCCACTCTCTTTTATCGCGATGCGTCTCCACACTTTTTAATCCGCAGATATAATCTAAAGTAAGGGAATTATTAACGGGTGGCATCTCCCCTTTATCTACAGCAACTCCTTGATAAACAATTTCGCCGCCGTTAATTCCTGCAAGAGGACCTATATCTATGAGATAGTCTCCATTACGGATAATATCTGCATCGTGTTCTACTATTACTATTGTATTGCCAAGATCTCTGAGTTTTTTTATTACAGAGATAAGACGCTCTGTATCTGCAGGATGAAGTCCCACACTCGGTTCATCTAAAATGTAAAGAGAGCCGACCAATGAACTCCCCAAACATGAAGCGAGATTTATTCTCTGACTCTCTCCTCCACTTAATGTTTTTGTTCTACGGTTCAAAGTAAGATAACCAAGTCCGACATTATCTATATATTCCAACCTCTGCTCAATCTCATTAAGTGGGCGTGATGCTATCTCCTTCTCATACTTAGTCAGTTTCAATTGAGAAAAGAACCCCCTCAAATCTTTTACACTCATATCCATCAGTTCCACAATATTCTTCCCGCCAACTTTAACATAAGTTGCATCTTTTCTCAATCTGCCGCCACCGCACTCCTTACAAGTTGTCTTGCCGGAATAACGACTTAACAGATAACGGAACTGTATTTTATGTCTCTTTGTCTGCACCCAGTCAAAGAAATCATAAATCCCCTTAAACCAATCACTTCCATTCCACAGCAGATCTCTCTGTTCAGAAGTCAGAGATGCGTAAGGTCTATGTATCGGGAAGTTGCATTTATGAGCATTCTCTATGAATTGCTCCTTATACCAACTCATTATCCTGCCGCGCCATGGGGCAACACAATCTTCATATACAGAGAGAGATGCATTAGGTATAACAAGCCGCTCATCTATACCCTCTCTCTCCCCGAACCCACCGCAGAGAGGACATGCCCCCAAAGGGTTGTTGAAACTGAACATAAGAGGTGTCGGCTCCATAAATTTCATTCCGTCGGCTTCAAATATCTTCGAAAACTCTTTTGTATTAAAGTGCTTACTTTCAGAAGATTGTGTTGCTATAACCAATTTTCCCCCACCCTCTTCAAAAGCAGCTTCTATGTTGCTTCTGATTTCTGATATCTCTAAATCAGAATCAATTACGTATCGAGATAATAAAACAAACAGAGAAGATTGTGAATATTTCTCCTTCTCCTTTAGAACAGATTCTATTCTGACCACCTCTCCTTCAGCACTTTTGGAGAGAACAAATAGACGAGAATAACCGCTTTGAGAGAGTGCAAGAAGTTTTTCAACTAACGTTTCATCTCCCTCAAGCGACAGTTTCACCAGAATATAAATTTTGCTTTTTGGCTCCGATTCAGATATATACGAAATAACATCTTCTACCGTATTGCACCTAACTTCTACTCCGCTTATTGGAGAGTATGTGCGCCCGATTTTAGCGAATAAAGTTCTCAGATAGTCGTAAATCTCTGTGGTAGTGCCAACTGTAGAGCGTGGATTGCGTACGCTTACCTTCTGCCCTATTGCTATAGCAGGAGGAATTCCCTCAATTTTATCTACATCGGGCTTACTCATCCGTCCAAGAAACTGACGCGCAAACGCAGAGAGACTCTCAGCATAACGCCTTTGCCCTTCGGCATACAATGTATCAAAAGCCAAGGAAGATTTTCCACTCCCACTCACTCCGGTAATTACCGTAATGGCGCCGCGAGGTATCTTGAGAGAGATATTTTTAAGATTGTTAACCCTTGCTCCTGAGATTGTTATGTACTCTTGACGTGCCATAACAAAGAAAGATTTATTCTGCCTCCTTCAACCTTTCCGCATTCTCTGCAATCTGAAGCTGATCTATCACCTCTTGAATCTCCCCATCCATAAAGACCGGCAGATTGTGAGTGCTCCAATTTATACGGTGGTCTGTTACACGGCTTTGCGGATAGTTGTATGTACGTATTTTAGCACTTCTGTCACCTGTAGAGACCATTGTTTTTCTTTTAGAAGAGAGATTATCGAGATATTTCTGATACTCCATGTTGTAAAGTCTTGTACGAAGCTCATTCAGTGCCTTTTCATAGTTTTTTAGCTGATTACGCTCATCTTGGCACTGAACTACGATTCCTGTAGGAATATGTGTCAGACGAATCGCTGAGTAAGTAGTGTTAACTCCTTGACCTCCCGGACCAGATGCACAGAAAATATCTTTTCTGATATCTTTCTCATTAAGCTCAACATCAAACTCTCCCGCTTCCGGTAAAACAACTACAGATGCAGCAGAAGTATGAACTCTTCCTTGTGTCTCTGTCTGAGGCACTCTCTGAACTCTGTGTACTCCCGATTCATATTTCAGCACTCCATAGACACCCTCCCCATTCACAGAAAAAACTATCTCTTTAAATCCCCCTGATGTCCCTTCTGCTCTGCTTGTAACCTCTATCTTCCACCCTTTCTTCTCGATAAATTTAGAGTACATTCTGAATAGGTCTCCTGCAAAAATTGCCGCCTCATCACCACCTGTTCCACCTCTGATCTCCATAATAGCATTCTTGCCATCTTCCGGATCTGAAGGAATGAGCAGCAACTTTATTTCTTCCTCTATCTTAGGTAGTTCCTCCTCCAATTGAGAAAGTTCTTCACGCGCCATCTCCTTTAGCTCATCGTCTTTTTCATTCACGAGCAAGTCTTTAGCAGAGTCATAATTGCTCAACATTTGCTTGTATCGCTCTCCTGCAGCAACAATAGGTTCCAACTCCTTGTAATCTTTGTTCAGTTGAACAAATTTTTTCATGTCACCCATTACATCGGGAGAAGAGAGTTGATTCTGAATCTGCTCGTACTTATCCTTTAACCCATCTAATTTTTCTACTAATGAATTTGCGTCACTCATATTTTTTTATCTCCTTTATCCAACATCTGCGCCTCATAAAAGGGCTGTGTTCATAACTTTCCCAAACTTTAATGGCGTTGTTCGTCTCTATCTGGGGGTTAGAGATGGCCGCCCGAAGGTGTTTCTTCTTAAAATAAGAAGCTAATTTATAATGAAATACTGCAGACAAACCCTTCTGTTCCCATTTAGGACTTGCTCCTAGCAGAAGCAAATCTACGGTATGGAATCTTATGTAAGCCATTAACATAAAGAACCATCCGAACGGGAACAGATGTCCGCGTGTTCTTATCAGCGCTCTGGAGAACGATGGCATACTCAGACCAAATGCTGCAATATCATTATCTTCATCTACAATTATGCAGGTCAGTTTTCTTCTCAAAAGAGAGAAATATGTATCTCCCACATTTTTCTCCTCTTCCGGTGTGAGAGGAATAAAATTATAGACACTCTTAAAACTATCATTGTAAATCTTAAAGAATTTTCTTTTAAGATCTTCCAATAATTTCTTATCCCTTCGTATCTCCCTCAAATCCACCTCTTTAAGATTATATCTCTTTAAGAGAATTTCGCTCAGTCTTTTGAGTTTAGGAGGCGGTCCCTGACTGGCGTTCATCTCGTACTGAATCCAATCGCACTCCTTTTCATATCCGAGATTCTCCATATATTTCGGATAATACTCATAATTGTATAGGCAGTTGAACGGCGGAATCTTATCGAACCCCTCTATAAGCATTCCTTGTTTACCTAATGTATTGTAAAAGAGGGGACCATGAATTTTATTCATCCCTTGCTCCGCTCCCCATTTCTCCACACTCTCCAACAAGGCTTTCGCAATCTCCACATCCTCTTCAAAATCGAACCAGCCAAATCTCACGCACTTTTTATTGTAGTATTCATTATATCGCGGATTGATTATACCCTGCACTCTTCCCACAACTTTTCCTTTATCGTTATATGCTAACCAAAGTTTTCTTATACAGTAACTTAGGGCAGGATCTGCTGTTAAAACATGCACTTGATCTTTATCCAATGAGGGAACATAAACCTTACATTTCCTGTAAAGCTTATTCTGAAACTTATAAAAAAGTTTAAGTTCCTCTTTAGTTGTAACCTCTTTAACGATAATACTCATTTTGCCTTAGAAAATCTCACTGCGTAGCGGGCAAATTTAGCATTTTTTGATGAGATGGCAAATAGCAGCTTGAGCACACACGCAACCGAACACAGCAGGAAGATAAGAGATTGTTCCGGTTCTACTTTTTTTATTTTTCTCCTCAAATGGAACTATCGCACCTTTATCGGGAAGCTCCTCTGAAAAGACCACATTAAAACCGCTGCTAATCCCCTCTTTTCTAAGGCGTTTGCGAAGCATATAAGCAAGAGGACAATTGAAAGATTTTTTTAAATCTGTGATTCTCACCTTGGTCGCATCGTATTTCGCCCCTGCCCCCATACTGGAAACCAGCGGAATCTTATGCTCTACACAAAACTTTATAAGGGCAATCTTTGGAGAGAGAGTATCAATCGCATCGATGAGGAAATCTATTTTAAAATTTAAAAGCCTTTCCAAATTCTCTTCAGCGATATATTCTTCTATTACTCTAATCTTCAAATCTTTATTGATATCCTGCAAACGGCGCGACATCACCTCCGTCTTTTTCTTCCCGATGGTTGAGTCTAAAGCTCCAATCTGACGGTTCTTATTGGTTATGTTGTAAGTATCTGAATCGGCGATGATTATACTTCCAACTCCAGCCCTGCATACCATCTCTGCAGCCACAGCACCTACACCGCCAAGACCGATTATTGCAACAGTTGATTCCCTCAACAGCTCTACTCCTTCTGTTCCCAGCTGCAGAAGCGTCCTCTCTTGCCAGTTATCTTCCATACCTTCTAATTTTACATATAGTTCCTACTTGACACACCACTTTATTCTTATTTCACCTATATCTTTAATTCTCAATCGTTTAACTACTTAATCATTTCTTTACCTATAGACTCTTCACCCTTTGGCTCCTCACTTGCCCCTTTCATTTACCTTTCCCCTTTCGCCTCGTCATTCACCTTTCACCTCTTCATTCACCTTCGCCTCTTCCCAAAGCTCATCCATCTCCTCTAAAGTCATCTCCTTTAAATTCTTACCGAGTTTTATCGAGTGGGCCTCCACATATTCAAACCGAGAACGAAACTTACTGCATGTCTGTTCAAGAGCTGTATCGGGATTAAGATCATATAGGCGTGCAGCATTCACAATTGAGAAAAGTACATCTCCTAACTCACTCTGTTGCTTTGCTTTACTCTTCTCGATATGTTCAGTTGAACTATGCTTGAGAGTCTCCCTGAACTCATGAATCTCCTCTTCAACCTTATCCCAAACATCCTCCTTCTCTTTCCAGTCAAATCCCACCGCCCGCGCTTTGTCCTGCATTCGGTAAGCCTTAATCAGACTTGGCAATGTATCCGGAACGCCGCTTAAAACTGTTTTATTTCCATCCTTCTCTTTGGTTTTAAGCATCTCCCAATTTTTGAGAACCTCTTCAGCATTATCCAATTTTATTTCTCCATATATATGAGGATGACGATATATCAACTTATCACATAGTTGATTACATACACTTTCAATATCAAATGCCTCTTTTTCCTCTCCGATTTTTGCATAGAACACCACATGAAGAAGCAAATCGCCCAGCTCCTTGCAGATATTGTGAAGATCATTTTTCATAATAGCGTCAGAGAGTTCGTATGTCTCCTCAATTGTCTGAGGCCTAAGACTTTCTAATGTCTGCTTACGATCCCACGGACACTTGGATCTTAAATCGTCCAGAATATCCAGCAACCTGCCAAACGCTTTCAACTGTCTCTCTCGTAGAAGTTTATGTTCATAAGAATCCATCCCCTTACATTTTGCATCGTCCGCATTCGGCTGAACCGTTGACTGAGCATCCGGCTGAACCGTTGACTGAGCATCCGACTGAACCGTTGACTGAGCATCCGACTGAACTGTTGGCTGAGCATCCGACTGAACCGTTGACTGAGCATCCGACTGAATCATTGATTGAGCATCCGACTGAACTGTTGGCTGAGCATCCGACTGAACTGTTGGCTGAGCATCCGACTGAATCGTTGATTGAGCATCCGACTGAATCGTTGGCTGAGCATTCGGCTGAACGGAAAGATTTTTATCAGTAGATATCATAACATTCACATTAATTCTTCGCAAATGTACATAAAAAGAACGGAAGTGTTCATGGTCTCACACTAAAGAACATGACCTTGAACGGTTTAACACCAAAAGTGCTAAAAGTCGCACATTAAAGCTATTGCAGCCAAAAAAGAAAATGGTTACATTTGTGCTATGATGGAAGAGAGAGAAAATATGATACTTGAGGGGCTGAACGATGCTCAGAGAGAAGCGGTTACACATTTAATGGGACCATCGCTGATTATTGCAGGAGCAGGCAGCGGAAAGACACGAGTACTTACAACCAAGATAGCAAACATTCTTTCGCACGGCTTTAATCCATTCTGTATTATGGCGTTAACCTTTACGAACAAAGCTGCCAGAGAGATGAAGCAAAGAATCGGAGAGCTTGTAGGAGAGAATCTTGCAATTCGCTTATACGCAGGCACTTTTCACGGCATATTTCTCCGTTTGTTAAAGAATTATGTGGAACTTCTTGGCTACCCAAAAACATTTACGGTGTATGATAAAAGCGATAGTCAGACTCTTGTAAAGCGATGTATAAAAGAGATGGGTTTAGATGATAAGATCTATAAGCCCAATGAGATAAGCAGCAGAATATCAGAGTGTAAGAACAACCTTATAACGCCTCAGACCTATATTTCATATACAGATATGATGGAGGCAGACAGACGCTCAAAACGGGGTCGGCTGAATGAAATTTTTGCACTTTACTGTCAGAAATGTGAAGAGCAGGGAGTTATGGACTTTGATGACATCTTGCTGAATATGTATAAGTTAGCTTCCTATCATCGCGATGCATTTGAAACAATTAGTTCTCACTTCCAGTTCATACTTGTAGATGAGTATCAAGATACCAATCAACTTCAATACCTCATACTCAAGGAATTAGCTGCGAGACACAAAAATATAACAGTTGTTGGAGATGACGCTCAGAGCATATATGCATTCCGCGGAGCACGAATCGAGAATATACTTAATTTTCAAAAAGATTATCCGGAGGCCAAAATTTTCCGTTTAGAGAGAAATTATCGCTCTACGCAAACTATAGTTGAAGCCGCTAACTCCGTGATTCTCAGGAACGAGAATCGTCTCACAAAAGAGTGTTACTCAGATAGGGACAGAGGGGAAAAGATTCAACTCCTTCCGTCATATACCGAAAAAGAAGAGGCCTATTTGGTTGCCGCCTCCATACTTCAGGTCAAAAACCAGCAAAAGGCGAAGTATCAGGAGTTTGCAGTGCTATATAGGACCAATTCCCAAAGCAGAATTATTGAAGAGGCCCTCAGGAGCAGGAACATTCCTTTCAAAATTTATCAAGGGCACTCATTTTACGACCGTGCAGAGATAAAAAGCATGCTATCGTACCTCAGACTCATAATGAACGCTAAAGATGACGAAGCATTTAAACGGATAATTAATTTCCCATCGCGAGGAGTAGGAGCAGTCTCTATGGAGAGAATCATAACTGTTTGTAGTCAAAAGGGACTCTCTCTATGTGAAGGAGTTATGGAAATTAGTGCAGAAGAGTTCAATGTGCGTGTCGCCACACTTAACAAAATCAGAGAGTTCGTAGCCGCAATAAACGATATCCGCTCATACATCTACACATCAGACGCTTACGAAATTGCTAAAATGCTGGACACACGATTCGCCATTTGCGCCACATTAGCATCGGATACATCTTTGGAGGGGCAAACACGCTTAGATAATGTTCAAGAGTTTTTCAATTCTATAAAAAGTTTTGTGAATGAAGGGATAGAAGAACTTATCAATGAGGAAGATATGGTAGATTTGGTAACAATAGACCTTTATCTTCAGAACATTGCACTTATCTCCGACAGCGATATAGCAAAAGAGAATTCGGAAGTGAATAAGAGTTTGGATGAAAAGAGAGAAGAGGATAAAAACCGCGTATCGCTGATGACAGTTCACGCTGCAAAAGGACTTGAATTTCCGTATGTGTATGTAGTTGGTTTAGAGGAGAATCTGTTTCCAAGTGGGGGCTTGTACTACTCTTCTAAAAAAGATATTGAAGAAGAGAGACGGTTGTTTTATGTAGCCCTAACGCGAGCAAAAGAAGAAGTTAAACTATCATTTGCACATACAAGAATGCAATATGGTCAGACACAGAGCAATCCTCCAAGCCGCTTCTTAAAGGAGATAAACAAGAAATTCATAAAAAATCCTCAAGTCCTTGGAGATGAGATACATCGGAGTATGCTCAGCGATACGTTTGGTCCTATTCTCCGTAATCGTTTTGGCAGCACCGGCCGTTTTGAAGGAAACAGCAGATCTGAAGGAAACGGCAGATTCTCCGAAGCAAGCCGTTTCGACAGAACCAACCGCTTAGATGAGACCAACCGTTTTAATGGAATCGGTCGCTCAGACAGAAGCAGCAGAATAGAAGGAAGCAATCGCCACATAGGAACAAACCGCCCTGAAGGGGCTAACGGTTTCATACCAGATTCCCCTACCCTGATGAAACCCGGGCAAAGAATTGAGCATGAGAGATTTGGCATAGGCGTTATCATCTCGATAAGTGGAGAAGCTCAAAGCAAAAAAGCGGTAGTTGAATTTGAGCAAAGCGGCACTAAAACCCTTATGCTCAAGTTCGCCAGAATGAGAATTTTGGAGAAATAAATACTTCAGCGATATTACATCACTCGGTCGCATATGCTATCTCAGAACTTGTTTCGGTAAACCTAATTTCAATATTTTTAATGTTAATACCTTCAAGGTACCATCCGTGAACACTTTAAGCACAAAATCGTTCAAGGTCATGCTCTTTAAGGTGAGACCATGAACACTCTTGGACAGAGCAATAAAACACACAAAAAATTGCGCTGATGATACAAGAAATTGCGCTGGTGATACAAGACTATAAATTCTAATAAAGAACTTTGTAACAGGATAATTGCAGAAAGAACCTACCGAGCGACTTTATTTGATTATGAAAAAGAAAAACTTAATTTTTACAGCTGTAATGATGTTTTTTATAGCTGTTATGTCTACTTCGTGTACAAAACACGAAGTGAATCAAATGGAGTCAAACGACTTTGACGCAATCTTTAATCAAGCAAAGAAAGAATTTGCTATTTCATTTAACAATGTTCAAGGAGTGTATAAACAACTCTCCCTGAGTGGAATTGAATCAACTAAAATTAAAGCTATTTTGAGAAAAGATTTCAATGTCCCAGATATGATACCATCAATCACCAGTTCGAAATCATCATTGTCAGTTATTTCAAGCACTTTTCGTAACTATAGTTATAGTATTGCAAATGGAGCCGATATTAAAGAAACATTTGTAAAAGTTACAAATGATCAATTATTAACCTACAATGAGAAAATTGTTTTGGTTAAATCTTTAGGGTTTTTAGATGAATTAATTGAGAATAAAACTATAAGTAAAAGTATTTTGACTAAAGGCGGAGAAGATAATCCCGATGAACTTGCAAAAGCATTAACCAGATGTAAGGAAGATAGAAATCGAAGAGCCAGAACATTAGTCGCAGCCACTGCTGTATCGTGCTTACTACTTCCTGAAGCGTTACCTGCCATAGCTGTAGCATACGCTATTGAAACAGCAGATATAGCAGATGAATACAATATCTGTGTTAAAAGAGCACACGAAGATTATGGACCAAAAGAAAAAGAAAAAGAAGATTAGGAAAAAATGTTAAATTTGTGAAACTGAATAATTTAATATATTATTATGAAAAATTTATTTTTATTCAACACTTACGGGCTGGATATAAAAGAACATCGTCCTTTTATTATAGTTAGCTCTGTTATCGGTTATATTGCAGTGATAGCTTTAATACTGTACGTTGCCAGAGTACTTGGACTCATACCAACAATAGCCTCTATAATCGCCATTGGCATTTTAAAGAACATTTACGATTACAGCTATCTGAAAAAACACAATATGCAAGATAGATTTCTTAAAAATAAGGTAAAACTCTGGATTTACGGCTTAATCGTCATTATTCTGATAACTTTAGCGATATTTTTAAGATATAGATAATCTTTACAAAAACTTAAACCATTTTGGCACGGCATTTGCAAATTGTCCTAATGTTTTTCATAGTTTAAGTTTAGGTTAATGTACTAAAAGGGTTGGAGGTTCTCTCCAACCTTTCTAATTTTATATATAATTAAGGAGAACAAGCTCAATCAAGATATGATGGGAACAGATAACTATAAACAGCAACGGCGAAAGGACTATGAGACTTCGGGAAGCGTGTTACAAACTATGAGGTTATCGCTTCCAGATCTTCAAGAGGTTAAGAGCTTCCGAGTATTCTTTTCCGGGAACGATTTTATAAATCAGAGAAATTGAACCGAGAGCAACCAACGTTCCGACTAAAACTCCCAATAAATTTGTCCATGTAACATTGTACCACATAAGATGCGTTTTACAAATCCATATTACACAAACAGTTACAAGGGCACAAATAATGGCGCACAGAAGAGAAATAAAGAGAGGTCTGAGAATATCAAGGAATTGACGCATCGCTGAGTAACCGCTGTAACGTCCGCTATAAAAGGCAAATACAAAATAAGCAAGAGCATTTGAAAGGACAAAACCCCAAAGGAGCACATCCAATCCCCAAATAATTCCTGCAATAACAGAGAGCACTATCAGCAATTTCTTAAATATCTCTAATGCAAGATATTGCCTCATTTTACCTTTAACTTGAAGAATATTCTGATTAAGATAATGAAGCGGAACAAAAAGACCGCCGAGGGCAATAATTTGCAACATAGCAGTTGCAGGGAGCCACTTCTCCCCTATTAAGCCAATTATCAAAGGTTTAGAGATGGCGGAAAGCCAGAAGCACAAAAACGATGAAAGAAGTGCGCTCACTAATATTATGGTTCTAAAGGTGTTACGAAGTCGCAAGTCATCCTCCTGAACTTTTGAAATTATAGGAAACCCCACTCTCTGAATAATTTGAGAGATATTGTTGGAGGTAACATTTGAGAATTGATCTGAACGAGTGTACTGCCCTAAATCGTATGTAGAAAAAAACCGACCGACTATAGGATAATAAAGATACCTGAAAAGTGTATCTAACAATCCGCTGATCAACACTTTAGAACCGTAAGAAAAAAGTTCTTTAAAACTATTGCAGCTAAACCCTATCGAGAACTTCCAATTACCTAAAATCCACAACAACAGCGTATTAAAAAGTTGTTTGGAGATCTGTTGCCACACTAAAGACCATACTCCATAACCTTTGACGGCTAAATATATACCAACACAACCACTTAATATAGAGCTTGTTAAAGAGCACACTGTGAGCTTTTTAAAATCCACTTCTTTAATAAGAAGCACTCTTTGAATAATGGAAAAGGCGTTAATAATCAGGACTATAGCCAGTACTCTTAATAGCGGGGCGAGAGCTTCTATAGAGAAAAGAGATGCTATAGGTCTGCTCAAAAAGAAAAGAAGCAGGTAACATACCATACTCATTATCAAATTGGTAGAGAAAACCGTCTTTAAATCATCGGAAGATGGGTTTGGCTTCTTAATTATTGCTGATGAGAACCCATTGTCTATAAAGGAGATAGAGAGTGCTATGAAAATCGTAAGATACCCTATGAGACCAAATTCATCGGGAGAGAGAATTCTTCCCAAAATAACGCCAACCAGAAAAGTTACCGCAAGAGAAGAGAAATTCTCTACAAAGCCCCAACGTGCTCCACCAATTGCTTTGCTCTTTAATTTATCGCCCATATTTTTTTTCCGTAAGCAAAGTTACTCAATCTATTTTATTTATTTGTTCAATTTAGTCAATGGTTTAAAGAAATCTTTTTAAGAATTGCTCCGCAAAGATGTAACACAAATCCGATTTATTGTTCTTGGCAAGCATTGTTTTACAATTCAGAGCCGAGCTTTTGAAGCTGAGGTTTTATCAAACAGATTAATTGAAGAAATTACCGCCAAGAGCAAAAGAATAAATTTACTAATTGTCTTGACATCAGTAATTTAGAGTATTATATTTGCCATCGGAATATTGAACTGTCAGATGGAAATAAGTGAAGTACGAATCAATAAAAAATAATAGAGTCATGAGAAGGTTTGGTAGAATTGGAAAAAACTCTGGAAAGTTGAAAAGGAGATTAACAGGAGCTAAAGTGAATTTTGAGAGGAACTATAGAAGGAGTTTTGAGAGGGGGTATAGAAAAAAGGTTGCGGTGATGATAGCATGCTGCTTTGTTTTAATATTGGGCATCGAATGTACCAAGATGCAAGATATTGAGGTTGAGAACTCCGGCAAAGTTGGAAAGTTGGTATTTGAATTGGAAAAGGAGTCGTACAAGGTAGCTGTCAAAATTGTTGAGAATGTTGTTGATGTGCCGGAATTAGACGGAAACGGAAGCAATTACATCTCTTCCAAAGCCTCCGGGTGGGGAACACGATTTGTGCTGGACACCACAAAATATCTTTTGCAAATATCTGACAATAAGGGAAATATCTACTATGATGGACTCTATGTTCAAAGACCTTCAGAAATGGAACTTCCGGTGGGTACATACCATATTAAACTCCGTTCGGGAGAGTTTACAGAACCGAGTAAAGATTTACCGCTGTTTGGAGAAGACAGAACAGTTAAAGCTGTATCTGACAGCACTTTAAGAGTAAACCTCATTTCTGCTCAACTTACCGGTGGAATCAGAGTCCTTGTTACCGACAATTTCAGGAAGTTTTTTAAAGGGAACGGACTATACTATGTAAAAGATAGTGCTCAATATAGGCAAAGTTACTATGGCACAAACCTTTATGTCTTTTTCTATCCTGGCGATGTGAAGATTGTATATAAAAACAAAGATGGTTCCAGTGCATACACTCCCCCTACCAACCCCTCATGGGAAGATACAACTATCCTAACTCATAAACTTAAAGCGACCGATTTGGTTAGTATAGAGTTAGATTATGATATTACAAGAGCCAATACCGGAGGCTTCAGTATGAGTATAGACACAAATCGCGTGAGGACGGAAAGGTATTATAACACAGCATTTTTCGCCCCCTATGGAAGTGTTAGCGTTGTATATGCAAGAACGCATATTGGCGATTCGGTTAAACTTTGGGGATACATTGTCGGGGGAAATGCAACATCTTCAAACTTCCAGAAAAGGGGGCTTTTTACTTCAAAAACACACATAGTCTTGGCAAAGGAGGATTGGCAGTCGCTTCGGGAAAATGTTATGGCTGTGGAACTTCCTGTAGGGAGTATCAGGAATGAACTCAATTTGGTAGATCATCCCAATATGGTTGGGAGGAAAATTGTTGTAGATGGGGTTGTGGTGGATAGTTATTTTGGTTATGCAGGGTTGAAAAATGTTACCTCATACAAACTCTACTGAAAACTATTGTGATAAGAATGAAACCCATTTTGTAAGAAAATCTACAAAACCATCACTCTCCTTTGTATGGCTGTGATTTATTGAATAGTAGCGTTTCGGAAGTGGCTTGTCTTGAAATTCATGAACATTTACAACCTGAAGTTTGCCATCTTTTATAAACTTTGCAACCTGGCTTTTCCATAAAAAGGCAACAGTAGTCGGAGCTTTCTTCCCGTGTTTGTAGTATGATAGAAGAAGGCGAATAATAGACTGAGAATCTTCGAGTTGAGCCATTGCTTTAACCTGGGAATAACTCAATTTGGAATGTGTGAAATATTCCAGAATATCTCTCAATGTCTGTTTATCGTTTGTATAATTCAGAAATTTTAAATCTTCCAAATTATAATACGATGCGGGATTGAAGGCATTGCTTCCTACAACAACCAAACTGTCTGAAAAAAGAACCGGATTTCCCTCTTTTGGTTTGGATGAGTATGATATTGTTATTTTGTTAAGAGTTTTATAGAGAGAATCTTCTATCTCTCCGGATTCCGATTGCTCAGAATCTGATATTTCTGTCACTTTTATCTCAAATAGAGAATGAGGTGCTAATCTGCAAACCTCTCCAACAAACGCCGGCAAAAAACCGTAATAGATTGGAGGTGGAATCTCTAAATAAAACTTTCCTTTTGGAGCTCTTGAGATAAGTGAACTCTCCTCCCCTAAATCTGAATAGAGTGAGAGTATCCGTTTAGCTTTTTCCAACAGAAGGGAACCCTCGTACGAGAGTCGCAATTTTCCTCCACTTCTGTAGAAAATTTGAAAATTGCATTCAGATTCCAAGGCCTTAATATGCTTGGTAACAGCCGGTTGAGAAATTCCCAACTGCTCTGCTGCTGCGGAGAAATTGAGAAGATCTGCAACAGTGACAAAGACCTTTAATCTAAAATCCATCTGTTTTACTCTCCATCAAAATTGGCAGGAGGAAACTCAGAGTCTGATGAGGTGGTAACCCAGATATCGAACCTTAGAGGTGAGTACCAAGGAACTCCGGAACCATTAGAAAAACTACCCTCTGAACCATATCCTAATCCCGATAAGAACATCGTAAGGGCATGGTCTCCAATTGTCATTCTTTTAAGAGCATGGCAAAATCCCAATATTAAAGATGATGACTTTGAGTCTTCTGTTGA
Organism: uncultured Bacteroidia bacterium; assembly: GCA_902797115.1. Lineage (GTDB taxonomy): Bacteria > Bacteroidota > Bacteroidia > Bacteroidales > UBA932 > Egerieousia. The sequence continues at coordinate 23,362 of CADBRQ010000074.1, forward strand.
GCTGCTTGCAGATGTAGATTCATTCATAAGTTCAGCTGTTGCCTCCATCTTTACATACAACGGGTCATAAGCAGAGCTCGCAGAGTATATTCCATATTTCTTGGCCGTATCGCGAATATTTGTGTCAAATACATAACCGTCGAGTAAACGACCTATGTACCAAACGTTTATATATGTATTTGCCTCTATAGTGTCTTTATCGGGTATGCCGCCTGGATGAGTATAGTTTTTAAAATAGAAACCATATTTTGTAGAATCGAGCCCTGGAGGAAAATATTTCTTTGAATATGATTGAATTGTATCTATTTGATACTGAATAATATCAGAAACAACATCACCTACGTGGATATCGTATATGATATTAACCGAAGATTGTTGTGTGCTGGCACTGGAACCTCCACCTGAGTTTGTTGCTAATTTGCCCGAAAGCCATGGCGGGATTATACCCTTCACATGCCCACCTGTTCCAACCTGCTTTAACAACTCCATCATTCCTTCTGTGGTGTAATACTTATTGATTAAGAAAAGTATAGGTCCATAATAATTTGATGCAGTGTATGTTCCGAGCTGCTTTGCTTGAATGGAATCTGTTGTCGACTGGCATACACCCTCGAGAGTATATGTGCTGTAGTGAATATAGACTCCCTCTAAATCTACAGGGGGCGGTGTATGACCATCCTGCTTCTCTAAAATTGTGAGACCTGAGCTAAGTTTCTGTGCATTAGGGTATTTTTCAGCAATATACGCATCGAGAATTCTCTCCTGAACCTCTCTTTCATTCAAGTCTGTCTCCTTTGAACAGGAGAAGATTGCAGATAACACTGCAAAAGAGAGTATTGCCACACTTAAAAAATATTTTTTCATTCTTGATTATTATTGTTCTTTACAATTTTTTCTACTTTAATTTTAAAAAAGAGAGCTGTTAATTTTGGCACATTGAACATCTCTGTGTTTCCGTAACCATATTTGGCAGAGAAGACTATATTGCAACGCTCGCCGTCATGAACATTATTCAAGCCATTAAAAAGCCCCGTAATCAACGCCCCTTTTGTGTATAAGATTTTCTTGACTGTCGTATCGGGAGTATTAATGAAATTTTCTCTTACAACCGCTCCCTCATTTGTGGCAAACAAACTCCCCTGAGTTGAAGTGAATGTATAACCGCTGTAGAAGAAATAGAGAGAATCTCCAACTTCGAGAGAATCTTTTACACTTCCTTCCGATACTACAATCCTGTAAGATCCTTTGTTTGAGACAATTCTGTAACCTTTATCGACCGTGTTCAAATAGGCGTCTATTCTATCTTCCTGGTTAATATAGGTATTCTCTCTGTCTTGTTTGTCACAAGCAGAAAGTGCTAAAAACAGTATTGCCAATATAAATGTCTTTTTCATCTACGCTCTATTTCTCCTCAAAAGTTGTGCCGAGTGATTTTAAATACTCCCTGACGCTTTCTTCGTAATACTCAGCAACTTGATCTATTTTCATAAACAATCTCCCACCCGCCGCGTTTTTGTGTCCTCCTCCGTTGAAGTATCTTTTGGAGAGGTCATTAACGGAAATATCCTCTTTGGAACGAAGAGAGACTCTGATAAATTCTTCCTGCTCCGTAAAAAGTCCCGATATGTTAACCCCGGCAATCTTGAGGGGTAAATTTACAAAACCTTCGCTATCTCCGGTTTGATATTTGAATTTTTTTTGTGTTTTAAGGTCCAAAATCATCAGCGATGCGTTCAAATCTTCAAAAACAACCATATTATTCAGCAGCATCTGCCCCATCAGCCGCATTCTGTCTTGGGAATAACTATTCAAGACAAGGTCCTGAATACGGTCTATCCTAAAGCCGGTCTCTATAAGTTGGGATGCCATAAGAAAAGTTGAAGGGAACAAGGAATTTGAAAAATTGTTTGTATCTGTTAAAAGACCTGTACACAAACCCTCCATCACATCTTCTTCAAGCGGTTTACCTTCAGAACATTCGGTCAAAAGCCAATATGTAATTTCGCAGGTAGAAGAGACTTCCATAAAAGAAAAAGTGAGGTTGGTGAAATCTTCCGGATCTAAATGATGGTCTATTAATATCTTACGCGCTGCACACTCTCTGACCAGATTCTCCATATTCTCTGTCCTTGAAGGTTTCCCCAAGTCCATACATATCATAAGGTCGCACTCCTCTATCTTATTTCTAACCGCATCGGGAGAATTTTTATGTATAAGAATTTCCGAATTGGGGTCTAAGAATGTTAAAAAGTCAGGAAAAGGGGTGGGAACTGTAATTGTAACTTGTTTATCTTCAAACTTGCTCTTTATATACCGTTTAAGTGCTGTAACAGCTCCTATACAATCTCCATCGGGATTCAAATGTCCTACCAAAACAATGTTTCGGGCATTTTCTATCATCGATAGGAATTCTCTGTACTTATTATGTATTTGGTTTCTCATAATTTTTGTACTGCAAAATTAAAAATATATTGCTTGTTGTAAACTTTTTTTTTATTTTTGTCTTTTGTAATAAGGAAGATAATTAGATAATTTAATATATGAAAAAGCTTTTTACAATTGTTATTCTTCCGTTAATCATCATTGGCTTAGGTTATTTGATTTATAACGGAGTTCAGAAACCTATTAAATTCAACAAAGAGGTTGAATTCAGAAAAGCCGCCGGCGTTCAGAAATTGAAAGATATACGTACGCTTCAAGTGGCATTCAAAAACCAAAACAACAGATTTGCAGGAACAATAGATTCTCTTATTGATTTCTACAAAAATGGTAAAATGAAAATCGTAAAAATGATTGGTTCTGAGAACGATTCTGTTGCTGTAGCTCATACAGAAGCTGTCAAAAAAGCAGCCAGAGGCAAAATTACTCCTCAGCAACTCTATGAGATGTATCTTGCCGGAGACGAGCAGTTAGTGTTCTCTATTCCAACCGAAATTGCTGTGAAAGATACTCTTCTGAAGAGAGATGATTTTAATGTAGATGAACTTGCAATCATTCCTTTCTCGGGAGGTGACAAGATTGAGATGAAATCTGTGATTAAACAAGTTTCCGGAGTAAATGTTCCTCTATTTGAGGCATGTATTCCTTTCAACTCAATCCTTAAAGGCTTAGACAAACAACTGCTTATCAACCTTAATGCAGAGAAAGGTCCTTCAGAGCAGTTCCCTAACAGATATGCCGGTTACAAAGTTGGTAGCATTGAACAACCTAACAACAACGCAGGTAACTGGGAATAAAGATTTTATAAAGGTTTAAAAGGGTGCTTTGGTGCAGACCGCAGCACCCTTTTTTATAATTATGAAAAAAGTCTATTACTCCGATATTAATTTCACGGTTGTCCCTGCAGACTTCTCAAATCCTAATGCTCAACATAGGGTTTTGGAAGAGTTGTTTGGAATAGACGAGAATGAGAAAGTTTACTCAACTGCTGTGGAAGTTTACGGAGTGAAAGTCCTATACTCAAAACCATCCGATTATTCACCCTCTCTCAAATCTACTCTGCCCCTCCCTTCTGTAGTACGCTATTTAATTGAGCTTCAATCTATTAAGGATTATAATAAACTTATCGCCGAGTATAATAAAGAGAAGGGAATTTTTATTCTGACCCTTGCTGCGGGGGAACAATTGTTAATTGCCAATGGTTACAAAGCAACAGATTTTGGTTCTGTAATCTATTTTATTTTGGAAGCATTGAGGCAGAATCAGATCAACCCTCAGCAAACTGTTGTAAATCTCTATGCTGCAATTGGTATAGATGAATTGGAAAAGTTGGAGAGCTATGTCAAAGGGGTTAAAATCTGTGCGCTCTGATGATGAAAGTGACATATTTTAAACACACCGAGTGAATCGGTATTAATGTGCAAAGGAGTACAGATGAGAATAATAGGAGGAAAACTAAAAGGGAAAAAAGTTGTTTTGCCACAACACTACAAAGCCCGTCCTACAACCGACTTTGCAAGAGAGGGACTTTTTAACTCTTTGGAGAATGAATTCGACTTGAGCAACACTTCACTTTTAGATCTTTTTGGTGGAACTGGCAGTATAAGTGCAGAATTTATATCGAGGGGAGGAGCAGAGGGGGTTTGTGTAGAGATGAATTCAACGAACAGTTCATTCATCAGCAAAATGTTTCGCACTCTCGGAATTTCAAGCGTTAGGGTAGTTCATTGTAATGTATTCGATTTCTTAGAGTTATGCAATCGAACATTCGATTTTGTCTTTGCCGATCCTCCATACGATCTGGAGGGTTTAGATACTATCCCAAATAAAATTCTTGAACGGAACATTCTATCCGGTTTTGGATATTTTATATTAGAACATCCGGCAGATTATTCATTCAAAGATCATCCAAACTTTGTCAAGGAGAAAAAGTACGGGAATGTTCATTTCTCATTTTTTAATAAGTCATAAGGAGATATTTACAAGCAGATTCATCTAAAAAAATGAGATTAAAGTTTGTAGATTTATAAATAATTTATATCTTTGCACTCCCAAACGGTGTGTTAGTTCAGTTTGGTTAGAATGCCTGCCTGTCACGCAGGAGGTCACGAGTTCGAGTCTCGTACACACCGCAAGAGGCTGACCAAAAAATATTGGTCAGCCTCTTTTCGTTTTCTTCATTTGTGGTTATAGTCGGCCTTGCTATCGAATTCTCTGTTTTTAACAAGATATACCCATTATGTAACCACCCACTTTTTAGTATTCTCCAAGTAGTTAAATACAGACACTATTATGCTTTAGGATCTGGACCAAACTGATTGGAACCTTTTTGCCCCTCTTTAGAGAACATAATCAACAAGATAATTGCTCCTATGAATGGAATTAAAAGAAGCAGAATCCAGAACCATTCTTTTCCTAAATCCTGCAACCTTCTGACACTCACTGCTAAAGTTGGAAGCAAAAGGGCGAGATTTACTATATAACCCAAAGTGTGGCTAATCATCTGGAAAACACACCCAACAATTACAGTAAATAGAAACCACCACCAAAATTCACTTCTTCTTGCTCTTCCTTTAAAATCTACATACTTGCTGAAACAGATTTTAACAGCATCCTGAAAACTCATTGTATTTTTCATAGTTCAAAAATTAAATTGTTATACTCTACGCAAATATAATATTTAATCTTCGCATTTCAAAGCTGAATTAGTTGTACAGCATTGCATTTTAAAACAGCCCATAGAGAAATTTGCACATATAAAGATAAGTGCTAACTTTGGAGAAAAATATATCATAAGATAAAACTATGGTTTATGAAAATAGCTTTAGTTCAGCCATTTGTAAAATTCAATCATCCCGATGAGAACCTTGCATCTGCTCAAAAACTTATCGAGAGTTTAGAGGATAAAGATATAGATTTGATTGTTTTGCCCGAGATGTTTGCCACAGGAACATGTTCGGAACCAAAAAGGATTGTACCTGCAGCAAAACAAGCCTTTGATTTTATGCAATTTACAGCAAGCAAGCATAATTGTGCTCTCTGCGGCTCTGTTGCCGTTGAGGAGAATTCAAAATATTTCAACCGGCTCTATTTCATTACTCCCGATGCAGATATTTTCCATTATGACAAGCATCATCTCTTCTCATTTGCAGGAGAGAATGAGAACTTTACCGCAGGAAAAGAGAGGGTTATAGTCACTTGGCGCGGATGGAAACTTTTGTTGCAGGTTTGTTACGACTTACGCTTTCCCATATTCAGCAGAAATCATATCGTCCACAAAAATATCACCCCGAATGGAGATAATCCGGCAGTTTTGCAAGAAGCAGAATACGACGCCGCTATTTATGTAGCCTCGTGGCCGGATAGCAGAATAATAGTCTGGGACACCTTATTGAAAGCCAGAGCCATTGAGAACCAGTGCTATACAATAGGGGTCAATATGGCAGGAAATAATTCGAGTGAAGAAAAGATGCTTAATTACAACGGACATTCGGCAGTTATAAACTACAGAGGGGAAATAGTAACCACCTGCAACACAGAGGGAAAGGAGGATATGCGCATCGCGGAGCTAAATATAGAAAAACTATATGGCTTTAGGGCTAAATTCCCTACCCTCCCGGATGGAGATTAATAGTGCTGTGTAACTTAATAGCTCTAACTATTTAGTCTTTATTTAGTTGTATTTGCTGTTTGGTAATAAGCTTGTGCCTCTTTGACAAGTTTTTCATTCATCTGCTCGCACTCCTTCTCTACATATTCCCAATTTCCAATATGTTCAATGCTGTATTGTCTCACTCTTCTGACAGGTGAGAGAATGGTGAGAGTGTCGTTGGCGTAATAACCTAAGTCTTGGTAAGTTGCCATGAATGCTCTCTCTTTGAAGTTCGGCGATAAAATATCTTGACCATAAAATTTTGAGTCATAACTCACATGAAGCAATGAGAGGAGAGTAGGCATCAGGTCTACCTGCGAGCACACTTTAGTGACATATTGCGGCTCTATGAACCCTGGAGAATAGATAAGTGCAGGAATGTGATAACGTTGCACCGGCAGAGATATTTTTCCTGCACTCGATGCACAGTGGTCTGCAATTATAACGAAAACGGTCTCTTTAAACCACTCTTTTTCAGAGCTTTGGGCAATAAAATCTCCTATAGCCCAATCTGAATATTTAACTGCTGCAGGGCGACTCATCATATTTCCTTCGTACTCAATTCTCCCCTCTGGAAATGTATATGGCCTGTGATTAGAGACTGTCATTATGTGGGCAAAGAAATTCTCATTATTCTCCCAACATTTATCTATAATCTTAATTGTCTCTCTGTAAGTATCTTCATCAGATGTTCCCCAAATGTTGGCAAACTCAATCTGTTGCTCATCATAACTCTTCTTGTCAAAAATCTCATAACCACATTTTGAGAAGAAGTTTCCCATATTATCGAAGTAACTGTTTCCTCCATAGATGAAAAGTGTTCTATACCCGTTGTCTCTAAAAATATCACCTACAGAGAAGAAATTATCTGCACTTTTTCTTTTAACCAAGCTCTCACCTGAACATGGTGGTAATGAGAGTGTTATAGCTTCAAGTCCTCTGACTGTCCTATTGCCGGCAGCAAAAAGATTATCAAACACTAAACTCTTTTGAATTAAGGTGTCGAGACTTGGAGTAATATTAGCTGTGCTTCCGTATCGCGATAAAAATTCTCCGCTTAAACTCTCTACGGTTATCAGGACAATGTTCTTTTTAATCATATCGAGAGAATCTTTTATACTATTGATACCATTGCTGTTTTGGTTACAAAGCTGCAATTTGAGTTCTGAAGCCTCTTTTTCATTGATCATCTCATAGAATTGACTGTAATTCAACTCATTAGAAGCGAATGCCTCGAGAAAGTCCCATTCGCCGTTCTCTTGGAGTTGAGTGGCAAAAAGATTCTTGCTGTCAAGATTCCTGTAGCCATAGTGAAGCCATTTGGAACCAACCAAAACAGAGGCAATTAAGAGAGCACATGTGATAAGCCATTTTTTCCAAGAAGATAAATTGCATTGACTCAATTGTTTTCCTCTCAATAAGAAGAAGCAGATTCCGAGGGCTATTACAAGTATTGCCAATCCTATTACCCCCATCGGGTACGACTCCATTATGTTTCCTATAACCTCATGAGTATAAACCAGATAATCCACTGCAATAAAATTAAATCTCACGCCGAATTCGCTCCAAAAAACAACTTCTGCTATGGAGGTTGTTACAAGAAAAATAAAATAGAGTACCATAACCAACCATAAGACAACGGCTCTCCAAACCTCTCTAACAGCAGGGAAAAAGAGACGAATTGCAAATCCGATGGTGAGAATAACAAAGGTTACATTTACTACTCTTGGCAAAGCACTTCCATATTCGTTTGTAATATCGTGAGTGAGAAGAAAATATAGAGTTGCAGCAATCAACAATCCCAAAATGATATAACCCTGCGGTTTATTGTATTTACAGTTGCATAACAAACTATATACAACAAATGCAGGTATAAGGGCTATTGCACTAAAAGCCAGATCGTTAAGCAGACCTAATCCAAAGATTTTTATCCATTCAACAGCTCCCCAGTCTATGGTTGTCTCGGGATGAAAAATTAAAACAATCCTTATTAAAATGCCCACAATCAGAGAGATAAGGATATACCTCGGTGCAAAGAATGCAAACCAGTCTGTAAGTTTAGTCTTGTTCATACTTCAATTCTTATGAGAGTTCTTATTATTTTTTTTATGCAATTTCGTGTAACGGCCTTGGAACAATCACCTTAATTCCTCCTGCAACCACTTCTGTAACAAGTTCTTTCCCAGCTATAAACGGATTCCCGTCGCAATGTGCAGCCCCCTCTTTTTCTCGCAGTATTGTTATTTTCTTCCCTTTAAACATTTTAACCTTCTTACTTTTGTTTAAACAACCTCCCATCAATCTTACTACAAGAGATGGAATATTGTACGATTTAAATGGTAATACTATGCTGACATCTAATAATCCGTCTGTTACAGATGCCAAAGGGGCAATCTTTGCATTATTTCCCCACTGCCCTATGTTTGCAATGGTTATAATGGCTGCCTTTTGCTCAATAACTTCATTGTCAATAGATATTTTGTACGTATCGGGAGTAAAAGTACGCCAAACTTTTAACGCACACAAAACATAATTCCACACCCCACGTTTAGTTGTACAGGCAAATTTGAATGCTGTAAGGGCATCTATGCCTACGCCTGTTGTGCAGATAAAAGGTTCATTGTTTAAAAGAGCGTAATCGACTGATTCAACGCATTTTCTATTGATTACCGAAATAGCTTTTCTGCAGTTTCTCTTTATCCCCAAATGACGGGCAAAGCCATCTCCGCTGCCGCATGGGATAACTCCTAACACTTTTGAAGTTCCGGCAATCCCTTTTGCCACTTCGTTGATTGTACCATCTCCACCAACCGCAACCACAACTTCGGAGTTGCACTCTTTAGCCAAAAGAGTTGCTTCTCCCTCTTTTTTCGTATAGATGATTTCTGGTTGAAAAATTGTTCTATCTATCTGCTTCAGAATAGCTTCAACTATTTTCTTTTTATTTTTCCCTCCCGATACGGGGTTAACTATAAATGTAATTTTCTCCAAAGCGGCAATTGTTTTTTAGAAGATAAGTTCTTGGTTAATGTAATTTCCTACAAAGTTGATAAGCAAATCTGAAAAAAATCTGAATTTATTTATCAAAAAGAAAGGATATGCAACAATCTTAATGTTCAGATGAGTCTAAAAAATCCAATAATTTATAATAGAGCTTCTCGGTCGGAAGTCCCATTATATTGAAGAAAGAGCCCTCTATTTTTTTGATAGCAACAGCCCCTATCCACTCTTGAATACCATAAGCACCCGCCTTGTCACAGGGATTATATGTCTCAACATAATACTTTATATCACAAGGAGATAGAGAATAGAACTCAACCATCGAACAATCAGAAAATAATAAATAGTCGGTATCATCTCTTATGCAGACACCCGTAATAACCTTATGAGTTTTTCCACTCAAAGTTGAGAGCATCTCAAATGCATCTTGCTCATTTTTAGGTTTTCCCATAATCGTCGATTCGCAAATTACCACTGTGTCTGCCGTAATGAGAATCTGGTCGGATGAGAGTTGCTTTGAAAAATTAAAAGATTTCTGCTTGGCTAAATACTCTGCAACCTGCTCCGCTTTAAGCCCTTGCGGATAATCTTCTCTTCCGGAGAACGAGGTATCTACAACAAATTTCAGATCCATCTGCTCCAATAACTGCCTGCGACGGGGAGAAGCTGAACCTAAAATTATTCTCCTGCCATTAAGTTTGTTTTGTAATTCAAACATACTCATTAATATAAGTTTATTATTGCTGAATTCTTTGATA
>CADBRQ010000075.1 GCA_902797115.1 uncultured Bacteroidia bacterium
AAAATATTTAGATTAAGATTATTATAGAGCATTGAGTATTCAAAATATTTAGATTAAGATTATTAAAATATCGTTTATAGAGTATTATTCTATGGAAGAGAAAAAGAGCATAAATATTGAACTTAACCCCGAGGTGGCCAAAGGTTCATACAGCAATTTGGCGGTGATAACTCACTCTCCAAATGAGTTTATAGCAGATTTTATCGAGATGTTGCCAGGATTGCCTAAAGCACAGGTTGTCAGCAGGGTAATAATGACTCCTGCCAATGCAAAACGGCTTTGCAAGGCGCTGCAAGACAATATTGCCAAATATGAGAATACATTTGGGGAGATAGAACTTGTTGGCGAACAACCTATCATTCCCGTCGGACTCTCTACTAACACAAAATCGTAATAATTAGAATTTTAAAGATATGAGCAAAGAGTTTACAATTGTCGTTTTAGCTAAACAAGTGCCAGATACGCGCAATGTTGGCAAAGACGCAATGACACCGGAAGGAACAGTCAACAGGGCTGCACTTCCAGCAATTTTCAATCCCGAAGATATGAATGCTTTGGAGCAGGCGCTAAGGATTAAAGATAAATATCCTGCATCTAAAGTCTATATCTTGACCATGGGGCCTTTCAGGGCTGCTGAAGTTATCCGTGAAGGATTATATCGCGGAACAGATGGGGGTATTTTACTTACAGACAGAAGGTTTGCAGGCGCAGATACCCTTGCTACATCGTACGCTATTTCACAAGCTTGCCGCAAACTTAAACCACATATCATAGTTGCGGGACGTCAGGCAATAGATGGAGATACAGCTCAAGTGGGACCGCAAGTTGCAGAGAAACTTGGATGGCCTCAGATTACTTATGCAGAAGAGATTCAGGAGATTACAGAAGATAAGATTACCGTGTTGCGCAGATTGGAGAGAGGTATTGAGGTTGTTACCTCTACCCTCCCTTGTTTGGTTACCGTTCATGCAACAGCAGCTCCTTGCCGTCCAAGGAATGCAAAAAATGTGATGAAGTATAAATATGCTCGCACAGCAAACGAAGAAAAAGATCCTGCAAATGAGGGTAAATATCTGATTTCCACAGAAGAAAAACCATATCTTCAAATTACCGAGTGGACAGTTGATGATGTGGGAGGAGATGAGAACAGCTATGGTTTTGCAGGTTCTCCTACAAAAGTTAAAAAGGTGCAAAACATTGTCTTTAAGGCAAAAGAGAGCAAAGTGTTCACATCAAGCGAAGCAGATATAGATGAACTTATAGGCGAACTGCTTGCAAATCATGAGATTGGCTAATTAAAGGAGGAACGATTATGAACAATATTATAGTTTTTATAGAGACCGATAATGGAAAAGTTTGTGACGTCAGTCTTGAACTTTTAACCAAAGCAAGAGGACTTGCAGCTCAGCTTAATGTAGATGTAGAGGCACTTCTTATCGGAAGCAAGGTAAAGGGGTTGGTTCCTGAGTTATATAAATATGGAGCAAAAAAAGTGCATCTTGCAGATAATCCTGCATTGGAGTTTTTCAGAACACTTCCATATACTGCTATAGCTCTGACTGTATTCAATGAAGAGCAACCTCAGATAGCACTCTTTGGGGCAACAACAATCGGAAGAGACCTTGCACCAAGAGTTAGCAGCGCTCTAAAAAGCGGACTTACAGCAGATTGTACATCGTTGGAGATAGGAGATCATGATGATCCTAAACTTGGTAAGAGTTTTAAGAATTTGCTCTATCAGATTCGTCCGGCTTTTGGAGGAAACATAATTGCAACAATCGTAAATCCTGAACACAGGCCACAAATGGCAACTGTTCGTGAAGGGGTCATGAAAAAAGAGGAACTTGAGGTACCGGTTAATGGCACTATCAATGAGATAGATACAAGCAAGATATTGGTTGACAGCGATTTTGCAGTTAAAATCATAAAGAGAGAGATTGAGGAGAGAAAGATAAATATTAAAGGTGCTCAAATAATCGTCGATGGTGGTTATGGTGTTGGAAGCAAAGAGAATTTCCAACTCATATTCGACCTTGCCAAAACCCTTGGAGCAGAGGTGGGCGCATCGAGAGCAGCTGTAGATGCAGGATTTGTAGAGAATGCCCGTCAGATTGGTCAGACAGGTGTTACAGTAAGACCGAAAGTTATTATTTGTGTGGGAGTTAGCGGTGCCATTCAGCATACAGCAGGAATGGATCAGAGTAAGATTGTTATAGCAATTAACAACGACCCTGCCGCCCCTATTCACAAAATTGCAGACTACTCCATCATTGGAGATTTAAACGATGTTGTACCAAAAATTATTGCTTCTTACAAAAAGCAAAGTAAATAAGGAGGAACTATTATGGCAAACTTTTATAAAGATAACGCAGATCTAAAATTTCAATTCTCAAACTCTCTGATGGAGAGAATTGTAGAGCTGAAAGAGGATGGTTATAAAGATTACGGAAAGTACGACTATGCTCCAAAAGATCTCAAAGATGCTTTGGATTCATACGACAAAGTGATGGAGATTATTGGAGAGATAGCCGGAGATATAATTGCAGCAAACGCAGAGCAAGTAGATATAGACGGACCTGTATGTAAAGATGGTAGAGTAACTTACGCTGCCGGCACTCAGAAGAATCAAGAGGCGCTAATAAATGCAGGAGTGTATGGAATTGCTCTTCCAAGGAAATATGATGGTCTGAATTTCTCTATGGTTCCGTATGTTATGGCGGCAGAGTTGGTTTCTCGTGCAGATGCAGGCTATGGAAATATTTGGGGTTTACAGGATTGCGCAGAGACAATTTATGAGTTCGCATCGGAAGAGATTAAAAATGAGTTCCTTCCAAGAATTAATAAAGGTGCCTCTTGTTCAATGGATCTGACTGAGCCAGATGCCGGTTCAGACCTTCAGGCGGTTGCTCTTAAAGCTACGTACGATCAGGAGAAAGGGAGCTGGTTCCTTAACGGAGTTAAACGTTTCATTACCAACGGCGATGCCGATATAAAATTGGTTCTTGCTCGTAGTGAAGAAGATACCTCTGATGCTCGTGGTCTTTCTTACTTTGTATATGATAAAAACTGGGGAGGTGTGACAGTTCGTAGAATTGAGAATAAACTCGGTATTCACGGTTCACCTACCTGCGAGCTTGTATTCCGCAATGCCCCTGCTAAGTTAGTAGGAGAGAGAAGATTAGGACTTATCCGCTATGTGATGAGTCTTATGAACGGGGCAAGATTGGGAGTTGGAGCTCAATCTGTCGGAATTTCGGAAGCAGCTTATAGAGAAGCTCTTAAATATGCCAATGAAAGAGAGCAGTTCAAAAAGAAAATCATTGAATTCCCTGCTGTTTATGAGATGTTGGGCGTTATGAAGGCAAAACTACAGGCCTCTCGTGCAACCCTTTATGAAACAGCTCGTTGTGTAGATGTTTATAAAGCCCTTAACGCTCTTGTTACTCCGGACAGAAAGCTTACTCCCGATGAGAGAAAGGAGGCAAAATTGTACTCTAAATATGCAGACATGCTTACCCCTATCTTAAAAATGACGGCAAGTGAGTTCTGCAATCAGAATGCGTACGATGCAATTCAGATTCATGGAGGTAGCGGATATATGAAAGAGTATCCTGTTGAGAGACTATACAGAGATGCCAGAATTACAACCATTTACGAAGGAACCTCACAATTGCAGACTGTTGCTGCAATAAGATATGTTACCAACGGCTCTTATTTGGAAATGATTAAAGGGTTTGAAGCACAGGAACTTAAAGTCTCTGAAGAAGTTGAAGCGGCATATCCTGGAGCAACAGAGAAATTGCAAGCTGCTAAAGCAAAGCTTGTTGCACTTACAGCTCAATATGAAGAGGCTGTTGGTATGGTGGTAGATAAAGAGGAAGAGTATATAGACTTCCAAGCCCGCAAACTTTGCGAAATGGCTGCCTTTATAATTGAATCTTATCTTCTTCTTCTCGATTCGCAAAAGAGCGCCCTCTTCGTAGATTCTACAGAGATCTTTACAAATAAGACAGAGTCTTGGAACACAGAACGTTACCATTATATTAAAAACAGCAACCCTCAAGTTCTCCTCTCTACCTTTAAGAATGTAAAGAAAGACTTGGAGATTATTTATAAAGATTAATATTTGATATATGGAAAATTATAAGGTCAAACTTAAAAATATAAAAGCATTTGCTTTTGATGTAGATGGAGTTCTCACAAACGGAGATGTAATGTGTTTTCCTTCGGGAGAACTTGTCAGAAAGTACGATGCCAAAGATGGTTATGGCCTTAGAGTAGCCCTCATCAACGATTATAAAATTGCAATTATAACGGGTGGTGAGGGTGATTCCATTATCAAAAGATTTCTCCCTAACCTCGCTTCAGAAGTTTATACCTCATCGAGAGACAAACTCCCTGTGTTTGAAGAGTTTTGCGAAAAATACTCATTAAAGCCGTCGGAAGTTGCCTATGTAGGTGATGATATTCCCGATATACCTGTCTTAATCAACTGCGGACTTGCCGTTTGCCCTGCAGACGCCTGCGAAGAGGTTAAAGCAGTTTGTGACTACATATCAATTAACAATGGAGGAAAAGGGTGTGCCCGTGAGCTTATTGAGCAAGTACTTAAAATTCAGGGGAAATGGAGGCATGATCCTAAAGTTTACAAGGAGTGGCGTGAGGAGAAAGATAAAGAGTACAGAAAACTATTCGAGTAGATTTTCATCTTTCAAATCTCTATACGCACGAATATACTCATCCTCTTGACTCTGAGGCGCAATCATTTTTATATCAATAAGTTCTACTTTTCCCCTCTCTTTAAACAGTTTCAGAATCTTCTCTCTGATATCTCGATACGCTTCCCTATTCTCTTTGGAATTTTTAGAGGATTTGCTTTTTAAGCAGAGATCGCACACTCCGCAATCATGTTTCGCAGGCTGAGAAAAATACTCTATTAAATATCTGCTTCTGCATTTGTCTTCCTCTTTCACATACTCAATAATAGCATCTAATCTTCTGTCCAACTGCTTTTTACGAAGTTCATACCTTGGTGCCGATATCTCAAATTCATACTCTCTCAACCTGTCGTGTTTTATAAAAATCAGCGGTGAACTCTTCTGAGGAGTATAATGTGCAATCTGTAATCTGTTGAGTGTTTGCAGTTTTAACTCAACATTCTCTACTGTATCTGTTGTAACTTTTGCAATATATTCGAGATTTATGGCAATAGGATTTGTGAAAAGACCTGTGTAAATCCTTAATAATGAGTTAATAAAGTTCTCCAAAGAGGAGTCTATTCTCTCATTGTAGAGGTCATCTCTCTTTCCTGAAAAAATCAATCTTGCCGGATTCTCAATCTCATCTGTAATCTCCCAATACCCCTCTTGTTCAAGATATTTAAGGGCATAGTAACATCTTGTAGGATTAAGATTGTGAGCAACAACGAATTTGTCAAAATTGAAATATTTAACCACACCGTCTCCCTCTCCGTACGGTATTTGGAGATAGAGCATCAATGAGTGATAAATATTTGTAAGAGAGCTGATAGAAGGGAAGTTCAGTGAGTGGATTTGGCGCAGTCGTTTAATGTCCGAATCGTTCCACAGGAGCAGTGCCCAAGATTTTTTTCCATCTCTGCCAGCCCTTCCTGCCTCCTGAAAATAAGCTTCAACCGAATCGGGAATATCATAATGGATTACAAATCTCACATCCGGCTTATCTATTCCCATTCCAAAAGCATTTGTTGCAACAATTACCTCTGTATTACCTTTAATCCAAGACTCTTGCCTTTTTTGCCTCACTTTCTTCTCTAATCCTGCATGATAATACTCTGCATTCAAACCACTCGCTTTAAGCATATTAGCAATATCTTCGCACCGTTTTCTCTCTCTGCAATAGACAATACCGCATCTCCCTTTTTGCTTTATGCAACTCCTTAATACATATCCGAATTTATCATCTGTCTGTTTTACCAAATAGGCCAAATTCTCCCTTTCAAAATCTCCCGATATGATATTTGGTTCTTTTAAATCTAAATATTTAACAATGTCTGCCACAACCTCTTTTGTTGCTGTGGCGGTGAGGGCGATAACCGTAGGATTCCCGATTAATGGTTTAATATCTTTAATTTTCAGATATGATGGGCGGAAATCATAGCCCCATTGTGAGATACAATGTGCCTCATCTACAACAAGGTAAGAGACACTAAGCCGTCTTACATAATGATGAAACAACTCTGTTTGAAGTCTTTCCGGACTGATATACAAAAACTTACACTCTCCGTATATCACATTCTCAAAAGTGGTGCAGATCGCATCGCGAGACATGCCTGCGTGGATAGAATATGCGAGAATACCTCTGCGTCTGAGATTATGCACTTGGTCTTGCATCAGTGCAATCAAAGGTGTGATAACAACTGCCACCCCCTCTTTGAGCAGAGCCGGAATCTGAAAGCAAAGTGATTTTCCACCACCCGTGGGCAATAAAGCAACAGTATCTCTTCCGCTCTCAACAGATTCTATAATCTCCTGTTGAGTGGGACGAAATTCGGAGTAATGAAAAAACTCCCTTAAAATCTGAAGGTTACTGCCCTTTAAATTCTCCATTATCTTCTATTTACGCAATATTTAAAAGCATTTAAATGCCAAAATTGCAATATTCTAAAAGCAAAAATGCAACTATCTGAATGCAAGAAATAGAACATTTTTGTAGAAAAAATGTAACATTTTAAAGCAAAATTGATAGCTCTTAAAATCAATTGTAAAGATAAGAATATTTAGATAGAGTGCTTGAGGAATTTTTGTATATTTGCCCAAAGTTTTAAATATATAATTATGGCAAACATAGATTTGACAAAGTATGGCATCACCAACGTTAAAGAGGTGATTTACAACCCTTCATACGATTGCTTGTATGAAGAGGAACTAAAACCGGAACTTACAGGGTACGATAAAGGTGTTCTGACAGAACTCGGCGCCGTAAATGTTATGACCGGCGTTTATACAGGTCGTTCACCTAAAGACAAATTCTGGGTAATGGATGAGAATTCGAAGGATACAATCTGGTGGACATCCGATGAGTATAAAAACGACAACAAACCGGTGAGCGAAAAGACATGGGCAGAACTCAAGAAACTTGCTCAGCAAGAGCTTTCTGACAAGAAATTGTATGTAGTTGACGGATTTTGCGGAGCAAATGAAAATACCAGAATCAAGATAAGATTCATAATGGAAGTTGCATGGCAGGCGCACTTTGTAAAAAATATGTTCATACGCCCTACAGAAGAGGAGTTAAAGAACTTTGGAGAGCCTGATTTTGTGGTTCTTACTGCATCCAAGGCCAAAGTGGACAACTTCAAAGAGTTAGGACTTAATTCCGAAACCGCAGTTGTTTTCAATATTACCGAAAAGATGCAGCTTATTCTCAATACATGGTATGGCGGTGAGATGAAAAAAGGTATGTTCTCTTACATGAACTATCTTCTTCCGTTAAAGGGAATTGCAGCAATGCACTGCAGCGCAAACACTAACGAGAAGGGTGAGACTGCTATTTTCTTTGGCCTCTCCGGAACAGGCAAAACTACCCTCTCAACAGACGAACACCGTGCACTTATTGGCGACGATGAACATGGATGGGATGATGATGGAATCTTTAATTTTGAAGGCGGTTGCTATGCAAAAGTGATTAACTTAGATAAAGATGCAGAGCCTGAAATTTATGGTGCAATTAAGAAAGATGCTCTGCTTGAGAATGTTACGGTAGATGCAAACGGTAAGATAGATTTCTCGGACAAATCTGTAACAGAGAATACAAGAGTATCATACCCTATTTATCATATCAAGAATATTGTTAAACCAATTTCTAAAGCTCCTGCAGCAAAGAAAGTTATATTCCTCTCTGCCGATGCGTTCGGAGTACTTCCACCTGTATCAATTCTTACTCCGGAACAGACAAAATACTATTTCCTAAGCGGATTTACCGCTAAACTTGCTGGAACAGAGCGTGGTATAACTGAGCCAACTCCTACATTCTCAGCTTGCTTTGGTGCTGCATTCCTCTCTCTTCACCCAACAAAATATGGTGAGGAACTTGTTAAGAGAATGGAGAAAGTTGGAGCAACTGCCTATCTGGTTAATACCGGTTGGAATGGAACAGGGAAGAGAATCTCTATTAAAGATACAAGGGGTATAATTAATGCTATTCTCGATGGCTCTATAGATAAAGCCCCTACCAAGATGATCCCTTACTTTAACTTTAAAGTTCCTACTGAATTGCCCGGTGTAGATTCTGCAATTTTAGATCCAAGAGACACTTATGCAGATGGCGCTGTTTGGGTTGAGAAAGCTCAGGATTTGGCAAGCCGCTTTATCAAAAACTTTACGAAGTTTACTACCAATTCGGAAG
>CADBRQ010000076.1 GCA_902797115.1 uncultured Bacteroidia bacterium
AGATAATTATCGTGAGCAATTTTTAAAAAAGAATCTTTTTCTGAAGAGGGAAAAATAAGAGCAAAAGTTCCATTGTCTTTCATCAAGCACACACCCTTAGAGAGAAGCTCTTTATAAGATAATGCCAAGGTGTGTCTGGCTATAGATTTTTCTTTTAAAGGATTCTTTAACGAGTTATTGAAATAAGGAGGATTGCTCACAATAAAATCGTACCCATCATGATTATAATCCTGTAAACTTGAGTGTATTGAGTGTAAATTCTTGCTCCAGGCAGAAGCTTTAAAATTCTCTGCCGCAACTCTATAACACTCCTCTTCTATATCTATGGCATCTACTCTGTAATTGCAACTATTGCTATAAATTTCGCTGAGTTTTTGTGCCATAATGAGTGCAATTACTCCGGTTCCTCCTCCAATATCCAGTACAGAAAATTCTTTATCTAAATCTTTAGGTATGTTGTCAAGATATTGAGCGGCAATAGCTCCAAGCAACACCCCATCGGTGTTTACACGCATCGCGACATTTCCCTGATTTACAGAAAAATGTTTGAACCGAAACAGATCTTTTTCAGAAGAATTACTTGAACACACCATCTACGAGCTCCATTTTACGATCGCATTTTTTTGCCAATTCCACATCGTGTGTCACAATAATAAATGTTGTTCCGTAAGTATCTCTCATTTTAAAGAAGAGAGAGTGAAGTTCTCCCTTGGTCTTGGAGTCGAGATTACCGCTTGGCTCATCTGCAAAAATAATTTTAGGAGAGTTTATCATTGCTCTTGCGATTGCAACTCGTTGTGCCTCACCTCCGCTCAGTTCTGACGGTAAATTATTCTCTTTTCCGCCAAGTCCGAGTTCGTCCATTAACTTCAGAGCTTTTTCTTTGATTTCCAAGGAGTTCAGAGTTGTTATTTTCTCTCTTTTTGCTATTAGAGCAGGCATCATAACATTCTCTAAAGCAGAAAATTCCGGAAGAAGATGATGAAATTGAAAAACAAATCCCACCATTTGATTTCTGAGAAGGGAAAGTTCTTTTTCTTTCAAAGAAAACACATTTGCACCATCAATACACACAGAGCCCGAATCGGGAGAAAGAATGGTTCCAAGTATTTGAAGCAAAGTGGTTTTTCCAGCGCCGCTCGCTCCCACAATAGCCACTACCTCTTTTTCCCGAGCGCTAAAACTCAAATTTTTCAAAACGCTTTGTTCTCCAAAAGACTTGCAGATATTTTTACATTCAATAAGCATATACCATGTACAACTTTTCGATTACAAATGTACGGAATATTCCGGTTTTTAACAGAACTATAGAAAATGCGAATAATTCTTGATTAATTAAAGATTTGTGTTTAACTTTGCCAAAACATCTTAACACTCTGGTAGATAGAGGATTAATAGATGTAAATGAAAAAGGATTAAATATTTGTGACTATGAACGATATTACCAAATTAAAAGAGATTGCCAGTCAGATCAGGCGAGACATTATCAGAATGGTGGGGATGGCAAAGAGCGGTCATCCGGGGGGAAGCCTCAGTTCTACAGATGTGGTTACCGCTTTGTTTTTCAAAGTGATGAATCATTCTCCTCAAAATTGGGAGAGAACGGGCGCTGGGAGAGATATGTTTTTTCTGAGCGCCGGTCACATGTCGCCCCTTCTTTACAGCGCTTTGGCAAGAAGCGGCTATTTTCCAATTGAGGAGCTGGCAACATTTAGAAAAATTGGGAGCCGACTGCAAGGCCATCCAGCAACAGATACAGGTCTTCCAGGGGTTTATGAGGCGAGCGGCTCTTTAGGTCAGGGACTTAGTATTGCAGTGGGTGCCGCTGTTGGAAAACGGCTCAACAACGACCCAAACACTGTTTATGTACTTATCGGCGACGGAGAGAGTCAAGAGGGGCAGATTTGGGAGGCGGCAGAGTTTGCGTATCATCATAAAGTGAATAATCTAATAGCATTCACAGATTGGAACGGACAACAGATAGACGGTACTACAACCGAGGTTATAGGGCCGGATGAGTTGGATAAAAAATGGAGTGCTTTTGGCTGGAACGTAGTTGTAGTGGAAAATGGTAATGATATGTCACAAGTTCTCGATGCGATAGAGAAGGCAATTGCCTTTAAAAATAAGAGTGAAAAGCCTACCATGGTGATGCTAAAAACCGACATGGGCAAGGGGGTAGATTTTATGGAGGGAACTTGTAAATGGCACGGCAAGGCTCCAAATGAGGAAGAGGTGCAAAAGGCTTTGGCTCAATTAGATGAAACTCTCGGCGATTTTTAATCATAAATAACGATTAAATAATCTATAAAGAGAAAAGGGTAATCAAAAATGAATTATTATAATTGAACAAAATATGGCAAAATATATAAATACAGGAGATAAAGATACCCGCTCCGGATTTGGAGCAGGATTATTAGAGGCCGGGAGGCAAGATCCAAACGTTGTGGCACTTACAGCAGATCTGAAAGGTTCTCTGAAAATGGATGCTTTTGCAAAAGAGTTTCCTGATAGATTTTTTCAATGTGGTATTGCTGAGGCAAATATGATAGGAACGGCAGCCGGACTCTCTCTAAATGGGAAGATTCCTTTTGCCGGAACTTTTGCGGCATTCGCCACAGGCAGGGTTTACGACCAGGTTAGAATGGCGGTTGCTTATTCAGAGGCAAATGTTAAAATTGCGGCATCACACGCCGGAATTACTTTAGGAGAAGATGGAGCAACACATCAAATCCTTGAAGATATTGGTCTTATGAGAATGCTTCCAAATATGACAGTTATAAATCCATGCGATTATAATCAAACAAAAGCTGCAACTATTGCAGCGGCAAAGCACAACGGACCGGTATATCTCCGTTTTGGCAGACCCTCTGTTCCTAATTTTACATCCGAAACAGAAGAGTTTGTTATAGGAAAAGCATACAAGCTGTCTGATGGAAAAGATATATCTATTTTTGCCACAGGACATTTGGTGTGGGAAGCACTTTTGGCTGCAGAGGAGTTGGAAAAACAGGGACTAAGTGCAGATGTGTTCAATATTGCCACAATCAAGCCATTAGACATAGAGTCAATTCTAAATTCTGTTAAAAAAACAGGAAGGGCGGTTGTTGCAGAAGAACATTTTATTGCCGGCGGATTGGGAGAATTGATAGCCGGTAACCTTGCAATCAAATATCCATGTCCAATAGAGTATGTTGCTATAAACGACCGCTTTGGAGCGAGTGGAACCCCAAAAGAGCTGATGAAAGCGTACGGATTGGATGCAGAGCACATCGTAAACGCATCGCTGAGAATTATTAAAAAATAGAAAAACAGTAAATTTTCACCTTTTACGTTTAAGCGGTAAAAGAGTCTAAAGGGGTGATGACGGCAGATGAAAGCAGCATATTGCAGAATTACAGAGACGGTAACAAAGATGTTGCCTTTAATCTCTTGGTTAGGTCTTACGGCAAGCGGCTTTACTGGCACATAAGGCAAATGGTTGCCTCTCACGAAGATACAGACGATATTCTCCAAAATACTTTTATTAAAATATGGCGCTCTTTAGATTCTTTCAGGGGCGAGAGCGGTCTATATACGTGGCTGTATAAAATTGCAACCAACGAAAGTATAACATTCTTAAATAAAGAGCGTTCAAAGAACAAGTTTTCCTTTACATCGTTTGAGCACAAACTCTCAAATTCTCTCACTGTGACAAATGATTTTAAGGGAGACGATATTCAACTTGCACTAAGCAGAGAGGTTCTCAGACTTCCCGACAAGCAGAAGGCTATTTTCTCTTTAAGGTATTATCAGGAAATGGATTATAAGGAAATAGCAGAAATATTAGATATTTCTCCCGATGCGGCAAAAGCCTCTTACTCTGTGGCTTATAAAAAAATTGAGGCGGCTTTGAAAGAAAAATTCTAATAACATTTTTTACTTTTTAGATAAATTAAAGTCAAAGTATACGAGATGAATGAAATTTTAGAAAATAAAAAACTTAAAGAGTTTCCTTTTGATATTCCTCAGGGTTATTTTTCAACTCTGGAAGGGAGGGTGAGAGCAAGAATCGATTCTGAAAATGAAAACAAATCTGCAAAGGTTTGGAGAACAATCAAAGCATCTATAGCCCTTGCCGCTGCTTTTCTATTAATCATGGGGCTTGGAGGAGTGGTTCTAAAATATTCAACAGGTGCTTTTAATAGTAATAATATTGTTGCCGAACAAATTGATGATGAAATAGTAGACAGCATTCAAACACTTCTTTTACAAAAGGGAATTTATACAGCTTTTGTAGAGGATTCAGATGTGGAAGCGGCTTATAATCAAATAGTTGAAAGTATTAACGAGAATGAAGACCTCTCAGAAGCTGAGTTTGAAGAGATAATAAAAGAGTATCTGAATACCTTACCTACAACATATTCTAATCTTTTAGCAGAAGAGTTTAATAAATAGGCCCCAAAAACATATTAAATATTATATTATGAAGACTTTTAAAAAACTAACACTAATGTTAATGGCTGTTGCACTGATGATTACAGCAACAGAGTCATTCGCTCAAAACCCTAAGCAAACAACAGAAAAACAACCGCAAAAACAACAGCAAAAGCAGTTGTATAAGGGAAAATTTTCTAAGGAGAAAATCAAGAATCTTAAAATAGCGTTCTTTACAGATAAACTCTCCTTAACATCGGAAGAGGCAGAAAAATTTTGGCCCGTTTACAAAGCGTGTGAAAAAGAGGCCTATGAGGCAAGAAAAGAGACAATGAAAGCTCAACGTGCTTTATCAGAAGCTGTTAAGGAAAAATCCGGCAAGTCTGATAAGGATATAAGACAACTTGTAGATAACTACTATGCTGCAATAGATAATGAGAATGTTGTGGCAAAGAATAATTTTGCAAAATATTCAAAGGTTCTTCCGGTCAATAAGGCTGCTATGGTAAGAGTTTTAGAAGAACAATTTCTTCACTCTCTGATAGGTCAAATGAAAGGTGGAGGAGTTGCAAATCCTCACCCAAAACCACAACCATTTCCAAAGCATACCGAGACCCAAGAATAAAAACATTAAAATAGAATCAAAAAAATGAGGATGTCTTTTAAAAGGACATCCTCTATTTTTTCTGTAGACCATGTAGGCCATGTATGCCAATGAGAAAAACTATTCGTCTTTCTCCTCTGCCTCGTATGCTTTAAGAAGCTTCTCTTGAACATCTGCCGGAACTTGTTGATACTCAGCAAATTTTTGAGAGAATGTTGCGCGTCCCGATGTGAGAGAACTTAAAGTTGTTGAGTAACGATACAGCTCTGCAAGAGGAACGCGGGCCTTTAAAACATCAAACCCGTTTTCACTCTGCATACCCTCAATTAAACCGCGGCGGTTTTGAAGATCGCTCATTACATCTCCCATAGCATCGGAAGGAACCATCACTTCAATATTGTAGATTGGTTCCATAATTTTAGGACCCGCTTTTTTGAACGCCTCTTTAAATGCGTTTCTGGCAGCAAGTTTGAACGAAAGCTCGTTAGAATCTACAGGGTGCATTTTACCGTCAAAAATGTAAACTCTGATATCGCGAGCATAAGAACCGGTGAGAGGTCCCTCTGTCATTTTCTCCATAATACCCTTGAGAATTGCAGGCATAAAGCGAGCGTCTATCGCACCACCCACAATACAGTTGTAGTACTCTAATTTACCACCCCATTCAAGTGGATACTCCTCCTTACCTTTAACATTGAGAACCATTTCTGAACCATCAACTTTAAATTTGTTGTTTTCCGGTTTACCCTCATAGTACGGCTCAATAAGCAAGTGAACCTCACCAAACTGACCGGCACCACCGGATTGTTTCTTATGACGGTAATCTGCAATGGCAACTTTTGTAATAGTCTCTCTATAAGGGATTTTAGGAGCCAATAACTCAATTTCCAACTTATCTACATTGTTAATCTTCCATTTGAGAATATTGATATGATGTTCTCCTTGTCCACTTAGAATAGTTTGTTTTAACTCTTTAGAGTATTCAACAACAATTGTTGGGTCCTCTGCCGATGCGCGGTTGAGAATTTCTCCAAGTTTCTCCTCATCTTTCTCCTCTTTTGCTTTAATAGCTGTTCTGAATTTTGGATCTGGGAAGCGTGTAGGAGCAAAGACATTCTCATTTCCTGCGCAAAGGGTCTGACCTACTTTAACGCTCTTGAGTTTTACTGTACAACCAATCTCACCTGCCTGCATTTCGGAAACTTTCTCTCTCTTTTTACCTGCAGCGGCATAAATTGCAGAGATTCTCTCTTTATCTCCAGTCTCTGGGTTTACCAAATCCATACCCTCTTTAAGGGTTCCGCTCATTACTTTAAAGTAAGCAACATCTCCAAGGTGTTGTTCGAGAGCAGTTTTATAGAAGAAAATAGAAACGGGAGCAGATGCGTCGCACTTAACTTTACCACCATCTTTCAGTTCATTCTCCACCTCTGCAGGGCTTGGAGCTACATTGATAAGGAACTCCAAAACTCTCTTTACACCCATATCTTTCTTTGCACTCATGCAGAATACAGGGTAGATATCACCCTTAACCATTCCGGCTCTTAAACCTGTTCTGATTTCATCCTCTGTGAGAGAGCCTTTGTCGAAGAAAATCTCCATTAAACTCTCATCATTTTCTGCCGCTTTCTCTATGAGTTCTTGTTGAAGTGCCTCTGCTTCATCTTTCAGATCTTCTGGAATATCAAGTTCTTGGCGAGTTCCGTTCTCATCTGTAAACTTATACATTTTCATCTTGAGAACATCTACAAAAGAGTCAAATCCAACACCTGCATTTACAGGGAATTGAATCTGAACAATTTTTCCTCCATAGACATTCTTGAGCGAATCGAGAGCAAGATGCCAATCTGCTTTCTCACTATCTAATTGGTTAATAGCAATAACCAAAGGTTTATTGTGTTTCTGAGCCTGTCTGATAAAAATCTCTGTTCCAACCTCAACCCCCTGTGTTGCGTTTACAAGCACAAGTCCGCTTTCACAAACAGTGAATGCCGAGTAAACACCGCCTACAAAATCATCTGAACCCGGAGTATCTATGATATTAAATTTGGTGTTGTTAAACTCTGAATATAAGAGGGTTGAATAAATTGAACGTTGATAAATCTGCTCTATTTCGGTATTGTCGCTCATAGTGTTTTTACCCTCAACGGTTCCTCTACGGTCGATCACCTTACCTTCGAACAATACAGTCTCGGCAAAAGTGGTTTTTCCGCTCTTCGGACTACCGAGAAGTACGATGTTCCTGACATTTTTGGTTTCGTAGCTCTTCATAATAATATTTTATTTATTCTATTTGTTTATTCTTAATTCTGTCGGTATTTTTTAGGTTATTTAGAAAAACGACTCCAAAAATAATAAATCTTTACTATTTTTGAAACAAGAAAATAATTAAAACCAATTTTATATGAGAAAATTTAAAATTTTAGCGCTCTTGACAGTGCTTATTATTCCTTTCAAAGCAATTGCAGATGAGGGTATGTGGCTTCTCCCTCTATTGGAGAAGATGAACATCAAGGATATGAAAGCTGCCGGACTAAAGCTTTCTGCAAAAGACATTTACGACATTAATCACTCTTCTCTGAAAGATGCGATTATGATTTTTGGAGGCGGATGTACTGCAGAGGCTGTGAGTGCAAAAGGTTTGATTTTGACAAACCATCACTGCGGCTATTCAAGCATTCAGGAACTTTCAACAGTTGAACACGATTATTTAAAGGATGGTTTCTGGGCAATGAACTTAAACGAAGAGCTTCCAGCACAAGGGCTAAGTGTAACATTTATAGACCGTTTCATAGATGTTACTTCTCAAATGGAGGCATTTAACGAATCTGTCAAAGAGCTTCCTGCTCAACAAGCAGCAGCTAAAAGACGCTCATTTTCAGACAGTTTAATAAATGCAGCAATAGGAGATAATAAATATCTGAAAGGAAGAATTTATAGCATTTACGAGGGCAATGTTTATTATCTGATTACAACAAAGACATTTAATGATGTTAGATTTGTTGGTGCACCACCTTCATCTATCGGAAAATTCGGAGGTGAAACAGATAACTGGGAATGGCCTCGCCACACAGGAGATTTCTCGGTCTTCAGAATTTATGCAGATAAAGATAATAACCCTGCACCTTACTCACCAGATAATGTTCCTTATAAACCAAAGAAACACTTGACAATTTCTTTACAAGGTTATCAACCTGGGGATTTTGCAATGATTATTGGTTTTCCTGGTAGCACAAGGCGATATTTAACAAGCGAAGAGGTTATAGAAAGAAGAGATTCTCAAAATGAACCAATGATTACAGCACGTACTGCAAAAGAGGAAGTTTGGAAAAAAGCAATGCGCGCAGATCCAAAGGTTAACATCCAGTATGCTAGCAAGTTTGCCTCATCGAGCAACTATCGCAAAAATAGTATAGGTATGAACGGAGCTTTTGAGAAGTTAGATGTTGTAAACCGCAAAGTTCAAGAAGAGCAAGATTTTCAAAACTGGGTAAATCAAGACCCTAAAAGGGTTGAAAAATACGGCAAAGCAGTAGAGACAATCAACGAGGTTGTTAAAGAGAGAAAAGATGCATACAGAGCTTTATACTATCTCTCAGAGACCCTTAATAATGTAGAGCTGGGTCGCCCTGTTGCTTCTTTAAGCAGAATTACCGGAGATAATAAAAAAGAAGAGTTTAAGAAAGCTACAGATGACTTCTATAAAGATTATCAACCGGAGGTAGATAGAGAGGCATCGAAAGTTCTCCTGAAAATATTCAAAGAGAACGTTACCAACCCTGAGTATATTCCTGTTATTTTTAAAGATATAAACAATAATTTTGGAGGGAGCATAGATGCTTACATAGATAATATCTTTGATAACAGCGTTTTTACCTCTCAAGAAAAAGCATTGGCGGCATTAGATAATCCAGAGTTTAAATATAAAGAAGATCCTATCTTTAAATACTCTATTGATTTTTCATCAAGCTATCTTACTATAATGAGTAAGTATAATGCTGAAAGAGAGAAATTTAGCGCAGCAAAAAAAGCATTCATGGCAGGTATGATGGAACGCAAGGGGAATGCTCCTATTTATCCCGATGCGAACTTTACAATGAGACTCACTTATGGTAAAGTTGGAGGCTATTCTCCTAAAGATGGCGTGGAGTATAAATATTATACAACACTTGAGGGAGTTATGCAGAAAGAAGACCCAAATAATCCTGAATTTATTGTTCCAGAAAAACTGAAAGAGCTTTACAAAAATAAAGACTATGGCCGCTATGCTTTACCAAATGGCGAACTTCCAACTTGTTTTTTAACAAACAACGATATTACAGGAGGTAACTCTGGTTCAGATGTTTTGAATGCAAAAGGCGAGCTTATAGGACTTGCGTTTGATGGCAACTGGGAGGCAATGAGCGGTGATATTATTTTTGAGAGAGAGCTGCAGCGTTGTATTAATGTTGATATAAGATATGTTCTTTTTATCATCGATAAATTCGGAGGTGCTGGATATCTTCTTAATGAGATGACAATTAAATAGTTAAATGATAACTATTGACAAGATTTCTGAAGTTTTAAAAGGTGTTGTACATCCGGAGAGCGGTAAATCTATTTTAGAACTCTCTCTGGTACAACGCCTTTCATACGAACTAGAATCAAATACAATTAAGTTCCGTCTGGTTTTTCCCAAACAAGATCCATTAAGCGGCTCAATTAAAGAGAGTTGCGAGGAGGTACTTGCCTTGGCTTTTCCGGGTGTTAATGTTAAAATATTGGAACTGATAGATGCGGGGGCAGCTACCAAAAGAGAAAAGGGTAATATTGGAACAACGGCGCTTGAAAACTCTGAACTATCTAAAATAGAAAATATTATAGCAATTGCAAGTGGAAAGGGGGGAGTTGGAAAATCTTCCGTTTCCGTTAATCTTGCAATAACCTTGGCTCGTAAGGGGTTCAATGTGGGGCTCATAGATGCCGATATATACGGTCCTTCGGTTCCAAAGATGGTTGGTTTAGAAGGTGCTGTGCCTCAAATCATTGAGGAAGATAATTATTTGGGAAAAGGGGAGAAGAAACAGCTGATGGTGCCGGTAGAAAAATATGGTGTAAAATGGATGTCCATAGGATTTTTTGTTCCTCAAGACCAAGCGCTTATTTGGAGGGGACCAATGGCTGTTGGGGCTTTAAAGCAGCTTACATACGAAACCCGTTGGGGAGAATTAGATTATTTGTTAATAGACCTTCCTCCGGGGACAGGAGATATACATATATCTATGGTTCAGGAGATTGCGCTTTCGGGGGCAATCATTGTAACAACACCGCAATCTGTTGCTACAATAGATGTTGAACGGGGAATAAGCATGTTTCAGAACGATAAGGTTCATACCCCAATTTTAGGAATTGTAGAGAACATGAGTTGGTTTACCCCTGCAGAACTGCCAGATAACAGATACTATATCTTCGGGAAAGATGGCGGAGCACGAATCGCCGAGAAGCATGGGATTAAATTGCTCGCACAAATTCCTATTATTCAATCTGTTATGGATGGTGGGGAGGCTGGTGAACCCGCGGCTCTTAAAGATGGTGTTGTTTATAAAGCTTTCTCGGATATAGCTTTAAGGTTGTAGGATAAGTCAGGAAACTTATTCTCTGAAAAACATAATAGATTAAAACAGAGTAAGTTCGGGCAACAGCGCAAATGATGTTCTATGATATGGCGCAGGTCCGAACTTTTCTATTGCCTCCCTGTGTGCTTTTGTGGGGTACCCTTTATTGCTTTCCCATCCGTAATGCGGGAATTCCTTTGCCAAAGATGTCATTATGTGATCACGTTCCGTTTTTGCCAAGATGGAAGCAGCTGCGATAGAGGCATATAGGGCATCTCCTTTCACTATGCAGCAATGAGGCACAGGCCTCTCTTTTTTAGTTACGATTGTATCGTGATAGGGGAGAAAACGATTGCCATCTACAATAATATGCTCTATAACTCTCTTTGGTTTGCGCTTTTGCAACATTTTAGCAACTTGGTCAAGAGCGCGGTGCATAGCAAGGAAAGAGGCGTTTAAAATATTCAAACTATCTACTTCCAACGCAGAACAACTTCCAATGCCGTATGCTAAAGCACAATCTAAAATCAAAGGTCTTAATTGTTCTCGCTTTCTCTCTGTGAGTTGTTTAGAATCGTTGAGTTCTAATATCAGATTTTCAAAAAGTCCAAGATTCTGAGGTAGGACAACCGCAGCGGCAACAACAGGACCGGCCAATGCCCCCCGTCCGGCCTCATCACAACCGGCCTCTATAACTCCCTTTGTGTAAAATCGTTTCAATTTTTATTGTTTAGCAGGAGGACAACTCTTTATGTAGAGTTCATCCATCTGCGCATCATCAATTCTTGACGGAGCATCTGCCATCACATCGCGACCCATATTATTTTTAGGGAATGCAATAAAGTCTCTGATAGTCTCTTCTCCTCCAAAGAGCGCGCACAGTCTGTCAAACCCAAAAGCAATACCACCATGTGGCGGAGCTCCATATTTAAATGCATTCATTAAGAACCCAAATCTATATTCTGCCTGCTCGTGTGTGAATCCTAAAATTTCAAACATTCTCTCTTGAACCTTGCGGTCATGAATTCTTATACTTCCTCCCCCTATCTCATTGCCATTCAGAACAATATCGTATGCGTTGGCTTTAACTTGTCCGAGTTCTGCAGGGTTATCTGAATAGAATTTCTCCAAGTCTTCCGGTTTTGGAGAGGTGAACGGGTGGTGCATAGCATAGAAGCGCTGAGTTTCCTCATCCCATTCCAAGAGAGGAAAATCACACACCCACAATGGTTTATAAACACTATTATCTCTCAATCCAAGACGACTTCCCATTTCGAGTCTCAAAGTTCCGAGTGCGCCCAATGTCTTTTTCTTTTCTCCACACAGAATAAGGACCAAATCTCCTTGGCCAGCTCCAATCTTTTCACACAGAGAGGTTAATTGTTCTGGTGAATAGAATTTATCTACAGAAGATTTAATTTCAGAGTCTCTTTTAATATAAACTAACCCCTGCGCTCCAATCTGAGGACGCTTTACCCAAGCGGTAAGTTCATCTAATTGTTTGCGGGAATATCCGGCGCATCCTTTTGCAACAATTGCCCCAATATAAGAAGCATTGTCGAACACGCTAAAGCCGTTACCTTTAAGCTCTTGTGTAACATCTTGAATTAACATTTCAAAGCGGATGTCCGGTTTATCGCTGCCATATTTTTCCATTGCGTACTCGTAGCTTATACGCGGGAATTGTTCAGCAAATTCCAAACCCAATACCTCCTTGAAAAGATGTTTTGTCAACCCTTCGAACATCTGAAAAATATCCTCTCTCTCAACAAAACTCATCTCACAGTCTATCTGTGTAAATTCTGGCTGTCTGTCTGCTCTGAGGTCTTCATCTCTGAAGCATCTGACAATTTGGAAATAACGGTCAAACCCAGCTACCATCAGGAGTTGCTTGAATGTTTGAGGACTCTGTGGAAGTGCATAAAATTCCCCCGGATTCATTCTGCTCGGTACAACAAAATCGCGCGCTCCCTCTGGAGTAGATTTAATTAAGAAGGGAGTTTCTATCTCTAAGAACCCCTTGCTGTCTAAATACTTACGAGTTTGAATCGCCATTTCGTGGCGGAGTGTTATAGCATTTTTGAGAGGATTGCGCCTTAGATCTAAATAACGGAATTTTGCCCTGAGGTCTTCTCCACCATCTGTTTGGTCTTCAATAGTAAAAGGTGGTGTTGCAGCATTGTTCAGAATAGTAATTTTTTCTGCCCTGATTTCTATCTCGCCTGTAGGAATTTTCAGGTTTTTACTCTCTCGCTCTGCCACCTCTCCCTCAACCTGTATAACAAATTCTCTTCCAAGGGTCTGCACAGTGTCAAGCACATCCTTTACGGTTGTATCTCCGGTAGAAATCTGAGTTATTCCGTAACGATCTCTAAGATCTATAAAGTTGAGAGTGCTGCCCATATTTCTTACCCTTTGCACCCAACCGGCAAGGGTAACTTTTTTTCCTTTATCTTCAAGACGCAGCTCTCCGCAAGTATTTGTTCTAAACATAGTTCGTTGTTTTTATATAACCTTGGTCTGTTTTAACAATTCAAAGTTACTCAATTATTTCTATATAAAGTCTATTTGCTGTTTATAGCATCTACAGGATTTAGGTTGGCTGCTGTATAGGCAGGCAGTGCGCCGCTTAAAATACCTATTACAGAGGCAACTATAATTGCAAGGAAGATGTTTGAAAGAGAGAGAGAGACGTCGTATGTAGGTGGAACCGGAATTATTAAAGTCAATAGCCAGACAACAAACAAACCTGCCAATGCTCCGGCTATAGCTAAAATTACCGCCTCGGTGAGAAACTGAATCATAATGAAATATTTCTTTGCCCCCAACGCTTTCTGAATACCTATAATTTTTGTTCTCTCTTTCACCGATACGAACATAATATTGGCAATGCCAAAACCTCCAATCAATAGTGAGAAAATAGCAATTATCCATCCCACTCCGGTTAGGGAGGATATTACATTATCTAAAACATCGTCCAATACATTTACCAGATTCACAGAGAAATTCAATTTTTCTGTAGGTTTCAGACGGCGATAGTTTCTTAAAACGAGTTTTATTTCAGAAGCGAGATCATTATTTGTATATCCTGCAGCACTTGTGGCTATAATATCTCCGTCGGTATCTCGCATGGAGAAAACCTGTTTTCCAAACAGAAATGGAATGTAGATTGTATTGTCTTTAGAATCACCAATTTGAACCAATCCACCCGAACCCTCCATCTCAAGCACTCCAATTATTGTAACACTATACCCATTGAGATTAAAAACTTTTCCGACAGCATTTTCTCCACTAAATAAAGTTTCTGCAACAGAGTGTCCCACAATAGCAACAGAGCTCGCACTATTAAGCTCATTCACAGATATATCGCGACCTTGAGCAATATTAAAAGTATTAACCTTGTTATACCCCTCTGTAACCAAATGAACACTGGTATAGGATAGAGATTTTCTGCCGAATTTAGCAGTTCCCTGTGCATAGGTTTCGTATGTAACCGCCTCTGCTGTTGTGAGATTTTCTTTTAGGAATTTATACTCTTCATAACTTATGACAGGTCTTTTCCTATAATCCCACCACCTATACTCTCCACCGTTGGTCAAATTTAGATTTCCATCTTCGTCTTCCGGTCCCATTGGCCATTTTGAGACATAAACAGAATTGGTGTTGTAACTCTCAAAACTTTTGCGCACCCCCTTTTCCAAAGTATCTACTGCGGTAAGAATGGCAACAATTGTGAATATGCCAATACTCACACTTAAAAGACTCAGGAACGTTCTGAACTTATTAGATTTTAACTCATTGAGAGTAAACATAATACCCTCGTTAAGCTGGCGAGTTATAACTCTTCCCCTCTGTATAATATTTTCTTTCGCCATAATCTGTGTATAATCTTATTTGATAAATATCTCTATAACTACAGTCTCTTTTTTCTTCCCCTTTCTTTCTCTTTCGATTCGAATTTTGTTTTTTTATAGGGCTCAAAGATAGTTAATTGTTCTTTTTAGAAACCGCATTTGTTAAAAGAATAAAATCTTCTACGCTCAGCTGTTCCGGTCTCAAATCGAGCAATCCGCTCTCTTCTGCTGCCCCTAGTTCATTTACAACTTGTTTTAAAGAGTTTCGCAAGGTTTTTCTTCGAAGTCCAAAGCTCCCCTTAACTATTTTTTTAAAGAGCACTTCATCGCAGCCAAGTTCTCTCCTATTGTTTCTCCAAAGTCGTATAACTCCGCTATTTACTTTTGGAGGTGGAACAAAAACCGTTGGAGGAACATCAAATAAATACTCTATATCATACCAAGCACCCAGAAGAACAGAGAGAATTCCATATTCTTTTCCTCCCGGTTCTGAGGATAATCTTACCGCCACCTCCTTTTGTAGCATACAAACAACTTGCGCCACTATATCTTTCTCTTCTAATATCTTAAAGAAAATCTGAGAGGATATGTTATATGGAAAGTTTCCTATGATAAACACTTCATTATTGGTTTCACGAATGTATCGCTGAGGAAAAAAGGAAAGAGTTGAAATTTTAAGAAAGTCCTTTGGTTCAAGGGTATATAAGAATTGTGGAAACTTTTCTTTAAGTTTTAGAATGCTTTGATTATCTATCTCGCTAATTTCCAGGTGAATACGCTTGTCCATTAATAGGTATTTAGTTAGAACACCAGTTCCTGCGCCTATCTCAAGGACTTTAACGCTATCTTCTGTGGTAGGATTTCCCTCAAGGTCTGTAGTGGGAATCATCAGAGAATCAACAATTTCTATGGCAATATCCTCATCTGCCAAGAAATGCTGACCAAGCCCCTTTTTTGCGGTAACATCTTCAAACTTAACACGTTTTTTATAACTCTTTTTCCTCATCGATGCGTTGTTCCTAAGCAAAACTCTCCAAACAAAGATAAGTGATTTTTGAGAGAATTATATCTATATTTTGCGGTTTTTCATAATTGTGAGGCAATTTGGCAAGTAATATTTTAACTGTAAAATTCTAAAAAAAAGAAGAGAGCTAATGTTGCCACAGCCCTCTTCTTTAAAAAGTTATAGAACTTTTGTGTTACGCAACAATAGTTCCGTCTGCTTTTATAAGGAGTGTTACCTCTGCAGAACCTTTTTCAAGTTCTATTTTATAATATTCACTTGTTGGTGTCTGAACAAGTTCCACATCGTCTATTCTCCATCCTGCATAATTTGTATTTATGTGATTTTGAATGGCTTGTGGAAGAGTTCCTATTTGTGTACTTAACTCTATTTCTGTGTAAACCCAAGTTCCGTCTGCTTTAAAATATGCATCGTACCTCTCGTTCTTCAATAAAAACTCTGCCTCATATAATTCACCCTCTTTTTCCCATTTAACTCTCACAGCAGCAGGGTACTTTGTTTGGAATGCTGAAATAACAGCTTGAGGTACAGATGAAGCGGAAATGTTGTAATCGCTACCGTCATTGTCTATAAATATTTTAATAACACTACCATCTGCCCTTATTAATAGGATAACATCTTTTTCTCCCTTCTTTTCAAGTTCTATCTCATAAAATTCATCAGAAGGAACAAGAATAAAATCTACATCATCTATTCTCCATCCGGCATAATTGTTTGTTAAATAGGTCTGAATTGGTTGAGGAAGAGTGTTTTCTCTTGTATTAAAGTCTTTCTCTGTACGAATCCATGCCCAAGTGGTGTTATTTTCATACCAAGCGTCGTGTTCAACATTGTCTTTGTAGAACTCTGCTTTTAAAATATTTCCCCTCTGCTCCCATTTGATTTTATTTACAGAAGGAAAGCGCATTTGAAAATCTGCCTGAACTGCAGATGGCAAATCTGTAACATTAGCTTTGTAGTCGTCGTCTTTGCTGCAACCTTGCAACCCCGCACCAAGCAAGAGAGCAATTGCTAAAATTAATAATCTTGTTTTCATAACTTTTCTAATATTTTATTTTTAATTTTATTGTTATTATTTTTCGTCGATACGATCTTAAGTAACTGCCTAACTCTCTTAATCATCTATATCTATAAGAACAAATTTTTTATTGAATTTTAACTCAATTTTATTGGAAAGAGAGACTTCGTAGTACCTATTTTTGATTTCAATCTCCATTATAGATACATTGGGGTATCTTTTTTGAACAAAGGAGAGTATTTTTTGAGGAATCAAAGAATCCGGAACGGCAAAATCGTTACATTTAATCTCTTTCCAACTTCCATCTTTTTTAAACTCAACTCTGTCTCCATTTGTAAAAATAACATCATAACTTATACCCAATAATTCCACCTCTTTTTTTGCCAATGCTATTTTGTGATTTGGAAAATATTTCTTTATAAATTGCTGAGACACAGCAGGAAGCTTGTCAAATGTTATTGGCTTGTCATGTCCGGCATAGAGATTAGACAAACCAAACATCAGCACAAAAATCAGTACAATTTTTTTCATATTTATTCTCGTTTTTAAATTTTTCTACAACGCAAAAGTGAAAATTAAATCTGAAAAGAATCTGAAATTTTTAAAAGTTATAGATTTTTGGAACACAATCTTAATGAAAGATTTTGCGTACCATACCTGTTTCACAAAATGGATTATTAATATTGTGCACGGTCATGAAGATTATGCAGAGTATATCTATTCATTATTAAAAAGAAGGGCAACGAGAACCGTTACCCTTCCAACACATATAACATTAACAAAATGAAGTGTAGAACACACTTTTTCTTTCAAACTCCTCTGCTTTTATCATTTCATTTATGAATTGTGCCCTAAAAGGCAGGCAATTCATTTGAAGCGAAGCAGGAGCGGTTTTCTATTTTTCTAAAACAGGGCGGACATTGTATACATTTGCGCGAGTGGCACTAGTAACATCTAATACCAATATAGAGGAGGCAGTAAACAGCAACTGACTTCCATAGTATTGATTGGCAGCGCGCGCAGTCCAATAATCCGCGTACGAACCGTTTAAATTTAATTTACCTGTGGTATAATCGCGTCTACCGCAGGCACGGAAGTAAATAGTACCGTTGCCAACATTTGTTTTAAAGTTCCAGGCCTGATCATAGTCACCTTCAACATTGAACAAATGAGCAGATTTTCCATCATAATTATAAGCATCTTGTCCTGTTGTAGTGAAACCTGTAAAAGCGTTACCGGCAGGCACAGAGTAACCAATAGGGGAAGGATCATATACAGTCTTAACTACTATGTTATCATTAGGAATAGTAGTGTTTTCGTTTGCGGACCATAGGTTATAGTATCGACCGTCCATCCTTGTCCAAGTGTTAATAGTAAAAGGATTTTGAATAAAAGCTTTTATGGCGTTAACACCTATAGTGCCTGCATCACTTAACTGTGACATATTTTGAGTTGTACTTGACTGACCATTTTGATTATACCAATATTTATTTGTCTCACCTTGATAATTTCTTGCTGGAAGCATAGGGTCTTTTCTTCCCCATTGATAGAATGTACAGTTTCCTCTCTTACTATCAGAATACCCATTCTGTATTATATCACAATCAGCTGTTTTTGTACCTATTGTCTGTACTATCCTCATATCTGCCATCCTTGGAAAATAACCAGGGCCTGTTGATACAGCACACCACCCCAAATTTACAGGGAGGAAATCATAAGTAACCTCTTGGTAGTTCTTGACTGGAATAGGTGTCATCTCATCGTCTGTTACCCAGATATGCCAACTCCATGCTACTGTACTACCAACGTATGCAGCTATCACAGCATTACCTTGGTGGATAGTGTTTTGATCTACATAGAAATAGATATAATCGGTATTGCTTCCGCTATTTCCAATTGTAATATTTGTTACAAGGCTTTGAGCATCTTGCCATACAAGCTCTGCCTTTGAGATTGAATAAGCACCTCCACTATGAGCATTTGTTACCCATGGTTGAGTGATGTTTGCTCCGTCATGGTCTACGAAGTTCATTAAAACAGCATCAGTTGTCGGTTCATAATCTCCAGCTACCTGGGAAGCACTTGAAACAAAGGCATTTGTGTTTGTAGCTCCATTCTTAATGGCATTACCATATACCATTGGGAACTTATACCACCCAGGAGCATTCACAACATAACAGTTGGCTGTGGTCTGAGATATATCATTGCCCTCTAAATCATACATACTAAGGTCTATAGCATTGGCCTTTGTTGAATTATCTATTCCACTTGGATGCTTTCCTGCTTTTAGTGCCATGTTATGGATATGCTCTAAATTTACTGTACCGCTCACTGCCATCTCGGCTGTAACAGGATAATCTCTCTCACCTGTAGGGGAGGTTGTGTTAATATCAAAATAATGACTTAAAGTTAACCATCCTGCACCATAG
>CADBRQ010000077.1 GCA_902797115.1 uncultured Bacteroidia bacterium
AACCACCCAATCGTAAGGGGCGCCATAAGTTGGGGGAATTTCAGAAGCATCCAATATACCCAAGCGACCACTTGTACCTGCCCCTAAATAGAACAATCTCCCTCCATCTTTCATCCGCTCAACAAGCTTATCTACAAATTGTTCTATCTGTGGAATACATTTTTCAACAGCCAATGGTACATTTTTATCTTCCTGATTCATCCCCTCCAACAATTCCCTTGTTGTCATCTTATCTAAATTGGCAAAATTGGAAGATTGCTCTGTTATTTTTTTTATCATAGCAAATTTGTTTAAGTAATACTCTGTTATTGAGCCATATATAGCTTTTTGTGATACTCTACCAATCCATCGATAGGAGACTTGAGAATATTGCCTATTTTAACACCGCACTCCTGTGCAACCTCTTTCAATTCTTTCTGGAATACGTATGCAATGGAACCAACAATATTTACGCAATGCTCTTTGTAATTGTAACTGTAAATATTCCTCTCGATAAAATCTCTAAAACCGCTCTTGAGAAGCTTTTGCATATACTCGGTATTACGGAAATCTTCTATAAAGTAAGAGAAAGATGCCAGAAAACGGCTTGGCACAGGCTGTTTGTACACCTTATCTACAATTTTGAGATAATCTAAATCGTAACGTTTGATAAATTCATCATTTAAATCTTTTGGCAACAATCCCTTAATAAAATCTGAAACCAGACGCTTTCCGAAATAACCTCCGCTGGCCTCATCGCCGAGGATAAAACCACCCGCATTTACATGCTCAGTCATTTTCTCTCCGTCATAGAAACAAGAATTGGCACCGGTACCCATGATACAAGCTATACCTGGTTTATCACCACAAAGCGCACGCGCAGCAGCCAACATATCAGAAGCAGCACTGCAAGGTGCATTTGGAAAGACATCCCTAAAAGCAGCTCCCAAATCTTCTCCGACAGAGTCTGACACTACCCCTGCACCATAGAAATAGACTCTCTCCACTTCATTTCCAATTACAGGTACCAAACTCATTTCCAAGATATTAACAATCTTCTCCTTAGTAATGAACACTGGATTGATACCTGAAGTTTTCACACTTACAACACTTCCGTCTTTTTTAATTGCAACCCAATCAACTTTTGTTGAGCCGCTGTCTGCTACTAATATCATATCGTAAAAGTTTTAATAAATTTCCAATAAACACACAAATATACTCATTACTCGTTAGAATTCAAATCTCTGTCGGAGTGAACAGGTAACTCAATAAGAGGTTCCTTTTCGCTGTTATCATCCAACACTTGTACTTTATTGAGAGAACGGTTTACCATATTGGTTCTTGTTGTCAGTACGGTGTCCAAATCTTTAAGCCCCCCCTCAAATTTACCTTTTGCTTTCTGAAGCATCCCTTCAAATTTTGCAAATTCTGACTTTACACTTCCGAGTATTTTCCACACTTCGTCTCCCCTTTTTTGAATTGCAAGTGTCTGAAAACCAAGCTGAAAACTTGTCAACAATGCAGCTAAATTAGTTGGTCCGGCTATGGTAATGTTGTATTTGTTCATGAGTTTTTCTAAAAGTTCTGCATCTCTGACTGCCTCGGCATAAATACCCTCAAAAGGGAGAAACATTATTGCAAAGCGGGTGGTATATGGAACATTTATATATTTCTCATTTATAGTTTTAGCATTCAGAAGAATAGCGGCAGAGAACTCCTTTCTTGCATTTTCAACTAAAGATTTATCCCCTGTTTCATAAGCATTTACAAGTTGTTCATACTTATCTTGAGGAAATTTGGAATCTATTGGAAGCCAAACGGTATTGCCCTCTGCTCCGGGGAATTTAATTGCAAACTCCACAACATTTTCACTCTTTGGTTTGCATTTTACATTTGCTTCATACTGATTTGGTGCAAGATATTGCTCCAAAAGCATTTGAAGTTGCACCTCCCCTACTCCTCCTCTGAGTTTCACATTGCTGAGTACTTTCTTAAGCCCTCCTACATCTTCTGCAAGGGTTTTCATCTCGCCAAGCCCTTTCTGAACCCCTTCAAGTTGCTTGCTCACGCTGTCAAAACTCTTTCCCAATCTGTCTGAAAGGGTTTTATCTAATTTTTCCTCCACAGTCTTACGTATATTTTCCAGCTTATCATCCGTAGCCTTAATCATCTCTCCCTGAGATTTATCCAACATCTTCAGACTCTCTGTTTGAGATTTTTCCATGCTCTCGAGCCGTTGCTGCTGAATTTTCTGCATACTCTCCAATCGTTCTTTCTGTGTTTGCTCCATACTCTCCAAACGCTGTTGCTGAACCTTTTGCAAACTTTCAAGCTGAGCTTTCTGACTCTCCGAAAATAATTTTACTCCGCTGTTGAACGAATCGTTGAAGATTTTTATATTAGAACTAA
The DNA here is from genome assembly GCA_902797115.1 of uncultured Bacteroidia bacterium. Taxonomy (GTDB): domain Bacteria; phylum Bacteroidota; class Bacteroidia; order Bacteroidales; family UBA932; genus Egerieousia. The sequence continues at coordinate 2,389 of CADBRQ010000077.1, forward strand.
TCTCCTCTCTCTGAGAAGTTTGTGCTCTTTCATAATCATCCTTATTCTCCTTATGGTACTCTTTAAGTGTATTATCCAACTTATCGCGATGCGCCTGTGTATCACTTAAAAATTTTATAAATGCCCTCTTTTGGGAAGCAAACAAAATGAATAGAGTTACCGCCCCAATAAGTATCAGGAGGCTAACAATCAAAAGTATAATTTCCAATACTGTCATAACAAGGCAAATTTAATCAATTTTGTAAAGTTTTTAATCTGTCCAATTTTTGGGGAGGGGCACATATACAATAAATACCATTACAACGAACAGAAGAAAAAGTAAAATATATTTTAAACGCTGCATATTAGTTTTCTTTACCTACTTTTTTCATTTCGCATTTGGTTATCAAGTGTTTATTTTGTTAATTCTGGATTTGGCACACTACTGTTATCTCTTGCTACTTCATCCAATAATTTTCTGACCAAATATAGCCAAAGACTTGCATTAATAGGCAATGGTGCTGTTAGTGATGATAAGCTGTATTCTCCATATCTTTTACTATCAATATCTTTCACTACAAAATATGATGGCTTACCTGCTACCATTTTTGCATTAGGCACTTTGGTAATAAGTTCCATATGGTACTTGCTTAAATCAAAGATAGGCTGCGCTTCTGATAGTAATTTCCTGTATTGCTCCTGTTGTTTCCGTTGCTTCCTAGTTTTTGTTCTTGCTTTTACAAGGCGTATTTTATCTATCTCGCCTATATTATCTAAAGCAACATAATATTCTTTGTAACAAGGAGTATCTTCAATGATCAAGTAATAATACCTGTCTTCTAAAGAATACAAAATCTTGGGAGCCAGTATTGTATCAAAAATTTTCAATACAGCATCTGCTTTGGCCCTGCTTACCATTGCCATAGAGTCAGCTATGTTCTCTCTTGCTTCTTGTGCTTTACATACGAGTGAAAAGCACAGTATTAAAATTATAGAATATGCAGTTTTCATTTATTGGGTACGTGGTAATTTCTGAGGATCCGTTATATGCCTTTCTTTATATCATCTATGATCTTTATCATCTTTTTTGTCTTAGATTAATAACTGTAATCCCGATGCGTCTATTATGTATTTTGTTTTTTAAAAGTTTTTATTTGATATATTCAGCTTTTATAGGACTTTCACTGATATTGTAATCAACGTAAAATACAGATTGTAAATAATCTTCAATAAATATTTCAAAATACTGCGATTTTAATCTTTGAGCCTGAAATCCTACTATATCTTCTTGCTCAAAAAAAGTAGTATCTTCTCTATTGATTTTCCTTATATCAAAATTAACTTGATTGATTTTTGCATTATTCCATCTGTCAACAACATAAATTTTCTTGCCATTCAATGGATTGATGACAAAATCAATCTGACCCACTTCTGATTTGTATATGCGAATAAAATCTTTGTCCTCTGAAAAAGAGAATACACTATCGTTGCTGAAAATGACATATCCATAATCTCTAAATATTGGCTTATAAACTTTCATATATACATCTATTTGTGGGAAATAATATGTTCTTTCTTTTTCAGAATGTGCAGAAATATATAGGTATCCAATAAATACCATTACAACGAACAGAAGAAAAAGTAAAATATATTTTAAACGCTGCATATTAGTTTTCTTTTATTTTTTAATCCAATTCCAAATACTCTTTAATAAGTTGTTTGCTTTTTACCTGCTTGATAAATTCATCATTATCTGTAACCTTGTGTCCATTCCTTTGTATCTGAATTATATGTTTTATAAATGTCAAAGTCTATGCAAAAATAAACTTTGTATCTATGCTCATCGATTTTTTCATAATACGGCCCAATAGACATTGATTCTTCTTCTCCTAAATCCTCAAGATTTTCTGGCAGTTTATTATTTACACGTTGAAAAGACTCAATCTTGTTTATGAGTTCTTGTCCTTTTGCTTCATATTGCATGTTTTCTCTGTATCTCATAAAAAAGATACAGAGAATTATTAGTATAAATACAGATAATATAATAATTAACACTTTGCGCATATATAAATATTAATTTTGCGTTTATGGATTTTCTTTTGTATAAACGGGGGTTGTAGAATAGTTCTCGCGTGACGGTTTCTTATTTTCACTTTCAGGTAACACTTTATAATTAGGAGCGTCTTCGGGGCGTACAGCTCCATAACTTCTTAAGAAATCTGCAAGTTGCTCTCCAAAGCTTTTTTCGCTGTTAGCGTCAAAATATTTTGCACCAAAAATAGCGCCCAATTTATCACTTGGCAAATCTTCGTAACTATATGCAGAGTGTGGTGCAAACAACAAATCTGCCTTTTCTTGCAAGAATCCTTCTTGTAATGCTTCACCTACAGGATCTGAAAATGCTGTTTTTATTATGGATATAGGAATATCTATAAGCATTGAATTTTTAATTAGTTCTAGAGCTGCTGCTTTATCTTGTTTATGCTTGTAAGCACGACCTGCATAAAACATAAAATGTGCCATATCTATCCAGCCACCTTTTTCTGTGTAAATATAGCGCCCACGTTTTTTGTTAAAATATCCAGTTTGTGTTGGAAGAGGCCTAAACTGTGACCAACTCCATTCTGTGTTTCCTAAAGTTTGCAAATAGTCTGCAGCATTGTTTCCTTTTAAATATCCTACCTTTCTTGGACTATTATTTAACAGACTTATAAAGTCTGCAACAGTTCCTGCGTAAGGCAATTCTGGTTCTTTTCCATCAGCATCTACCAAATTTATCGGATTCCCCACACAATAGTTATACGGCGTTGTGGATGTATACTTCTCTGCCAGTGGGTCTTGTGTGGTCCAGCGGATGAGGGTGGGTGCATAGAAGCGGGCACCGTAGTCGATAAAGTTTATTCCAATGAGACCGCTCTGCTGTTCCTTGCCGTTGAACTTAAGGCGGTTGGATTCTCTGTCATTTTTATAAAGTCGTCCACTGTCGGTA
>CADBRQ010000078.1 GCA_902797115.1 uncultured Bacteroidia bacterium
ATGATATTTTTGATCTATAATAGATTGTGATGTGAGGATATTATTTGTATAGTAGTTTGTTTCTGAATTGTTGAAGCCATCTACTGTGTTGTTCGAAAAGGCATAATTAAGTCTGAGAGTTAGGGTTCTACCAGGCTTCCATAGTCGCTGACGCCAGAGTAGTCGTCCTCCTACTTGCTGAGATTTATTATCTCCAAAAGAGCTGTTTGTTCCGTCGTTGATGTTAGCTGCACTTGCCTCGTCTCTACCTCTATGTGTGTAGAAATCTGCTGTCTGGCGGAAGTCTCCGCTTCCTAATCTGATGTACGGACGGAAAATAAACGAGGTTGCATCTGTTGGATTATACTCTATTTCTGCATTGAATCTGTGCCCTTGCGAAGTTGTCTTTTGTCCACCGTCGTTCCAACTGAACTGATTCATGGTCTCAGAGAGTATTGTTGTGGTATTCTTTGTCTCCTCTACATGTTTATTTGTGGCAGAAAACATATAACTTGAATTCACCTTCCACTTCTTATCGTTGCTTTGGTAATTCACGTTGGTACCCAACATTTTAGAGGCAGTAATTCCATTACCGGTAAAAGCGAAACCGCCTCCGCCGCCACCCATTCTGCCCATTCCACCGCCACCGGACGACATCATGACACTCATGATAGAGCCTGCCATATCGTTAAAACCTCTGTTATTGGTATTATTAGCATTACCTATGAAACTGATTTGCAGGTTTTTGGTAAAACGACCTACCATTGCCGCCCCCTCGTAACGATGCTTTGAACCATATCCTCCACCAATATTACCAATCCAACCATCTGCCATTCCAGGTCTGAGGCTCAAATCTAATACTGTCTCCTCTTCACCATCGTCTATGCCGGTAAAACGTGCCTCATCACTCTTACGTTCAACAACTTTCACCTTTTCAACTATCTTTGCCGGCAAGTTCTTTGAAGCAAGCTGCGGGTCATCTAAGAAGAAGGTTTTGCCATCTATCATAATTTTTGAAATTGTCTTACCATTGGCTGTTATCGTTCCGTCTGAATCTATCTCTACCCCCGGAAGTTTCTTGAGCAACTCCTCCAACATATCGGTCTCATTTGTTTTAAAGCTGTTGGCATTGTACTCAATGGTATCTCTTTTAACAACCATCTGATTTCCGGCTGCAGTCACGGTTACTGCGTTGAGCATATTTCTGCCATCGAGAGCTATAGTGCCCATATCATTTTCTCCTCTGTGAACATCAAAAATACCATTATATGACTGATATCCAACACATTCAATAGAGACGGTTGCTCTTCCCACAGCAGCATTTTTAATTAACGCCAATCCCGTTGAATCTGTGAGTGAATAACGTTTGGATGTCTGTTCACCAATATATTTAATCGAAAATGTTGCAAACTCTATCGGTTCTTTTGTCAAAGTATCTATAACTCTGACCTTTAGAGTTGTTTGTGCAAAAGATTGTGCAGAAAATGCCAAGCAGAATATGGCAAAGAATGTGGCAAATAAAATGGTTATCTTCTTCATAAAAAATCGTATTGTACAGTGGTTAGACTACCTTAGAGGAAAAAAGTAAAACCACTCCTCTGTTATTTTGCAGTTTTTTTTGTTTTTATTGTTCTTCCCGGATTCGATTTGACAAACTCTTCCCAACTCCCGCTATGCCCTAAACTTTTTATGCTACTTAAAGTTTTACGCCCCATCGAAAGACTTTGAGAAGCCCCTTTTCGTGTCAATTTGCTATTAATCTTCGCGATACGAATCTTGTTATCCTCTTTGGCAGCAAGGGTGGTGAGAGATTTTTCGCTTTGGTAATGACAAAGAGCAATTGCAAGGGCATCTGTCGCATCGAGATACTTAACTTCACATTTAAAATTAAGAATATGCTGAACCATTTGCGCAACCTGCTCTTTTGTAGCAGAGCCCTTCCCCCCTACAGCAAGTTTAACACTCCTGGGAGCATATTCATAAATTGGAATATCCTTCAACAGTCCGGCAGAAATTGCAGCTCCTTGAGCCCTTCCAAGTTTTAGCATAACTTGAGGATTCTTTCCATAAAAAGGTGCCTCAATTGCTATAAGTGTTGGTTTATATCTCCTTATAAGTTTAGAAACCTCAGCGATAATTTTCTGAAGGACAAGGAAATGGCTCCCCTCCTTTTTCAAATTAACCACTCCCAAATCTAAAAGCTTTACACCTTTAGAAACAGAAATAACCCCATAACCGAGAATTCTGGTTCCTGGGTCTATTCCTAAAATAATCTCTTGGGAAGAACGCATCGCTGAGAGAAAGATTAATCTATAAACTCAAAACCTGTGAATGGCTGAAGGCATTCTGGAACTCGTATCCGTCCGTCGCTCAGCTGATTATCTTCTAATATTGCTGCTAGAATTCTTGGGAGGGCAAGTGAACTTCCGTTGAGGGTATGAGCATGCTGAACCTTTCCCTCTTCGTCTTTATATCTGAGTTTCATGCGGTTAGCCTGATATGTTTCAAAATTTGAGACGCTGCTCACCTCCAACCAACGCCCTTGTGCCTGTGAATAGACTTCAAAGTCGTATGTAATTGCAGAAGTAAAACTCATATCCCCGCCGCATAATCTGAGTATTCTGTAGGGCAGACCTAACTCTTTCACGAGCCCTTCAACATGCGCAACCATCTCATCCAAAGCTCTATATGAATCTTCTGGCAGTGTCATCTGAACAATTTCTACTTTGTCAAACTGATGAAGACGATTGAGTCCTCTCACATCTTTCCCGTATGAGCCCGCTTCTCTTCTGAAACATTGTGTGTAAGCAGTCATTTTTATAGGAAACTCTTTTGGAGAGAGAATCATATCTCTATAGATATTGGTTACAGGAACTTCCGCTGTTGGTATTAGGTAAAAATTATCCAAACCTATAAAATACATCTGCTCTCCCTTATCCGGCAATTGACCTGTGGCAAAAGCAGAAGCTTCATTTACAACCAGCGGAGGTTGAACCTCTGTGTAACCGGCTTTGGTGTTACGATCTAAGAAATAGGAGATTAGCGCTCTCTGCATCTTGGAACCTTTGCCAATATAGACAGGAAAACCGGCACCTGTCAATTTTACTCCAAGGTCAAAATCTATAATACCCAACTCTTTAGCAAGTTCCCAGTGTGGCTTTGCATTATCGGGAAGAACTTTTCTTTCTCCTCCCTCTTTTACAACAACGTTATCTTCTGCACTCTTACCTTCAGGCACTTCTTTGCAAGGGAGATTAGGAAGAAGCACCAACTCTTCTAACTGCTTGGCATTCAACTCTTCCAATTTTATGCTCAATTCTCCCGATACGTTTTTAAGCTCCGCAACTTTTTTCTTTGCTTCCTCTGCCTCTTTTTTCTTCCCCTCTTTCATTAACGCCCCTATGCTTTTTGCAGCTTTGTTCTGCAAAGCAAAATTCTCATCCAAAGTCGCTTGAGTTGCACGACGTTCTTGATCTATTTTTAAAATCTTCTCAACTATCTCTTTGGCATCAAAATTTTTTACTGCCAATCTCTCTATAACAAACTGAGGTTGTTCCCTCAAAAGTTTTAGTGTAAGCATATATTGTAACTTTTTTTCCTATGATCTTTATTTATCGGTGTGCAAATATAGAAATAAAAAAGCGTCCGAGAACAAATCGGGACGCCTTTTTAACTTTTACAACGAATGGTATCCTTAGTTTTGAGTTGTCTCAAATGGGATAACCGAAACGTAAGATCTGCCTTTAGCCTTAACTTGGAATTTAACAACTCCCGAACTCAATGCATAAAGAGTATGATCTTTACCCATTCCTACATTAGCTCCAGGATAGTGTTGTGTACCCCTCTGACGAACGATAATGTTACCTGCTTTGCAGCTCTCGCCGCCAAAAATCTTAAGACCTAACCTTTTACTTTGTGATTCACGGCCGTTCTTTGAACTACCGACACCTTTTTTGTGTGCCATAACTAAACTCTTTAAGCAATTGATTCAATCTCAATCTGGGTTAAACACTGACGGTGACCATTTTTCTTGTCAAATCCTTTTCTGCGGATCTTCTTGAAAACGATAACCTTATTTCCTTTAAGGTGCTCAAGCACTTTAGCTTTTACGCTTGCACCATCTACGTATGGGGTCCCTACTTTAACTGCCCCATCATTGTCTGTCAACAAAACTTTATCAAAGGTTACTGAGGAACCTACCTCATCTGCAAGGCGGTGAACATAAATCTTTTTACCTGCCTCTACTTTAAATTGTTGACCTGCAATATCTACGATTGCGTACATAATTTAAAAACATTTATTGTTTTTGATAGTAAGCGGACCCTTCTCAAGAGTCTCTTAAACGAGCTTATCTACCTTCTCTAAAATTTGGAGTGCAAAAATAGTATTTTTCTTAATATCTGCAAAATTTTCTACTGGAATTTAAATTGGGGATGCTTACAGACTCTCCGTTATTTTTATAAAGTCGTCCGCTGTCGGTACGCAAACCAAATGGATAATAGTCGTTCTGCTGTAAAATTTGATATACAAGATAGTCTCTGATCTTTCTAATAATCGTATTACAATTCACCATATTTGACTTGTTTTAATTCCCATTCTCGTGTTTCACAGGAATATTCGTAGGTATATTGTCCCCAGTCAACTATCGCAATATGTAGTTGTCTCTTCTTTATGCGTTTTACATCCTTGCCTGAAACGGTTATGGTTAAATTGGCGCCAGTAAGATTGATATTGACAAATAGAAATCCGATACCTTCATTTAATTTTCTCTTGTACATACTTGTTAGCCCTTCTATATTTTCTAAACTACCATATACAATATTTTCTAAACTATCATAAGGGAACGAAAGCGGAAGCCCGTCTTTACAAAGATAATAACAATTTAAACTGCTTAAATCTAAACGATCCCTTAAACTATTATTCCAAGAAATATACGATCTCAAACTTGATATTATAATATTATTTAATTGGTTTTCCTGCTGTGCTTTTAAAGGAAGGTATGAAAATACAATTAACATGATACAAAATATTCTTTTCATAATATACTATTTTTTAATTGGTGCTTTGCAAATCATAGCCACTTACATAAGAGATTCCATTTATTAAGGCTCTCTCGCACCTCATACTTGGCACCATCGGCAAAGAACGAGTAACGGGACTGGGTTGTATTGTTTACGGTTGTTATCTTGGATAAAGTGTTGAGTTGAGTGTACTCCAGCGAGATGTTTTTCAAACCATCATAGACAGTGTTGCCGTTGGCATCATAAGAAAAACTGACATAATTGTTTGTTGTATTGCCATTAGTGCTTGTCAATGCCGTGTTGTAATCGCTTATACCTGAAAGCATGGCTATCTTATCTCCATTGTAGGTGTAAGTGAAATTGTCTTTAGGATTGATCTCATCGGTTCCAAAGCGCCTAAGAGAAAGAACATTGCCATTACTATCGTACGTAATATCTTTCTCCGTATATTTTACCACATCAACCAAACTGTTTGAAACAAGATATTTGCTCTCCGTCAAACGTCCAAAACCGTCATAACTGAACAAATAATTCTGCAAATTGTACAAGCCCGTATAGGACCCTTCGCCATCACTCTTGGCATGCCTTTGAACCAATTCCGAAATATTACCGCCATAGAGCGGCTTGGCTCCTTTCTGAGGTGAGTAATACCTGAACGCATTGCTGAGGTGACAAACATTTTGGTAGTAACACAATATACTACCATACATAACCAAATTCAATTCGACATAGACGACCATTCTTAAATATATATATACACGAGTATTGATTAATTGTGTCATAATACGAATAGCATATTTTTTCGTTTTCATGTTTGACTTTGAATTGTATCTCTTTGTACTTTGTTTTAAAATCTTCTATGCTA
>CADBRQ010000079.1 GCA_902797115.1 uncultured Bacteroidia bacterium
AGGTCTCCTCTGCCATAACCATTTATATCGGGAATTCCTTTTCCTCTGAGTCTTAACACTTTACCACTTTGAGTTCCAGAAGGGATCTTAATTTTCAGAGTTCCGTCAATTGCAGGAATCTCACTCTCACACCCCTCTATCGCATCGGCAATACTAATAAAGAGAGGATAAATCAGATCGTGATCATCTCTTTCAAACTCCTTATGCTCAATCTCTTCTATAACAACCAACAAATCTCCAGAAATACCACCATTAGGAGCAGCATTACCTTTACCAGGAACTCTTATAACTGTCTGATCTACAGCCCCTGCAGGTATTTTTATATTAACCTCCTGCGTTGTTTTCTCCAATCCGCTGCCATTACATTTTTTGCACGGATTAACAATTACTTTCCCTTTTCCACCGCAACGAGAACAAGTTGTCTGAGTCTGCATCTGACCAAAGACCGAATTTACGGTCCTAATCTCAAAGCCGTTGCCATTACAGTTTGGACAACTCTTTATATCCGACGCATTTAAAGCCCCTTTTCCTCCACATTCGGGACAAGTGGTAAGAGTTGGTATTTTAAACTTCTTTTCACAACCTTTAACTATTTCTTCTAACGAGAGTTTAACTTTAACTCTCAAGTCGCTTCCGCGCTCCACTCTGCTACGTGAACCACCGCGTCCTCCTCTACCAAATGCGCCAAAGATATCGCCAAAACCTCCTCCGCCAAAGTGACCGCCGAAAATGTCACCGAACTGTTCAAAGATATCTTCCATAGAGAATCCGCCGGCTCCACCAAACCCTGAAGCTCCGTCAACACCGGAAAAACCAAACTGGTCATAACGAGCCCGTTTGTTCTCATCTGAAAGGACTCCGTATGCCTCAGCCGCTTCCTTAAATTTCTCCTCTGCATCCTTGTCTCCGGGATTCCTATCGGGATGATATTTAAGAGCAAGCTTACGATACGCCTTTTTTATATCATCTGCCGATGCGTTTCTTTCGACGCCCAGCACTTCGTAGTAATCTCTTTTTTCTGCCATTTTATCCCTTAATTAGTCGTCACACTTAAACTCTTAAACTATAATCGATAATAGTCATAATATTAAGCACCAACCACAACTTTGGCGTGCCTTATCACCTTTTCTCCAAGTTTATACCCCTTTTGGGTGACATCAATTATCTTTCCTCTATGTTTTTTATCGGGAGCAGGTATTTGAGCAATTGCCTCATGAACATCTGTATCTAACTCTAAACCAATTGCTTCTATTTCTGAAACGCCTTGAGATTTTAACATATCGATGAGTTTTTTGTAGATAAGTTGAGTCCCCTCTTTTGCAGCTTTGGCATCTTCACTCCCCTCAAGTGCCTGCAACGCCCTTTCAAAATCATCTACAATAGGGAGCAACGCCTTTATAACTCCTTCAGCTGCAGTTGTTATCAATTCCAACTTCTCTTTTGAGCACCTTCTTCTGTAATTGTCAAATTCTGCCGCCAATCTTACATAGTCATCTTTGCTTTTTGCCAACTTCTCTTCTAGCTCGGCGATGGGATCTTTGCTCTCTTTTTCGGCATCGGCTTCCGGCTCCTTTTCGGCAGCTGCCTCAACATCATTAATCTCCTCTGCCTTAACATTATTACCCTCTTCAGCCGCATCTTGTTGCTCATGCAATCTCTCTATCTCTTCTTCAAGTTCATTGTAAAGCTCTTTATTTGCAGAGCTATTATTGTTTTTAACTTTATCCATACTTGTTAGAATCTTTATTTGAGTTTGGCAAAGATACTCAATTTACTTGCCACTTACTAATATAGGTCAATTTGTCATACTTAAATAACATCGTTTTCCGATAAATTAACTTCGCTTTTTGACAAATTAACTTCGCTTTTTGACAAATTAACATCGCATTTTAAATAAACGATCTCTCTTTTGGATTAAATGCTATATCTTTGTAACAGTTTTGAATAGAACCTTATCTTGAATTTGAAAGCAGGGATTAACGCTGAGCTAACATAGAATACCCTGAACAACAAGTTTGTACTCTCTACCATGTTTGAACAAATACATACATTCCTCAGTACCACACCATTTTACGATTGGCG
>CADBRQ010000080.1 GCA_902797115.1 uncultured Bacteroidia bacterium
CTGTACTTGCTGTAAATGAGCTCTTTAAAGAGAAGGAAAAGAACTCTGCCATATTAGATGCTCACAAAAAGGGGTTGATTTGGGCAACAATAATTACCGGTGGATTTTGTCTTATATGCGCGGTAATCCCTTCAATTGCAGGAAATTTCAACGGAGCAAGCGATTCTATGCTTCCAAAGGAGATTGCAAATTCTCTTGCAATAGACCGTTCAAAACTTCTCTCTTCAGATGCTCTCCGCTCTTTAATATTTATCCTTCTTGCCGGGGGAACAATATGGTTTGGTTTTAGAAAAAAGATAAAGAGCAGCCATGTTTACATTGTTCTTATCTTATTGGTTCTAATAGATTTATGGGGAATAGACAAGAGATATTTAAACAGTTCACATTTTGTTTCAGATTTTGAATTTGAGGCGCCTTTAAAGAAACGGGCTGTTGATGATTATATATTAACCACGGACAATAGCTTGAGTTACAGGGTATTGGATTTAAGTTCAGATCCTTTTAACAATGCCTATCCAAGTTTTTATCACAAAACCGTTGGTGGCTACTCGCCTGCAAAACTTCAACGATATCAAGACCTTATTGAGAGAAACATATCGCCCGAGGCAAATTCTTTGATAAAAGATTTAAATAACAGCGGTGCTGCCACTATAGAGGAGGCAAACGAAGCTCTTGGAAATTATAAGGTTTTAAATATGCTCAACACCAAATATATTATTTTGGGAGCAGATCAACAACCTCTTGTAAATAAAAGAGCTTTAGGCAATTGTTGGTTTGTTGACAACATTGTAATAACAAATGGAGCTAACGAAGAGATTTCTCTTTTAGCAGAGATAGAACCGGCAGCTACAGCCGTCGTTACAGAAGATATTACCCTGGTTGGTAAAGAAGAATCCGATGAACACGCTCAAATTCAACTCACTTCATACGCTCCTAACAGATTGAAATACAAATACGTATCGCAGAGCCAAAAAATGGCGCTGTTTAGTGAGGTGTACTATTCTCCTGGCTGGAGCGCTAAATTTACCGGAACTCTCAATGGAGAAAAAGTTATTGACAAGGAGTTGAATATCATTAGAGCAAATTATATTTTACGAGGGTTGTATATTCCTGCCGGAGAGGGAGAAATAGAATTTTACTATCTCCCCGAAAGCATTGTTAAGGGGGCTAAGATTTCTCTTATTTGCTCTGCTATTTTATTACTAATGTTGCTCAGTATAATTATTAAACCTATTCTAAAAACAAAAACAGAGTGAAAATACTTGTAATAGAAGACAATAAAGATTTGAGAGAGCTTATTGTTAAGTTCTTGGAGTCTGAGAGATATGTTGTTGAGACTGCTAACAACTACTCTTCGGCATATTCAAAAATATTTGTTTATCAGTACGATTGCATTCTTTTAGACATTATGCTTCCCGATGGAAATGGATTAGATTTATTGAAAGAGGCCGCTGATAAGGGTGTGCGACTGAATGTTATAATTCTCTCTGCCAAAGATTCTATTGAAGATAAGGTGAGGGGGTTGCAACTTGGAGCAGATGATTATCTTCCGAAACCATTCCATTTTTCAGAGTTGCACGCTCGTATAAACAGTTTGATACGGAGGGTAAACTGGGCAGGAAACAGTATTGTTAATTTTGAAAATGTCTCCATAGATACCGCATCACATAGTGTTGTCGTTGGAAAAGATTTATTGGATTTAAGTAGAAAAGAGTACGATATATTACTCTTCCTCATAAACAGAGAAGGACGCGTTGTGGAGAAGCAAACATTGGCAGAGAGCGTTTGGGGAGATTTTATAGACCAGTCCGATAATTTTGATTTTGTTTATGCACACATGAAAAATCTCCGCAAAAAATTAAAAGGGGCTGGTGCCAATATCGAGATAAAAACTATTTATGGTTTCGGATATAAATTAGTTGCAGCATGAGACTTTACAATGTTATAACCATACGAATTTCTTTGCTTACCATTTTAATTCTCTTATTATGGTCGTTTCTTTTTTATTATGCTATAATCAACGAGGTTAATGACGAGACCGACGACACCTTGGAAGATTATGCAGAGATGATTGTTGTGCGTTCTGTGAGAAACGAACCTCTACCAACAGAATCTACCGGCAGCAACAATCAATATTTCATTAGAGAAATTACTCCGCAATATGCCGCTGAACATCAGCATGTACGTTATAAAGATATTGATGTCTATATTGAGGAAAAGAGAGAATTTGAACCGGCGAGAGTTCTAACATATATATTTCAGAATGATGATGGTACTTTTTATGAGTTAGAGGTCTCTACTCCAAATATAGATAAGACAGATTTAAAGGAGGC
>CADBRQ010000081.1 GCA_902797115.1 uncultured Bacteroidia bacterium
CAATGTTTGTAACGAGGCGGCACTTATTGCAGCCCGTCACGATAAGAAACATGTTGATAAACAGGACTTTTTAGATGCTATTGATAGAATAATCGGTGGTTTGGAGAAGAAGAACAAGATTATTGCCCCTTCAGAAAAGAAAACAATAGCATTCCATGAGGCGGGACATGCAACCGTGAGTTGGTTCTTGCCTTATGCAAATCCTCTGTTAAAAGTTACTATAATTCCGAGAGGAAAAGCTCTTGGTGCGGCTTGGTATGTTCCTGAAGAGAGACAAATTATGACAAAGGAGCAGATGATGGACGAGATGGCTTCTCTGATTGGCGGACGGGTGGCTGAAGAGATTGTAAATCAGAAGATTTCATCTGGTGCGTTGAACGATTTGGAGCGTCTTACAAAACAGGCGTATGCTATGGTGGCATACTACGGAATGAGTGACCAAGTTGGAAACATATCTTATTATAACTTCCAAGAAGATGGGTACAATCTTACAAAACCATTTAGTGAGAAGACTGCAGAACTTTTGGATAAAGAGGTAAAAGTGCTTATAGATAAGGCACATGATATGGCTAAAGAAGTTCTGTTGGCTCACAAGGATGGTTTTACGGAATTAGCAAATTTACTCCTTGAAAAAGAGGTGATTTTTGCTGAGGATTTGGAGAGAATATTTGGTGAGCGTCCAAAAGCAGAGGGGGCGGAAGGGGATCATGATATAAATTTAAAAGAACAGATATAAGATGAATAAACGAATTAAAGAGGTAATAATCAGAACTTTAAGTGGTATATTGTTTATTGCTCTGATGGTTGTCGCCATCTTGTATTCGCCCATACTTTTTGTAACTCTTTTTTCACTGATTCTTGCAGGCTCTCTTTGGGAGTTTTATAAGTTAAGAGGTGTTAAGGATTTTTGGGTGAGATATGTTCTGTTAATACTTTTCACCCTGCTGTTTGCAAATTTTGCCCTCACTGTGTTTTTCTCTGAAAATTGGGGAGCGTCTAATAATGATATTTGTTCAATACCAATTACTCCTATTTATATAACCATTGGTATTCTCCTTTTTGTCCTGATTATTTCTATTCTCTCTCTTTATTTGATAATCAAGCTTTTACAGGGAAAGAAGAAGAGTATGAAAGATGTTGTTTTTTCATTATTCATCTTGCCGGCGTTTTATATCTTACCATTTTTTTGCTCTTATGACAAATCGGAAGGGTCTCAATTTCTCCTCTCCCTATTTATAATTATTTGGGCAGGGGATGTGGGAGCTTACTGCATAGGTTCTCTTTTGGGAAGAGAACCGCACGGACATCGGCTTGCCCCTAAGATTTCTCCTAATAAGTCGTGGGAGGGAGTATTTGGGGGTGTTTTATTCGCACTCATTGCAACATTGATTCTTCTTCGTCTTGGTTGGTTTAATGTGTTCGGCTCTTTTGGTATATCTGACTCATGGAGGGTTATTATCGTATCTTTAGTTTTTGCCTTTATCTTTTATTGTTCTGCTATTGTGGGAGATCTTTTAGAGAGCATGATTAAAAGGGGGGCAGGGGTAAAGGATTCAGGAATTATTATGCCGGGGCACGGGGGATTTTTAGACAGATTCGACAGTATGTTGGTTGCAATGCCAACAGCTGCAGTGTTTATAGCTCTATATTATATTTTATTTAAGCTTGTATAACTTTTATGATTACTATACACAAAGAAGGAAAGCGAAGTATTGTTGTTGCGGCAATTTCTTTTGCCATATTTGCTTTGGTACTCTTTTGGATTTTTGGTATAAATATTTATACTGCAGTGCTTTGCGTCGCACTATTGGTACTTCTTTGCTTTGTTTTTTATTTTTTCAGAGATCCGCATCGCGATACAGCTTTCTCTGAATCGAATGATATTCTCTCCTCTGCAGATGGTAAGGTTGTGATCATCAAGGAGGTTGAAGAGGATGAATATCTGAAATGCAAGACTCTCCAAGTATCGGTCTTTATGAGTGTTTTCAATGTTCATATCAACTATTACCCTACAGACGGCAAGGTTATTTATTTTAAAGATCATCCTGGAGATTATCTGGTAGCCTGGCACCCTAAATCTTCTTTCAAGAATGAGAGAACTTCTGTGGTGATTCAGAAAGAGAGCGGGGAGAAAATTCTGGTACGTCAGATTGCAGGTTATGTTGCCCGCAGAATTGTATGCTATGCCAAGGAGGGGACGCAAGCTGTTAAGGGAGAGCAGCTTGGGTTTATAAAATTCGGAAGCAGAGTAGATTTTTTCCTTCCGCTCAATTCTCAGATACTGGTTAAAAAAGGGGATAAGGTGAAGGCGTGTCAAACTGTTATTGCCCGACTTTAATCCAATTTCACCTCTTCGGCGGCCTTGCTAATCCCAGCACTCTATTTTATCTTTAATTTCAGGTAATGTGTTGCTGTTGAAAACAGGATCTTTTCCTTCTCTTTTTTGGCGTGAATAATCTTTCAGCAAACGGAAGGCATATTTGCCCAATCTGAAAATTGCATAGAGATTTATAGTGGTAATTATCGCCATACAAATATCTCCAAGATTCCAAACGGTTGTAAGAGAAGCAATAGCACCAAATAATACAAATACTCCGCCGGAGAGTACCCTAAAAATCTGAAGATATATCTTTTTGTTGGTTATAAATCTTATGTTAGACTCACCGTAATAGAAGTTTCCGAGAATGCTGCTATATGCAAATAAAAAGATAGCAATTGCCAGAAAATATACTCCGATTTGTCCAATTTCGTGTTTTAAAGCTGCTTGCGTCAGAGAGATTCCATTCAACCCCTCATTTTGATATGCCCCGCTGAGCAAAATGATAAATGCAGTGCAAGAGCAAACTACGAGGGTATCTGTAAAGACTCCAAGTGCCTGTACCAAGCCCTGTTTTACAGGATGAGTAGTGGTTGCTGTAGCGGCAGCGTGAGGAGCACTTCCTTCTCCTGCTTCATTAGAGAAAAGACCTCTTTTCAACCCCCACATCATGGTAGCACCAACCCCTCCG
The DNA here is from genome assembly GCA_902797115.1 of uncultured Bacteroidia bacterium. Classification (GTDB taxonomy): domain Bacteria; phylum Bacteroidota; class Bacteroidia; order Bacteroidales; family UBA932; genus Egerieousia. Next base: position 3,009 of record CADBRQ010000081.1, read on the forward strand.
GCAAAAACTTTATCGGTTCCGAACGCATCGCTGAAGATAAGATATAAAACTTCTGGTATGAGATTTATATGATGCAATATAACATACAGTGCAAGAATGAGATAGCCCAGAGCCATAATAGGTACGATGATGCTGCTCACCTTGGCAATTCTCTGAATACCACCAAATACAACTATTAATGAGATAATGCAAAGTCCGATTCCTACGATAGTTCTGTCAAATCCGAACGCTGTTTTCATTGCCTCGCATATAGTGTTGCTCTGTATGGAATTGTAGGTGAGTCCAAATGTGAGTGTCATTACCAATGCAAAAATGATTGCAAGGGTTTTATTGTTCAGACCGTGCTTGATGTAATATGCCGGTCCGCCTATGAAGGAATGTTTAGAGCGTACTTTAAAAAGCTGAGCCAGAGTAGATTCCACAAATGCAGTTGCAGAGCCGAGCAGGGCAATGAGCCACATCCAGAAAACTGCTCCGGGACCTCCCATGGCTATTGCAGTGGCAACTCCTGCCAGATTTCCGGTACCGACTCTGGTTGCAATAGAGACCGCAAATGCTTGAAAGGCAGAGATGCTGTGATGTTTGTCATCTTTGATTTTTCTTCTCTCTACCAGTCCTTTACACATTTGTGGAAAGAGACGGAATTGAACAGCACCGGTTTTGATTGTAAAATAGAGAGCTGCGATTATCAGCACAAAAATTAAGAAATATTCCCAAATGGCATCCGAAAAGGAGACTATAAAATGGTTTATATCTATGGTATAACAGTGTTGTATCATAGGTATTATTGTTATTGATTATCAACGATTTATTCCTTGTAACTCTCTTATGGTCTGAGCAGGATCTTTAGAACCGAAGACAGAATTACCTGCCACAACTATATCTCCCCCCGCTTTAGCAATACTCTCTATATTATCCAAAGAGACACCTCCGTCAATCTCAATTTTGCATTCAGGATTGTATTTCTCTATCAGTTCTTTAACTCTTTCAATTTTCTCTGTTGAGTATGGTATATACGATTGTCCGCCGAACCCCGGATTTACGCTCATAACGACCACGTAATCGATAACTCTGATAATATTCTTGAGGACACTCTCATCTGTATGAGGATTAATTGCAACCCCTGCTTTCATCTCTAACTCTTTTATGAGATTAATGTCTCTGTCTAAATGGGTACAAGCTTCGTAATGAACGCTGATAGAACTAATCCCCAACTCTTTGTAGGTTTTATAAAATTTTTGAGGTTCCACAACCATTAAATGTGCTTCAACGGGTAGTTTGGCCACTTTTGTAATTGCTTTAATTACAGGAGTTCCGTAAGACAAATTGGGTACAAAAACTCCATCCATTATATCTAAATGAATAATGTCGGCATTTTCGTTTACAATTTTCAAGTCGGCCTCAAGATTAAGAAAATTTGCCGACAATATAGATGGTGCTACTATCATTCTTTTCATCTTTTTTATTTTTTAGTAATATCCCGATGTGGTATCCCAGAAACTTGCGTTCTTCTTGTATTGCAGCAAATCTGCTAAAGAAGAGGCATTTGCGCTTATTCTGAAACTCCAGCTCTCCCATTTTCCGTTTGGAATCCAAGAGAATGCAATCTGGAAACAGTGGAGACTGAATCGTCCTGTCAGCTGAGTGGTTGTAAGTTTCCGTTTTGTCAAATCCAAACCGGTATTGAGACTCAAACTGAAATCTTTATAAAGGTTTATCTGTGAGCTTATTCCTAATGTCATCTGATGAGTGTTCTTTGTCAGAAGCTGCTCGTTCGAATACTGATATGTTCTTGAGAATGAGTAATTAAAGCTGAGGTTAATGCTCCACGGCATACTTGGGTCGTAATAATACACCCATCCTCCCGGGATATATTCTCCTGTTACGGGATGATAATATATTCGTTGATAAATACTGGCATCGCTGCTTGAACCGTTAGTACCAGCCTTTCTTGCCATTGTTCCCCTCTCAATTCCCCCTTCAGGGGTATATTTTGATCCCCATTTGCTTGTACCCGAACCGCTGAACGAATATGAGGTAGAGATACTTGCATTTACCAAACGAAACAGGTTCAATCCCCCTTCCTGGGCAATATTTAATTTATTAAACTTTCTTCCTTGATAATCGATAGCGTATGGATCTAATTGCATATTTGCAGTAACCTGCATCTTTCCTAAAATATTTGTGCTCATTGAGACCGATATGTTTGAAAGTCTAAGCGAATCGGCGAGGAAATTATATGAGCCTCCAATATTGAGTTGATCAATTACTTTAACCTTTTTAACACCCTTTCCTGTAGTGTCTTGCATAGATTTAATCTTTGCTTCTACTGTGTTTCCGAAGGAGAAAGACATACTTGCGCTTCTCCCTCCGCCCGGTGGACTAAAGACTTGTCCGCTGTATTTGTTATATACACTTGAGTGATATACACCGCTCATATCGACATAACTGAACTCTCTGAAACCATTTGCTCTTGTTCCAAGTTCCGGCATATAACTGAAACTGACCGTTGGTGTTATTACATGTCTGATAGCTTGAATTTTATAGTTATTCCCAAAGTTGAACAATCCGTACAGACGAGTAGAGAGTCCAAGGTTGAACGAGTATTGCTGGGTAACTCCGAATGTGCTGAATGGGTTTGTATTCTCCTGAACTACTTTCTGGCTTTTCTGATCGAAGTACTGATCTGTTTGAGAGAAATACCAATTCATTCCGTAACTCACTCCTGGTGAGCCCTGTATGTATTTAAATAGGGTAAATGTAGGGAGTCCGATAGAGAAGTTATGTCTCATTCCATTTTTGAACTTTTTCATAAATCCCTCTTTTCCGAACTCGCTGCTTTTGAAATTGATTTTATTATCAAAATTCATTGAGTAGTCGAACGATATGTTCTCATAGAATTTTTGTTTTCCTATTTGCTCTTTTCTGCGGAATGGGTACTGACGATTTACTGTGAAAGTGAGATTTGGCAGAGTAATGGCATAAGAACTGTCTCTTGAGTTCTGGCTGTGTAATGCATTGATGGAGAGAGAGAAAGGTCTCCCGTTCCAAGTTTTTGCATAACTTATCGATGACGATATCTGATTTGTAAGAGCTTGAGTTATTGTTGTTGAGTTATACCTGCTGTTTGATGGAGAAGAGAAGTTAACAGATGCTCTGAATGTTGTCCCGGGTCTTGCTTTAGGGTCTTGCGAGTGTGACCAATTGACTGCAAAATTTGTCCCTTTGGCATAATCCGGCTGCCTTTTCTCTCCTGTAATATCTACAGAATAAACCGCACTTAAATTGCCCGAATATTTGTATCGTTTGCTGTAACGGGAATTTAGGTTTGTTGCCCAAGAACCTCTTGTATAGATATCTACAGTACTTGCCAAATCAAAATGTTCTCCAAAAACAAAATAGTAACCTAATCCTCTGAGATAAAAACCGCGTGCCGATTCTTCTCCGTATGTAGGGAATAGAACTCCTCCGCTTCTGTTGCTTATTTTAGGAACAAATCCGAAAGGGAGAGCGAAAGGTGTCGGCACATCTTCTATGACAACATACGCCGGACCAAAAACCGTCTTTTGAATAGGCCCTTCGCTAATTACTTTAGCAGTAGTCATTTGCAGATAGAAGTGTGGTTCATCGGCATCGCAAGTGGTATATCTTCCTCTCGATATATTTACGGAGTTGTCCGGCATCTTTTTTATATACTTACCCTTTATCCGTCCATCTCCATCTTGAGTTATCATATTCTTGATCTTGGCTTTTCCGGAATCGAAATTATAGTATACACTCTCCATTTCGTACTCAGTATCACCATCTTTGAGAATCGGATTACCCTGTATTACACCTGTGGAGTCCGGAAGTCCTTTTGCAAAGACTGTTTTTGTCTGAACATTATAGGCCATATAATCTGCCTTGAGGGATATCTTTCCATACGTTACCTCAACATCTTTGTAATAGTACAGCATCCTTCTCCCATCAGTAAGAATCTCTACAGAGGAATCTTTTCCGGATGAGAAGACCGGCTGTTTAAGTGAACTCACTTCGGCAGAATCGATTGCGGCAATTGAGTCTCTGTAAGATACTGTATCGCTGAGTAAATTGAGGTTTAACACGGTGTCTTTGCCGAGCTTGCTGTTGAGTGTGTCTATTGTATCGCGTGCAAAGAGATTTCCTCCTGAAGTCTGAGCTGTCTTAAAGGAGAATGCTTGCAGGAAAAAGACGCAACCAATCAATATATATGGTGTATATTTTGCTATTTTAATCTTAAAAAACATCAATAATGCTTTTGTATCGCTATTTTTCTTAAATTTGTGCCATTAGGTTCCATAAGGTACAAAACGCACAAATTTAACAAATTTTATTAATTATTGTGAAAGCACCAACTAAATATAAATTATTTCTAATCCTCCTTCTGCTCTTCTCTTTTTCTTATGAGTTAATGGGGCAAGAGGGGGTTTCTGTTAAATTGAAATGTATAGTTTTAGACCCCGGTCATGGTGGAAAGGATTATGGATGTATCAGTAGGGACAAAAAATATAACGAAAAGACGATAGTACTCTCTGTGGCCAAAAAACTTGGCAATATGATAGAGAAGAATCATCCCGATGTGAAAGTTGTATATACCAGAAAAACAGATGTTTTCATTCCTTTGGCTCAAAGGGCTGAGATAGCGAATAAAAACAAGGCAGATCTCTTTCTCTCTATTCATGTAAACTCCACTGCAGGAACTTCGGCGGCTCATGGTACAGAGACATTTACTATGGGTAATCATGTGAGCAGCAGCAATTTTGAACTCTCTAAAAGGGAGAACTCAGTTATCTTGATGGAGGATGACTATACTACTAAATATGAGGGTTTTAATCCCGATTCGCCCGAATCTTACATAATATTTTCCCTTTTGCAAAACGCTTATTCTGAGCAGAGTATAAAATTTGCCCAACTTATTCAGGAGCAGTTTCATTTAGGTCCCATAAAATATAACAGGGGGGTGAAACAGGCAGGTTTTCTTGTTTTGAAAAATACAACAATGCCATCTGTTTTGACAGAGTTGGGTTTTATCTCTAATCCAGATGATTTAAAGACACTTACAAGCGAAAACGGGCAGGATAAGATGGCAAGAAGGTTGTATGATGCGTTTCTCCTTTACAAGCAAGATTTGGAGGATAATGGGTCAAAAGAGGAGATGAAAGAGGATGATAAAGAGGAGATGAAAGAGGATGTACAGGAGGAGGTGAAAGAGGAGATAAAGGAAGATGTGAAAGCAGAGGTGAAAAGTGAAATAAAGGAGAATGTGAAGGAGAACGTGAAAGAGAATATCAAAGAGAATGTGAAAGAAGAGATAAAAGAGGTAGCTGAGGTTACTTACCACATACAAATACTTAGTGTTGGAAAGCAGTTGAAGAGAAATGCTCCCGATTTGAAGGGGGAGAGCGGGGCACAATTTGTACAGGAGGGAAGATTGTACAAATACTATTTAGGTAAATATTCCACTCGAGAGGCGGCTGTAAAGGACTTGGAGAGGGTTAGGAGAAAATTTAAAGGGGCTTTTGTGATATCTATACGCGATGGGCAGATTGTAAGGTAACTAACAATGATTGTTAAAAAAAATGTTGCCACAGAGCGCGCTACAAGGCGCCTTTTGTTCATAATATACTGAAATACAGTAATTTAAAAAGTTGTTAATTTTTAAGTTCTGAAACAAAGACACTTATAATTTTTTTCAAAAAAACAATAGGATTTCCATTTTTTTTATAACTTTTTTTTAACCATTTTTGTTTTCCCGATTGAACAAAACCTAACTAAACTTCTGGGAGAATTAAAAATATGTTGAACAAGGACCACATTCAGGTTTGGAGCGAGTGTTTAAGAATTATAAAAAATAATGTAGATTCCGCTATTTACGATGCTTGGTTTGCAACGACTAAGTCTGTATCGCTTGAGGATGATGTGCTTACGATAGAAGTGCCGTCAGATGCTCACATGCGTCAGTTGGAAGATTCTCTTTTTGATATTCTTAGAGCTACATTAAAACGTGTCATTGGAGAGAGGGTAAAATTGAACTATATGGTTAAAGTTGTCCCCGGCTTCAATGTTAATTACTCACATCAAAACACTTATGTTCCGGATAATCCTGCTGTTCAATTTCCTCCGGATGAGAACGACCTGATGAACCCTTTTGTTCTGCCGGGTCTGAGAAAGTTAAAGATAGATACTCAATTAAATCCTAAATATACTTTTGATAATTTTGTTGAGGGTGTCTGCAATCGGCTTGCAAGAACTGCCGGTGAGAATGTCTCAAAGGCACCTGGGAACAACCCTTTCAACCCTCTCTTTATCTATGGTGGCAGCGGTTTAGGTAAAACCCATTTGGCACAAGCTATCGGGATGAAAATAAAAGAAGATTATCCCGATAAAGTTGTCCTCTATGTGAGTGCCAGAACTTTCAAGAGCCAGTATGTAGATGCATCTTTCTATAAAGACAGATATACAAACAAGAACAGAATTACAGACTTCCTACATTTCTATGAGATGATAGATGTCCTTATAGTAGATGATATTCAGGAACTTGTAGGAAGTGACGGGACTCAGAACGCTTTCTTCCATGTATTTAATTATCTTCATACATCGGGGCATCAGCTGATTCTCACATCTGATTGTGCGCCAAGCTCTTTGCAGGGTTTGGAGAGTCGTCTTCTCTCCCGTTTCAAATGGGGGCTCTCTGCAGAACTTCTTATGCCGGATTATGAAACTCGTCTTAAAATATTCAAGGCCAAGAGTCAGCAGGAGGGAATAACACTTTCTGATGAAATCCTTGAATTCCTTGCCAATACAGTGAGAGGAAATGTGAGGGAGCTTGAAGGAACACTAATATCGCTTCTTGCACATTCTACTCTTAATAAGGAAGATATAACAATAGATCTGGCACGCAGAGTTACAGAGAGGATAGTTAGTAGTCACAGCAATGAACTGACATTTGATAAAATTCGCGATACGGTTTGTGACTACTTTAAAATCTCTCAGGATCAGATAGTTTCTAAAACAAGAAAAAGAGAAATTGTGCAGGCGCGTCAAATTGCTATGTATTTGGTAAGAAACTTGACTCAGGCCTCTCTTGCTTCAATTGGAACTCAGATGGGGGGGAAAGATCATGCTACTGTACTTCACGCATGTTCTACAGTTCAAGATCTTATGGAAACAGACAAGAGTGTTAAGCACTATGTTCAGGAATTAGAGAAATCTCTCAAATTACATAATTAGAAATGAATAGCAAAGATATTCTTGATATCTTCAAGCAGATAACCACTATTCCAAGGGAGAGTGGTCACGAGGAGAAGATAATCAAATGGTTATTGGATTTTGCGAAAAAGCATAATCTCAAAGCAAAACGTGATAAAATCGGAAATGTGCTCATCACAAAGCCGGCAGACAAAGGCAAGGAGAAAACTCCGACAATTATTCTGCAAAGCCATTCCGATATGGTATGTGAAAAACTTCCGGGAGTTAAACACGATTTCAGCAAGGACCCTATCAAATATGTTGAGGAGGATGGCTGGTTGATAGCCAAAGAGACCACTTTAGGAGCAGACTGTGGAATTGGTATGGCGGCTCAATTGGCAGTTCTGATAGATCCTAAACTTAAAACAGGCAAGATTGAAGCGCTCTTTACAGTTTCAGAAGAGACAGGTCTTGATGGAGCAGAAAACCTTGACCCTAACTTTGTTACAGGAAGAATACTCATTAATCTCGATTCGGAAGATGAAGGGGAACTTTGCATCGGCTGTTCAGGCGGCATAGACACTACAGCTACATTTAAATATTCGTTAGTGCCTCAGACACCTACATTTTTGAAGTATAAGATTAGAGTTTTCGGCAGTTTAGGAGGCCATAGCGGCGATGATATCAATAAGAATCGTGTGAATGCTAACCAACAGTTAATGAGAGTCTTATATAAGATATTAGATAAGCATGCCATTGAACTTTATGAGATAGATGGCGGCAATAAGCGAAATGCTATTCCTCGCGATGCGTATGCAATTATCGGATTTGCTCCAAGCGCCCTCTCTTCTGTCAAGAGAATTTTCAAAGAAGTTTATACTCAGGTTAAAAGCGAGTTTGCAATTCCCGACCCTGATGTTCAAATGGAACTTGTTGAAACTAAATGCAATAAGAGGGCCATTGACCAAAATACAGCTGCCTCTTTGATATATGCAGGTGTGGCATCTCCACATGGTTTCTATAAACTTTCAGATACAATCAAAGGTCTTGTTGAGATCTCTACAAATTTTGCCTCAATAAAGATGCGGCCAGGAAACAAGATAGTAATTGGTTCCAGCCAGAGAAGCGCAGTTGTGAGTGAGCGTAGATGGATGGCCCAGCAAATGGAGGCGTGTTGGGCTTTGGCAGGGGCTAAAGTTACTCACGAGGGAGAGTATCCCGGATGGATTCCTAAATTGCAATCGCCTGTTTTAGAGATTTGTAAGAAATCATATAAGAAACTTTTCGGAAAGGAGGCGGTAGTTATGGTAACTCCTGCCGGTTTGGAATGTGGTCTGTTCTCACTTAAATTTCCCGATATGGATATGATCTCATTTGGTCCAACCTTGAAAGGTGTGCATGCCCCCGGTGAGAAGTTGGATCTTAAGAGTTTGGAGAAATTTACTATATTCTTGGAGGATATCGTGACTAACATTAAATAAGTCAAAAGGTATAGAGTGACACCTCCCTATTACAACTTATATATTAAGAGGTGATGGGGAGTTTTTATTTTTTGTTTTAATAGAAAAAATGTATATATTTGCAATCGCATCGCAGAGGTCCGATATTCTTTGAAGACCAAGATGCATAATCAAAGATATAATTTTTATTTCATGTACGATATTATAGAACTAAAAGCCAAGAGCTTAGAAGAGTTGGTGCAGATTGCTGCCGATTTGGAGATTTCACGTCCTAAGAGCATTCCTCAGGATAAACTGGTTTATGAAATTTTAGATAAACAAGCTATTAAGGAGGCAACCCGCAAAGAGCCAAAACCAAAGAAGAAACCAAGAGAGAGGATTTCGGTCACTCCTAAAGCCGTTATCAGCGTTAAAAAGGATGGAGCAGTTGCGCATCGGGAGACAGAGCCACTTGTAAAAATGGATAGAACAGTCCAAAATTCTGAAAATGAGAAGAATATAAAGGTTAAAAAACAAGTGTCACAACCTATTGAGATGAAGTTCGAGGAAGAACCGATATTCTATAAACAAGATTCTTCTATATCTGATCAGAAAACTTCTTATAGGGATCCAAAGGCTGTTTCTGTAGATCAGACAATTGATTCTGCAGAGCGCAAAGTTGCTTCTGCAGAGCCTAAGACCACTTCTGTAGATCAAAAAGTTGTTTCTGCAGAGCGTAAAACAAAACAATTAAAGGAGAAGCAACTACCTATAGAGCAGAAAACAGAAACAAGTGTATCTGAGATTCATACTGCGGTTCAGAATGTGGAACAGAGTAAGCCGGAACAGAGTAAGGCGCAGCAGAATGATGAATTGAAACCGGCGCCACGCAGAGGCAGACCAAAGAAAACTGCTGCAAAGCAAATGGAGCAACCGGTTGAAAAACAAGAGAAAGAGACATCTGGTGAGGATAAAAAGCAAGTTGCCGTTAAATCAGAGGATGTTATAGAGAGGGTAGAAAAGGTTGAGCAGGCAATCCAGGAGAAAAAAGAACCACAGCAAAAATATGAGTTTGAGGGGGTTGTAAAGGCAAGTGGAGTTTTGGAAATAATGCCGGATGGTTACGGATTTTTGCGTTCGAGCGATTACAATTATCTGAACTCACCAGATGATATTTATGTATCAGGTTCTCAAGTTAAGTTCTTTGGTTTAAAGACAGGTGATACTGTATTTGGAGAGATTAAACCGCCAAGAGAGGGGGATAAATATTTCCCATTAGTTAAGATAGACTCTATAAATGGAAGAACACCTGAGTATATAAGAGACAGGGTGCCATTCGATTTTCTAACTCCTTTATTCCCAGATGAAAAATTCAACTTATTGGGTAATGGTCATAATAACCTCTCTTGCAGAGTGGTAGAGATGTTTGCACCTATAGGTAAAGGACAGAGAGGACTGATAGTAGCTCAGCCAAAAACAGGTAAGACGGTATTACTCAAAGAGATAGCCAATGCAATTGCAGACAATCACCCAGAGGTCTATCTTATAGTTTTACTTATAGACGAGAGACCGGAAGAGGTTACAGATATGGCAAGAAGCGTTAAAGCAGAGGTAGTTGCCTCAACATTTGATGAGCCGGCGGAGCATCATGTAAAAGTCTCTACAATTGTTCTGGAAAAAGCTAAAAGATTAGTTGAGTGTGGTCACGATGTGGTTATTCTTTTAGACTCTATAACTCGTCTTGCACGTGCATTTAATACTGTTCAACCGGCAAGTGGTAAAGTACTTAGCGGTGGTGTAGATGCAAATGCCCTTCATAAACCAAAAAGATTCTTCGGTTCTGCCCGCAATGTTGAAAATGGCGGTTCATTGACAATTATTGCCACTGCCTTAACCGAAACCGGTTCTAAGATGGATGAGGTTATATTTGAGGAGTTTAAGGGAACAGGTAATATGGAGCTTCAGCTCGACAGGAAACTATCTAACAAGCGTGTATTCCCAGCTGTAGATGTAACTTTGAGTTCTACCCGCAGAGATGATCTTTTGATAGATGCGCAAACGCTCAGAAGAACTTGGCACCTGAGGAATTATCTTTCAGATATGAACAGTGTGGAAGCAATGGTATTTATGAAGGAGCGTTTAGAGCGTACAGCTACAAACGAGGAGTTTTTTGTCTCCATGAACGGTGACGATTTGAAATAGAAGACCAGAATTTAATAAATATGTGTGAGAAAGCCCTTTTTCCCAAGGGCTTTTCTTTTTAAAGTATTGTCAGATAAACTATTCCAACAATAAGAGCAACCGAAGCGCAAATCAGTTTACTTACAAGCCAGCTTCTTTTGCTGTGTGAAAGAAGCGGTAAAGAGACATGTCCTTGAGCAGTTATTAGGTTTACCACAACTACATAGAATGGAACAATTCCATTGAGTGCCAGGGTTATGAAAATTAAATGCGGGCCGGATTGAGGAATCATACCAATGAGAATTGCAATCAGAATAATTATGAATCTATACCCTGTCCTCTGCTCTATGAAGCTCTCTAAGTTGCAGTATTCCAATAGAATATTACAAGCAAGCAAAGCACAGAATGTCCATAAGAAAACAGACAGAAGATGATAGCGGACAATGTGATGGAGAAAGTGTTCTTTTATAAAGTGTTTTACTTTATGTGGTTGGTGCTGCGAATCTTCAGTATCTTCTGTATGCAAAGATAATCCTTCTGTACAACTCTCCGTCTTTTTACTAATCAGGTTTACAACAAAACCTGCCACTACACTTATCGGGAATAGTATGAGTATGATTTTCAGATATTCAGAAGGGGCGGTGGCTAATAGAAAAAACGCTTCGTCGCCACAAGAGCAAATCATTGCAGAACATAGGGCTCCGATTGAGATTACTCCGTGAGTGTATAGTGAAACTGATGCAAATCCGCCGGCGCATCCTGGAATTACACCTAATAAAGATGATATAATTACTTGTCTGACAGGAGATTTCTTAATGTAATCAATAATTTTTCCACGACTCCCGATATTCAAAAGTTCAACAACCGTCATTAGCAAAACGACTAAAAGCGTTATTTCGGCTGCACTTAAAAGTGTGGAAAAAATGAGTCTGAGCATCTATCTCTCCTTTTGGAAAAGTTCTATAAGCCCCTCTGCCGCCATAAACGAATCTACTTGACCGGCAAGAACTTGACGCTCCGTTTTCTGAATGGCTTTTTCTAATTTAGGATTGTCATAGAACTCACTCTTGAGGGTTTCATTAATGGTTTCGTACATCCAATATTTTGATTGCTGGCGACGCTTATAGTCGTAGTAACCGTTTTTCTGAACAAGTTTGAAATAGTTATTTATTATCTCCCAGATCTCTGGCAATCCCTCTTTAGTTACTGCAGAGGATGTTACGGCTGTAGGAGTCCATCCTGAGTCTGCAGGAGGGAAGAGATGAAGCGCACTTGCATATTGAGCTTTTGCCCCCATTGCTTTCTCTATGTTAGATCCATCTGCCTTTGTGATTGCTATAAGATCGCTCATCTCCATAATGCCGCGTTTGATTCCCTGAAGATCATCGCCTGCACCGCTGAGCATTAACAACAAAAAGAAATCGCTCATGGAGTGAACGGCAGTTTCGCTTTGTCCTACACCTACCGTCTCGATGAATACTACATCATAACCAGCTGCTTCACAAAGTATTACACTCTCCCTTGTCTTGCGGCTCACACCACCTAAAGAACCTGCCGATGGGGAAGGGCGGATAAATGCTTTAGGATCTTTAGTGAGAGTTTCCATTCGGGTCTTATCGCCGAGGATGCTCCCTCCTGTTTTCTCACTCGATGGATCTATAGCCAATACTGCAAGCTTATGTCCTCCGCTTGTAACCAATCCTCCGAAAGCCTCTATGAATGTGCTTTTTCCTGCCCCCGGAACTCCGGTTATACCTATGCGCATTGTCCGGATCTTACTCTTTTGAATCTTCTCCTGACAAGCTTTAATTATCTCTTTGGCAATTATTCTATGTTCCGGTTTATTGCTCTCTATTAGAGTGATAGCTCTGCCGAGCATAGATCGGTCTCCGGCAAAGATACCCTTGAGGTACTCCTTTGGAGTGAGGACGCTTCCTTTGTTTTTATAAAAGTTTTGAATATATGGATTTACTGTAGGGGGTTGCTTAACTCCCTCATTTACAATTAGTGCGCTTTCGTTTTTTTTACTCATAAACTTCTCCGCTTGCATATAGGTTAACCAAAGGGCGTTCTGGTGAATTGGTTACAAGTGTTATTGTATAAATCTCGTAATTATTTGTTTTTTTAGGAGTTATAGAAACCGAAATCTTTGCGCTTGCACCTGCATCTATATTTGCCGGGCAATTTACTTTTACTCCCGATGCGGCCTCAACTTTATAAATTTTAAGTGGTTGTTTACCGCTGTTTTTTATTGTGTACACAGCATTTATATTCTCGCCAATCTTTGCCTTTCCAAATTCAATTGAACTCTTTAGCAAAGTAACCTTAGGGCCATTATCAATCTCCTCTTTACTCAGCGATGTGTATGGTGTTACAATAACTGTCTCTGTAACAAATTTTTGTTTTTGCTCAACACCGTTGCAGAGAATAGAGGCGCTGTAGCGAGTCTTGCCCCAATGTACAGCAGCTTTAGAATCTATTGTGTAACTGATAATTGCGCTTTCCCCAGGTTCTAAAATGTTGGGTTTTACAGAGATCTTTAATCCCGGAGTTATATTAGAAAAGCCGATTCTAACCTTTTTGTCTGAAAGGTTTATCACATTTTCGCTTTCGGCTCTTTGCAACCCTTGCTCTATCTGTCCGCCGTTTTGAACATAACTTCTCATCCCTAACGGTCCAAATTTAGCAGGGAACAATTCGTCCAATGATTTACCTTTTTCGTAAACTATTCCGGTAATTCTGAGTATGATAGGTTTCTCTGAGGAAGAGACATAAACAGTGAATGTTTTATCAAAAGGGTATGGACCCTGGTCATTCAGATATGTGGCATCTATTGAGCCAGTTGCCCCAGGCATGATGGGAGCTTTTTGCCACTCTGCAACCGAGCATCCGCAAGAAGAGATGACATTGTTGATTACAACAGGTTTGTCACTCACATTTTTATACTTGAAGCTGCACTTTTGAGCCCCTGCATCTGCAGAAATCTTTCCGAAATTATGAACAACGCTTTCAAATTCAAGGGACTCGGTGTGGCCGGTTTGTGCAGAAAGAGCAGCACTTATGAAAAGTGAGCACATGGCGATAAAAATTCTTCTCATCTCTTTAAAGTTTTAATTGTTTTGCAAATATATCTAAAGTTCCTTAATTTTATTAAATTTGTACGATATAAAACTTGAAAAAGTTAAACTTAAATATTTACACTTATGAAATTAAACAAATTTCTTACCATTTTAACAGCATTTGCCATTATAGTTGTTTTTGCGGCATCTTGTGGCAATAAGTATTCAAAAGTTGAGAATGACCCTACGCAAACAAGGGTTTATACTTTAGACAACGGACTAACCGTTTATCTCTCTGTAATTAAGAAAGAACCACGTATTCAGACTTATGTGGCATTTAGGGTTGGAAGTAAAAATGACCCGAGTGAGACTACCGGTCTTTCACACTATTTAGAGCATTTGATGTTTAAAGGGACAAAACAAGTTGGTACCTCAAACTATGAGGCAGAAAAGGAGTATTTAGATAAGATAGAGGAGGAGTTTGAAAAATATAGAACACTCACAGACCCTGAAGAGAGAAAAGTTCAATATGCAATCATAGATTCTCTCTCTTATGCTGCAAGCGAGTATTTTATTGGTAATGAGTACGATAAGATGATGGCGGCAATGGGAGCCAAGGGCTCAAACGCTTTTACCTCTTTCGATATGACAGTCTA
>CADBRQ010000082.1 GCA_902797115.1 uncultured Bacteroidia bacterium
AATCTGAAGTTCAAAACCCTCTCTGCGCATAGTCTCTATCAAGATTGAAAGATGGAGCACTCCCCTGCCGTAAACTACAAAGGAATCTGATGTTTTGCCCGGCTTAACTCTCAACGCAAGATTTTTTTCCAACTCTTTTTCCAGTCTCTCTTTTAAATGCCTGCTGGTTACATACTTACCATCCTTGCCAAAGAAAGGTGAATCGTTGATGCAAAAGAGCATACTCATTGTCGGCTCATCTATATTGATTGGAGGGAGCGGCTCTGGATTCTCTGCATCGGCAATGGTATCTCCTATTTCAAAGTTCTCCACTCCAATCACAGCGCAAATATCTCCAGATGCAACACTCTCTGCTTTAGTCTTTTCCAAACCGGTAAAAACCATGAGGTCTTTTATCCTCTGGCGATTCTGCTCTCCTGTCCTATGACAAAGGGTTATCTCTTGCCCTGCCTTCAGAATACCTCTTGTAACCTTCCCAACTGCAATTCTGCCAACATACGGAGAATACTCCAAAGATGATATAAGCATCTGGACACTCCCCTCATTGTTTTGTTTTGGCGCAGGTATCTCGCTTATAATCAAATCCATAAGGGTTGTAAGATCGGTTGTAGGGGTTCTCCAGTCTGTACTCATCCACCCTTGTTTAGCACAACCATAGACTGTCTTGAAATCCAACTGTTCATCTGTAGCATTAAGATTGAACATAAGCTCAAAAACCTGATCATTAACCTCATCGGGACGACAATTCTGTTTATCAACCTTGTTTATCACCACAAGCGGCTTCTTACCAAGTTCAAGAGCTTTCTGCAGCACAAAACGGGTTTGAGGCATACACCCCTCAAAGGCATCTACAAGGAGCAAAACGCCATCGCTCATATTAAGCACACGCTCTACTTCACCTCCAAAATCGGCATGGCCGGGAGTATCTATAATGTTGATTTTATGCTCTTTATATGGAACAGAAACATTTTTGGAGAGAATGGTAATTCCCCTTTCACGCTCTAAATCGTTATTGTCTAAGATAAGTCCGCCGTTATTCTGATTCTCCCTTATAATCTTTGCCTGGCTTATCATCTTATCTACCAGAGTGGTTTTGCCGTGGTCTACATGGGCAATAATCGCTATATTCCTAATATTGTGCATAATTCCTTCTCTATATCTGCCCCTCCCGATGTGGGCTCAAATCTTTTAACAACATTACCCTCTTTATCTATGAGAAATTTGGTAAAGTTCCATTTTATATCGGGATTCTCCTTGTAATTAGGATCTGCCTTTGAGAACATATCGTCTAATCTCTTCCCCAATTTATGATTCATGTCAAAACCGGCAAACCCCTTCTGCTTCTTTAGGAAAGTGTAGAGAGGAATCTCGTTTGCTCCGTTAACATCAATTTTTGCAAATTGAGGAAACTGCGTCCCAAAATTAAGCGAACAAAAACTCTGGATCTCTTCTATAGACTCAGGCGCCTGATTTCCAAACTGATTGCAAGGAAAGTCCAAAATCTCGAATCCTTTATCTCTATATTTTTCATATAGCGCCTCAAGTTCCTCATATTGAGGAGTGAAGCCACATCTTGTAGCAGTGTTCACTATCAATAAGACCTTGCCTTTGTACTGCGAAAGAGCTACATCAGCCCCCTTTGGATCTTTTACGGTAAAATCATAAACTGTCTGTGCCATAGCAATTTGACTAATTAAAACTATTAATATTCCAAATAAAATCTTTTTCATATAGATACGATTTTCTTCTATTTCTTATTCTTTTTATTTCCGATAGGAGTGTTCTTGGTTAGATACGACAGTTTCTATATCTGTATCAAACATTATCGTTTCAATGATCCCTCCTAACTACCTATTGAGCGCGCAAATATACATAATTTTGCCGTTCTATGAAGCTATCTCGGTTCAGATCAAAGCAACTCTGTTTTGTTTTTCACCACAAGGTTTCGGTTTCGGATATTTTCTTCTCGCTTAGTGGCTACGCCAATGCGAATAAAGGAAAGGAATTTATCGCTGAGGATGATGGTCCAAAATATTCTTCATCCATTGCGCACTGCTCACATGAGTATATATTTCAGTGGTAAGAATGCTCTCATGACCAAGCATATCCTGCACAGCTCTAAGGTCTGCTCCATTCTCAACCAAGTGAGTAGCAAATGAATGGCGGAATGTGTGTGGATGAATCTCTTTAGTTATGCCAGCCGCCTTTGCTTGCTTTTTTATAAGGATGAAAACCATCTGCCTTGTGAGTGGACCACCTCTTCTGTTTAAAAACAATATATCTTCTGCCTCAGCGATGCGTTCCTTGTACTTTTGTTTTCCCAACTTTGCATCTGGCGAAGTCTTAACATGTTGCAGAATATCCCATCTTTGAGGAATATAGTTTTCTATCGCATGTTTTGCCAATTCTCCAAGGGGGACAAGGCGTTGTTTATTCCCTTTTCCTATAACCCTGATAAATGAATCTTTAAGGAAAATATCTGAAATCCGGAGAGTTATAAGTTCGCTCACTCTTAATCCGCATGAATATAGAACTTCAATAATTGCACGATTTCTCGTCCCCTCCTGTTCAGATAAATCTACGCTCTCTAAAATTTTATCTATCTCTTCTACAGAGAGTACCGTCGGCAACTTACGATTCAGTTTTGGGGCGTCCAATTTTTCTGTAGGATTTACCGAAATTCGTCTCTCCAAAGTTAAATAACGATAAAACGCTTTAAGAGAGCTAAGCATACGTGCCTGTGTTCTTTGTGAATCTCCTTGAGCAAAACACCAAGAGATAAAATCATCTATATTATCGGAGGTTGCATCTATAAGACTTTGAGCATTATTCTGTTCTATAAAATCCGCAAACTTCTCTATATCAGAACTATAAGCCGTCATAGTATTTTTACTTAGCGCCCTCTCCAGCCTCAGATAGTTGCAAAAATCTTTTATTATTATTTCGTTCTCTTTGTTCATTTCAGATTATCCTCTTTTGCTCCCCTCTAACAGCTTGGGGCACAACGGTTCCAAGCCGCAGCTTGAACAAGAAGGCTTTAAAGCTTTGCAAGTGTAACGGCCGTGAAGAATAAGCCAATGATGCGCACGCGCTCTATCTTTCTGAGGAATAATGCGTTCTAAGTCCTTTTCTACCTCCAATGGAGTTTTACCATTAGAGAAACCTATTCTATGTGCCACCCTAAATACATGAGTATCAACGGCTATTACCGGTTTGTCAAAACAAATGGAAGCAACTACATTTGCCGTCTTGCGCCCTACTCCGGGAAGCAAAGTGAGATCGCCTACCTCAGTTGGAATTTCTCCCCCAAAATCATTCACTAACATTTTTGCCATATCTACAAGATGGCGCGCTTTGTTGTTCGGATATGAGACAGACTTTATATAGGAATAAACATCTTTGTATGAAGCGGTGGACATTGCCTGTGCTGTTGGATAACGCTCTAATAGTGCAGGAGTTATAAGATTTACCCTCTTGTCTGTACACTGTGCGGAGAGTATGACAGCAACCAAGAGTTCAAATGGATTGTTGAAATGAAGTTCACTCTCCGGTTTGACAATATTTTTGTCAAACCACTCTAAAATCTCCCTTTGTCTTTTAGTAGCCATACACAGATCTGCAAAATACTAATTCGGCATATCGTCCTTAAGGTCAATATTTTCATCCGATATTTGAGACGGCTGATTCAACTCTCTGCATTTACCTTGCTCACAGAGAAATATGCGTCCAGGGTATTGTTCTATTATATTTCTGTTATGTGTAACTATCACTATTGCGGGTTTGTACTCATTATGAATACTCATCAGGATATTCATAATTCCGGTTGCTGTCTGAGCATCGAGGTTTCCTGTCGGTTCATCGGCGAGTATAATTGAAGGGGAGTTCAACAAAGCTCTTGCTATCGCGATGCGCTGCTGCTCTCCACCCGAAAGTTGATGGGGCATCTTATGCTCTTTGGTCTGCATCTGCACCATCTTGAGTACTTCGAGGCACCTGTTCTCCATCTTTTGGGCATCTGTCCAGCCGGTACACTTTAATACAAACATCAGATTCTCCTTAACCGTATTCTCTTTAAGAAGCTGAAAATCTTGAAAAACAACCCCTATTTTACGCCTTAAAAGAGGAATATTTCTGTGCGATATATTTTTAAGATTAAATCCTGCAACTTGTACATCTCCTTGAGTTACAGGAATTTCTGCTATAAGAGTTTTAATTATAGAACTCTTGCCGCTTCCTACTCTCCCCACAAGATAAACTATATCTCCCTGATTTACAGTAAAATTTACAGAAGAAAGTATGAGATTCTGCTCATTTATAATATTTGCGTCCTTAATCTCGATAAGTGGTTGCATAATTTTTGTGGTTTGCCGTTTGTCTCGCAAAAATAAGCATTTTTTATAGTATATTTGTAAATTATATATGGAAGAAATTTTGATGATATGAAAAGTGGTAATAAAACTATACTGTTCTCTATTTGTCTGGTTATTTATTTATTTTCTCTCCCTTGGAGCATAGAGGGACAAAATAAAAACACAATTGGCACCTCCGGAGACCTTGATGCTGCTATTGAACTATACAATATGGGAGCGTACAAGAACGCCGTCACAGAGTTCAATAAAATAATTAAACAAAACAGCGGAAAGAAGAATGCCACCATGGAAAAGGCAGAAGGATATAAAGTATTATGCACCATAGCATTAGAGCAAAACAACACTACAAGCAGCGTAAATGCTTTTCAAAAAAAATATCCTACATCGTCCCTTCTCTCAAGAATCAAATATACCTACGGTAATTTTCTAATTTCCAAGAAGAGATTCACAGAAGCTATTAAGGCATATAATTCAGTAAATACCAAGCAATTGAGCAATTCAGAAAAAGAGACTCTTTTGCTCAACAAAGGGTACGCGCTAATTCAAACCAAACGCATCGATGAGGCAGAACAACTATTTTCTGAAATAATTAAATCTCCGCAATCTACACCGGCAAATATACAAGCTGCTAAATATTACAAAGGTTACATAGCATATTCCAAAGAGAAATTCAAAGAGGCAATTCCGCTTTTTGAAGAGAGTTCTTCCGATGTAAGATTCTCTAAATTAAGCCAATATTATATCTTAGATAGCAAGTTTATGCTAAAAGATTACTCGTATGTCACAAATAACGGCAGTAAAATAGTAGATGAGATTGTAAAAAAAGATTTGGTGGAGCAGAAAGATTCTCTGTACAACAGCAAGAATCGAGAGCCGATTGGAAAAATGGCAAGGATAGTTGCAGAGGCATATTATCAAAAGAATGAGTTAAAACAAGCGAGCAAATATTTCTCAATCTACACAGACTATATAGATGAAATGAGCCGTCAGGACAGATTGTTATGCGGAACATTGGCCTACAAGATAGAGAATTGGGAGAGTGCAGCCAAAAATCTCTCCATGGCTTGTACTCAAGATGATTCAATAACCCAAACTGCAAGTTACACATTGGCAGACACATACCTGAAACTTAAAAATAAAGAGCAAGCGCTTGCTGCATTTCAAAGAGCTGCAGAACTTGAGTATGATGCTAAAATAAAGGAAGATGCCGAATTCAATTATGCAAAGCTCACATTTGACCTTACAGGACAAAGCTCTATGTTAGAGGATTACATCAAGAACAATAAAGTCAGTCAAACAAAAAAGGATGAACTTTACGGCTATATTGCCACAAATGCTATTCAGAATAAAGATTACGACTACGCTCTTTCTGCTCTGAACAAAATCAAAAATAAGAACTCCACAGACAATCAAAATATACAAAGAGCTAACTTACTCAAAGGTAGTTCGTTACTCTCTGCCGGTTCTCATCACACAGCATACAGTTATCTTCAGAAAGCCCTTGTAGGAAACAATGGAACGCTGACAAATCTTGCCAACCTTCTCATCAGTGAGTGTCTGTACAGAGACGACAAATTCAAAGAGAGTCTCTCTATCCTAAACTCCTTAAAACAGAACGAGAGCTTTAAAAATGCTAAAGAATATCCTATGGTCTTCTTTAACAGCGGTTACAATAACTTTAAAATGAGAGAGTTCAGTAATGCCGAAAGTGACTTTGAGGAGTATCTGAATCTTACGGGAAGCGGACAAAACAGACTCAATCCTATTGCAGAAGAGGCAAAATTGAG
Organism: uncultured Bacteroidia bacterium; assembly: GCA_902797115.1. Classification (GTDB taxonomy): domain Bacteria; phylum Bacteroidota; class Bacteroidia; order Bacteroidales; family UBA932; genus Egerieousia. The sequence continues at coordinate 6,158 of CADBRQ010000082.1, forward strand.
AATTGCCGATTGCCGTTTTCAAGAAAAAGATTACCCGATAGCTATAAAAATGTATAAGAAAATTGCTAGCGCACCTGTGACAGATCCAAGAGAGAAAGAGCTTTATCCCGTTCTTCAAATGGCTATAGCATACGGACTTAATGGAGATATCCCAGATAAGATTGCTACACTTAAACACTACACATCGGCAGAATACAAACTCAATAAAAAGTACTCAGAAGCACTATATGAGCTATCAAAAGCACAAATCCAGAATAAAGATGAAGGTCCCGCAATAACTACACTTATAAAGCTTGTGTACAACCCGCCAGATAGTTTGTATTTCACTCAGTCTCTGTTAGATATAGCAATGATAAATACAAATAGGGAGAATTATGACCAAGCAATAATATATTGCCAGAAACTTCTCGATTATGCTCCGAATACAAAAGAGGGAGAGGCTGCCCTAACCCTGATGGAGAATATCTACAGAGAAAAACAGACACCGGAAGAGTTCTACAAATACCTTCAAGAGAAAGGATTATCAAAGGATAAGACAGAAGAGGAAAAAGAGGCATTCTTCTTTAATGCTGCAGAACAGATATATCTTTTAGGAAAATACGAATCGGCGATAAATGCATTAACCTCTTATTTAGAGCAGTTTAAAGATGGAGCAAACAATACCAAAGCTCTCTATTACACAGCACAGAGCTACAAGCATCTCTCTAACATCAAAAAAGCAGCACAGTATTTCAATCGTGTGATGGATAAGGGTTACTCAACATTCTTTGAAGATGCAACTCTCAATTATGCAGAGATATGTTATAAGAATCAACAATACCAAGAAGCCATCGAGAGCTACAAGAAAATAGAGGGACAAGTGCGGAGTGAAAATACTAAGATGCAGATTTTGAGTGGCTTAGTAAAATCATATTACGACAGTAAAGATTTCGACAACGCAGCAGCAAAAGCTAATGAGATGTATATCAATAGCTTGAGCAACAATATGGTTAAACATAAAGAAGAGGCACTCTATTACAAAGCAAAATCCCTCATCGCCCTTTCAGATTTGGAAGCATCTACCTCTGTGCTTCAGATGGCGGCTGCCAATCCTAATTCGGAATATGGGGCAGAGGCAAATTATCTCCTCATTCGAAATTGCTTTAACAGAGGTGATTTTAAAGGTGTTGAGAATCTTGTTTTCTCATTTTCAGATACTAAAACAGAGCAAACATATTGGCTTGCAAAGAGTTTCATTCTCCTCGGCGATGCGTATGCAGAAAGAGGTGCTGTAAAACAAGCACTTGCAACATACGAAAGCGTACGGGATAATTATGAGGGAGATGATGAAATCCTGCAAATTGCCAAAGAAAGAATTGCAGAATTAAACAAATAGTGAAAATTGCTAATAACGTAGATAAACATATAAATTAAACCATTTCAAGAATGAAAAAATTATTTACAGTCGTAGGAATACTCCTTATAACCATTTGTGCATCGGCACAAAACAGAGTAGAAGTAGATAGAGATTATACCCAAGATGTATCAAAGATTAAAAAGAGCTACGGCATTAAATTGTCAGACACAATAGCAAATTCACCATTAAGTGTCAATTACACCATTTTTGATAAAAAACTTCAGAATATCTATGGTTTTTCTCCGTTGCCTTCTGCCTCCATAAGTGGCACAAAGAGAGCAGAATACCCATCGTTCGTAGGTACTGCAACATTAAAATATCCGATTGGACTTAATACCGCAATTTTATATCAGCCGGATATTTTCAAAGGCACAGCGGCAGAAAACAACACTTTGGCATTCAGTTTTTCCACCTCCAATACGAGCGAAAAAGAGAAATTGATGACCTATGACTTACCCGAAATTACAGGGAAATCTGCTACAACCTACCCTATCGATGAAGATTGTAAATCTGTAGATCAGAACAACTCAGTATCGTTTGATGTAAATTATTCCCATTTATGGAATTGGGGAGAGATGAACATAGATCTGTTTGCTAAAGAGACTTACTCTACATATTTCGGATTAGATTACAGAAATTCACAGACATATCGGGAAAAACCTCCTGCAGAGAACATTGCATTGTTCAATAATCTTTCCAACAAAAAGTTCATAAAGAATAATTCTTCTCATAAATACAACACATACGGAGTAAACCTCAACTTTAAAAACACCCCGCAAGAGAATAGTAAAGTGGTGTATGATTTAGATGTAATTTACTCTCATACAGAAGATAAAGCAAAGCTGGCAGGTGAGGTTTACACTTGGGCAGTTCCCCCTATTGTATCGAATAATTACAAACTGAAAGAGAATTACATTAAAACAAATTTAGAAGGTGGACCTATCATAGGCAAATATTCTATGGTTACGTTGGGAGCGAGCAGTGAGAGCGTTTTTTACACCGGTATGCAAAAATTTAATGCCACTCTCCTCAATTTTTCACTCCAGTACCAACTTCTTTACAAAGGATGGGCTTTCAACCTTGGAGCAAAAGGATCTCTGAATTTCAATAATCTGAGTGGTTGGGACCATTACCACACTTACATCATGCCTAAAGCCGATGTCAGTTACGCACTTATGGAGAATAAGTTATGGTTATATGGCTCGATTGAAGGCAACAACTATCTGAACAGTTATTCATCACTGCTGGAGATTACAGATTGGGTTTATCCCGGAACTGCAATGAGAGAGAGCAGTGTTCCGGTTGAAGCATTGGGTGGTCTTAAAGGGGTGCTGACAAAAGATGTAACTTTTGATATTAACGCCGGATTTGCCAAACACAAAGGACTTTTACAATTCAAAAATATAGAAAGGGTTGAAAAAGATATTATCCGTTCTCCTCTCGATGCGTACTATTCATCTCATAATGAGGTATTTTTAAGTGGCTCGCTAATCTATCAAAGTAAAAATCTGGAGTTAGGTGGAAAGTTCAGAGTGAGTCAGTTTTCCAAATATACTGCATATTTGGAATATAAGCCGGTAGTTGCAGGAGATTTCAAAAGTGCTTACAGAGATGAACCTGCCCTTGGAAAACCAAAATTTGAGGCAGAATTGTTTGGAGAATACAATATCAGAGAGCGTATCTTTTTAGGGGCAAACGCAGATATCAGAGGAAAAGTTGTGGTATATAACCGTCATATATTATCAGCGGATAAAATAGAGAGCATTCCTATCTATGCAAAAAGCTATGTAAATCTCTCTGTATATGGAAAATATGTTATTGACAGCAACACCACTGTGTTTGTCCAGGCAGGCAACATCCTGAATGCAAAAATTCAACACTACGGAATGTATCGTGAATGTTGTTTTAATGTTGGTCTTGGGCTATTGGTAAAGTTCTAATTTTTTCCTATTTTTGCAAGGATATAAACGCAAAGAAAAATGAGTGATATTGAATTGAAAGAGAATCTCCCTACAGAGAATTACAATGCGGAGAGTATTCAGGTTTTGGAAGGTTTGGAAGCGGTCAGAAAACGTCCTTCTATGTACATTGGTGATATTGGAGAGAGGGGTCTGCACCACTTGGTATATGAAGTTGTAGATAACTCTATAGATGAGGCGCTTGCCGGTTTCTGCAACGACATCGTCGTTGTCATCAATAAAGATAACTCAATTACAGTAACAGATAATGGTAGAGGTATTCCTACCGGAATGCACGAAAAAGAACACCGTAGCGCGCTTGAGGTTGTACTCACCATTCTTCATGCCGGAGGTAAGTTCAACAAAGGGAGCTATAAAGTTTCCGGAGGTCTTCACGGCGTAGGTGTCTCTTGCGTGAATGCACTTTCAATTCACCTGAAAGCAGAAATTCATCGTGAAGGAAAAATATTTGTACAAGAGTATTCTCAAGGTAAACCTCTCTATCCTGTTAAGGTTGTGGGAGATGCTTCAGATACAGGAACAATCATAACATTCACTCCAGATCCTGCAATATTTACACTTACAACTGTTTACAATTACGATACTTTAGCTGCAAGATTGAGAGAACTCGCTTTCTTGAACAAGAAAGTTAAACTCACACTTATAGACAGACGTATCAAAGAGGGAGAAAAAGATGATGAAGGGCACCCTATAACAGAGAGGTCGCAGGTTTTCTATTCAGAAGACGGACTTAAAGAGTTTGTAAAATACTTAGACGGTAACAGAGCAAAACTGATAGAGAATCCTATTCATTTAGAGACAGATAAAACCGGCATTCCTATCGAGATTGCAATGCAGTACAATACAGACTTCAACGAAAATGTCTACTCCTATGTAAACAACATTAATACTATTGAGGGAGGTACCCATCTGACAGGGTTCAGGAGAGGACTTACCACCACTCTAAAGAGCTACGCAGATAAGGCGGGTCTTTTAAAGAATGCCAAAGTAGATATAACGGCAGACGATTTCAGAGAGGGGCTTACAGCAGTTGTCTCTGTTAAAGTTGCAGAGCCGCAGTTTGAAGGACAGACTAAAACAAAACTTGGCAATGCAGAGGTTCAGGCAGCTGTAAGTCAAGCAACCAGTACTGCCCTGCAGAACTATCTGGAAGAGAATCCTAAAGACGCAAAGAGAATTGTTGAGAAGGTTATTTTAGCAGCTACAGCACGTCAGGCGGCACGTAAAGCGAGAGATCTTGTACAAAGAAAGAGCGGAATGAGCGGCGTAGGACTTCCGGACAAACTCGCAGATTGTTCAGAAAGGGATCCAGCAAAATGTGAGTTGTTTATTGTGGAGGGAGACTCTGCAGGAGGTACCGCAAAAGAGGGGCGCAATCGTTTCTTCCAAGCAGTTCTTCCGTTAAGGGGAAAAATACTCAATGTTGAAAAGGCGATGGAGCATAGAGTATTTGACAGCGAGACTATCAGAAATATCTATACTGCACTGGGTGTGACCATAGGAACAGAAGAGGATAGTAAGGCACTTAATTTAAGCAAGTTACGCTATCATAAAATTATAATTATGGCAGATGCCGATGTAGATGGCGCTCACATTACAACCCTTATCTTAACATTCTTCTTCCGTTATATGGTAGATTTGATTAAAAATGGTTATGTCTATTGTGCCGCACCTCCTCTTTATAAAGTTGAGAAAAAACAGGGAAACTCTACCCCAAGATATTGCTGGTCGGATGAACAAAAAGATGAACTTGTCAAAGAACTTGGGGGAATAAGCAGTGTAAGAATTCAGAGATATAAAGGTCTTGGTGAGATGGATAAGGTGCAGCTTGCAGAGACTACAATGGACCCTGAGAACAGAATTTTAAAGAGAGTGTATATAGAGAATGCTGCAGAAGCAGACAGAGTCTTCTCTATGCTTATGGGAGACGATGTTCCTCCTCGCAGGGAATTTATTGAACAAAACGCAAAATACGCCAATATCGATGCATAAGTTCCGCTCACTATACTTATGCTTGACAATTATCCTTTGCGCTTGCTATATAGCAGAGGCTCAGGAGGTTAAAAAACGCCAAACGCCGGTTGTACCAAATTATCTGGATTATATCGGGAGTAATATTGAGAATATTTGGGGAGACCTTTTAGATGTTTTTCCTATTCCTATTATTTATCTCGATGCACCCCAAAAGAGTGATAAACCTAAAACTGCTAAAAAAGAGATTTTTTCCATTAAAGAGTACACTCAACAGGTAGCCAGCGAGAGTGATGGACTTGATGAAGATGCAATGATGCGCGAAGCCGATGACTTGGCAATTAAAATGAGTGCAACAGCAGCTTCCGGTGAACTTACTCCATACCCCTCCGAGTACAAAATCTGGAATAATGGTGTGATTGATGCCTATAATGTAAATCTGGCAGAGACAAAAGATACGATAAGAATAGATATAAGTGACTATCAATCACCCGGCTACAGATATGTTACATCGGAATTCGGATGGAGAAGAAGGCGTATGCACTATGGAATAGATCTGAAAGTTTATACCGGTGATACCATTCGTAGCGCTTTTGACAATGCTGTAGTTCGCATAAAACGGTTCAACAGAAGAGGTTACGGCCATTACATTGTACTTCGTCATGCCAATGGATTGGAGACTCTTTACGGCCACCTTAGCAAACCCCTTGTAGAAGAGGGAGATACTCTGAGAGTTGGAGATGTGATAGGATTAGGAGGAAGTACCGGACGCTCAAGCGGAGCACACCTTCATTTTGAGATACGCTATTTAGGCAAAGCGATAAATCCAAAAATTGCCATCGACTTTGAAAACAATGTTGCAAGAAATAACATATTGGTTCTAACTGCCGATAATTTCAAGTATAGCAGCAAACAAAGAGGCAATTCAAAAACAAAAAGTGCATCGGGAGGTTCAAATGCAACCGGCCCAAATACAATAGTGATAAGAAAAGGAGATACTTTGGGTGCTATTGCCCGGAGATACGGCACTACAGTTGCTAAACTCAAAAAGCTAAACGGTCTTAAAAGCAACAACATTACGGCAGGCAAACGATTGAAAATAAGATAATTAAAACAACATAAACTAT
>CADBRQ010000083.1 GCA_902797115.1 uncultured Bacteroidia bacterium
AAAACGCTTACACTCAGTAAAATAGATATTACGCACAAAAGAAGGGTTTTCATAAGTTGGTGTATTTGTTGTTGCTATTGCAAAGATAGGAAAAAAAGAACGATTTAAGAAATAAAACAATGTGTGTCCACAACTTTTAGTGGACACACATGTCGTATTTAATATATACACTTTAGGCACTATTTTATCAGCTCCATACCTTTACGGATAGCCTCCTCGTTTTTAGGTATAAGATGGTGGTGGCGTTCTGGCAAAGTCTTCTTGAGAGCTTTGAGCACACTCTCAATCTCAACAATAGGATGAAGTTTCAAATAACTTCCCAAGATAATCATATTAAAGATTTTAATAAGATTCATCTCGGCTGCAACATCCATAGCATCTACACGATATACATTAATGTCTTTACGCGTAGGAGGATTGTTGATACCATAGCCATCATAAATTAAAGTTCCGCCGGGCTTCACCTTATCCTCAAACTTTTCCATAGAAGGTTGGTTCAGAATAATAGCAGTGTCATAAGTACTTAATATTGGGGAAGATATAGGATCGTCACTGACAATGACAGTAACATTTGCAGTACCGCCCCTTTGCTCCGGACCGTATGCCGGCATCCAAGTAACCTCTTTGCCCTCAATAAGTCCAGAGTAAGCAAGAATTTTACCCATAGAGAGAACACCTTGTCCTCCGAATCCTGCAATAATAATCTCTTGTTTCATAACCTTCTCCTTTATTTAGTTTCTACGGTGGTATCTTTTAAATCTCCCAACTGATAGTATGGGAACATATTCTCTGTCATCCAGATATTGGCCTTTTCGGGGCTCATCTTCCAACCTGAATTACAAGTAGATACTATCTCAACAAGCGATGCTCCGCGACCTGCCATAGAGTTATCGAATGCCTTTCTCAATGCCTTTTTAGCTTTGTTAATAGCACCAACTGTGTGAACACTCTGACGAGTAACATAGCAAGTTCCTTCAAGCTGAGCTGCTACCTCGGTAATCTTTAAAGGATAACCATGAAGAGCAACTTCACGACCATAAGGACAAGTCGCAGTCTTCATTCCGAGCAATGTAGTAGGAGCCATCTGACCACCGGTCATTCCATATATTGCGTTGTTAATGAAGATAATAGTGATATTTTCACCTCTATTGAGTGCATGAATTGTCTCAGCCGTTCCAATACAAGCCAAATCGCCGTCTCCCTGATAAGTGAAAACAAGACGGTCTGGCCAAAGTCTCTTAATTGCACTTGCAAGAGCAGGAGCCCTGCCATGAGCCGCCTCCTCCCAATCTATATCGATGTAGTTGTATGCAAAAACTGCACAGCCAACAGGAGAGACACCTATAGTTTTCTCTTCCATCTTCATATCTGCAATTACCTCAGATACAAGCTTATGCACAACACCATGGCTACATCCTGGGCAATAGTGCATATTTTTGTCATTCAAAAGTTCCGGTTTTTTGTAAACCAGATTTTCGGGTTGCATTATCTCTTTAATATCCATAGTAATTCCTCCTTACATCATACGTTTAAGTGCATCAACAACCTCATCAGGTGCCGGAATAATTCCGCCCAACCTTCCATAATGTTCTACAGGAATTTTACATTCAACTGCAAGGCGGATATCCTCAACCATCTGACCGGCATTAATTTCCAATGATAATATACCCTTAACTCTCTTTCCTAAAGCAGCAACCTCCTTTGTTGGGAAAGGCCATAGTGTTATAGGTCTGAGCAAGCCAACTTTAATACCCTCTGCTCTGGCCATTTCTATAGCTTTCTTCCCGATACGGGCAGCAGAACCAAATGCAACAATTGCATACTCTGCATCTTCGAGCATAAACTCCTCATATCTAACCTCTTTCTCCTCAATCACTTTATATTTGTTCTGGAGTCTTATATTAATCTCCTCCATCACACTTGGATCTAGCTCTAAAGAGGTAATAACATTTGGTTTACGAGTTTTCAATCTTCCTGTTGCAGCCCAAGGGCACTGCTTGATAATCTCCTCCTCTGTTCTGCGAGGTTTGAATGGAGGGAGAACTATTTTCTCCATCATCTGACCAATTACTCCATCGGTGAGAATCATAGCAGGATTTCTGTATTTGAAAGCGAGTTCAAAAGCAAGATCTACAAAATCTGCCATCTCCTGTACAGAAGAAGGGGCTAAAACTATAAGACGATAATCCCCATGTCCGCCCCCCTTGCAGCTTTGAAAATAGTCTGCTTGGCTTGGTTGAATAGTTCCAAGTCCGGGACCTCCACGGCTCACATTTACAACAAGACAAGGAAGCTCTGCACCTGCAAGATAAGAGATTCCCTCCTGCATAAGGCTCACTCCAGGGCTGGAAGAAGATGTCATTACTTTCTTACCGCAGCCTGCACCACCATAAACCATATTAATGGACGAAACTTCGCTCTCTGCCTGAAGAACAACCATTCCAGTTGTCTCCCAAGGTTTTTGTTCTGCAAGTGTCTCAAGTACCTCGCTCTGAGGAGTGATAGGATATCCGAAATATCCGTCGCAACCGCATCGGATTGCTGCATGGGCAATTGCTTCGTTGCCCTTCATTAGTGTAACTTCTTGATCTGCCATAATTTATTCCTCCTTTTTACGATATACGGTTATGCAACCGTCGGGACAAACTATAGCGCAAGATGTACAACCTGTACAAGTATCTTCCAACACTGTATGTGCATAGTTGTACCCTTTCTGATTTACGTTCTTGGTTGTTAAAGCAAGAACATTCAGAGGACAAGCAACAACACAGAGATTGCAACCTTTGCAACGCTCAATATTGACTACTGTCGCTCCCTTCATTTTTGCCATAGTACCTTTTAATTATTGATTATTAGTTAATTACTTTTATTGATTATACATATCTTTGTTAAAGAAGTTGAGGATGTCATTTGCCATTTCGTATGCTTGTGCAGCTGGCGAGCATGGATTTAACTCCATAGCTTGCAGATAGTTGTCTATCGCATTCTTCCAATCGCCAAGTTTTCTGTACGCATTCCCGAGCAAATAATAAACTTTGTCGTTATTTTTATCCTCTTCTAAAATCCTCAGCGATACGTCTATAGCCCCCTGAGCATTTTCATTGTCAAGGCATTTTTGAATATCTTCAATTGTCAGACACATCGCCGATAGAGATTATTTGCAATCTACAAAGATGTTCCAGCCATATTTATCCTCAATCTTACCTTTCTGAATACCAATAATTTGGTTATATAATTTCTCGCTTATTGGACCGCAGTGAGTGCCGTCTCCAAAAGTATAATGGTGTTGAACCTCAGGGTTTTCCAGAATCTGTTTATCATCTATTGAACAGATAGGTGTAATTACAACTGCAGTTCCGCAAGAGTTCACTTCTTCAAACTCAGCAAGTTCCTCTACAGGAATATCTCTTCTTTCAACTTTAAGTCCCATATCCTCTGCAACAGTTCTCAGACAAGCATTTGTAATAGAAGGAAGAACGCTTGGAGAAGATGGAGTAATGTAGGTATTGTTTTTAATAGCAAAGAAATTTGAAGAACCAAACTCTTCTATCATGCTGTTTGTTTTAGAATCTACAAAGAGGAGTTCCCTATAACCTTGATTGTGAGCAAGATTGTATGGATGAAGACTTTGGGCATAATTAGCTCCGATTTTAACACCACCCGAACCTTGATGAGCAGCGCGGTCATAATTTCTTCCAATTACCGCCTTCCCTGGAACCAGACTTAAATCTCCAGAATAAGTTCCTACAGGAGAGGCCATTATAATAAACATCGCCTCATCTGACGAGCGAATACCAAGTTGTGGATTTATACCCATAAGAAGCGGTCTGAGATATAAAGATGCACTCGAATCTACAGGTGGAATATATTCACTGTTAGCTTGTACGCTCATAATACACATTTGAATAAACAACTCCTCGCTAGGATATGCCATATCTAAAAATTTGGCACTGGTTTGCATTCTCTTTGCGTTCTGATCCGGACGGAAAAGACGGATTTTACCATCTACTCCTCTGAAAGCTTTCAACCCCTCAAAACAACTTGAACCATAGTGATAAACACCTGCATAACAGTTAAGCGGCAGATTAAAATCTTCTGAAACAATAGGAGATGACCATTTTCCATCTTTATACAAACTGTAAATAACAGCATCGGTCTTGGTGTAGGCAAATTTCAGTGAGCCCCAATCGATATTTTTCATTTATATATTTATTTTAATTTTTTAATGTTTATAAGCTTTCAAATTTAAGATAAATTGAGGTAAATTCAAAATTTTTAACAATTATTTCTCCTAATGAGTTATTATTTGATTTCCTGTAAACAATTGGTAATATTTGCCACCTTGTTCCAATAACTCAAAATGCTTTCCTCGCTCTATTATACGGCCATTTTCGAGCACCATTATGTAATCTGCATTTACAATTGTAGACAATCTGTGCGCAATCACAAAAGAG
>CADBRQ010000084.1 GCA_902797115.1 uncultured Bacteroidia bacterium
GCAGAACAACAGGTTCCTTGATAGCCTCAGAATACTCAAAGGCTGTCTTCATCATATCGTATGCCTCTTGCTGTGAAGATGGTTCAAAGCAAGGTATCATTGCAAAGTGGGCATAGAAACGAGAATCTTGCTCATTTTGAGAGGAGTGCATACTTGGATCATCGCAGGCAACAACCACCAAACCGCCATTTGCACCGGTCATTGCAGAATTTACAAACGCATCGGCACAAACATTCATACCAACATGTTTCATACATACCATAGCCCTTTTTCCGCTGTATGATACCCCCAGCGCTGCCTCCATAGCTGTTTTTTCGTTAGAACTCCATTGTGAATGAACACCTCTCTCTTTTGCAAGAGGGGAGCGTTGAATATATTCGGTTATCTCTGTTGAAGGAGTGCCCGGATAGGCGTAAACTCCCGACAATCCGGCATTTAAAGCCGATAGTGCTATCGCCTCATCTCCTAATAGTAACTTTTTATTGCTCATATATACTTTTGTTATTTATTTCTCCAAATTTATTAAAAAAATGTCAATTGCTGGCCTCATCGAGAAGATATAGCAAATTCTTAAAAGGAATTCCGCTATTTTTAGAAAGCCCTATCTCGCAGGTGCGTGAAGTTGCATAACCTTCTGTGCAATTGGCTGTTTGCTTCTTTAAGTCTCGTAATCCCCAATCGTTTATCTCGGGATCAAAAAATCCTTTATCTCCGGCAAAGCCACAGCAATTCCCCTCCAAAACAGTAACCTTTTTGGCACATAGTTTTGCAATTTCCACTATTGTGGAATCTACTCCCATTTTTTTTGAAGAACAGACAGCCCACACTGCAACACTTTTATTAAGTTGATTAACAGTAAGATTAGGGATTAAGAACTCTTTTGCAAATTGTGCCGGTTCGTACAATGGGAGTAAATCTGCATAGTTGCTCTTCATTGTGTAAAGGCAAGGTGACATATCGCATAGGATAGGGTATTTGCCGTTCTCAGAAGCAGTTATAAGCGCCTCTTTCAAAGCGTCTGAAAGTTTGTGGGCACTCTCAACAAAGCCTTTGGAAGAGAATGCCATTCCGCAGCAAAGGTTTTTTAACCCTTCCGGATATATGACCTGAAATCCCGCTTTCTCTATCAGCTTGTGTGTAAGAGCAGTAAGCGCTTGTGCATCTTTGGTTGCTTTACTCGTTCCCATGCTTCGTGTAATACATGATGGGAAATAGACCACTTTTCCGATTTTAGAATCATTCTCTTTCTCTCTTTTTTTATTTTTCTGGTATTCAGGAAGTTTGGAATGTTCAATTCTGCCTCCTCCTTTAGGAAAGTGTTCATTCCATTGAGGAATCACTCCTCCAGAAATTTTGCTAATAGTTCCTGCTATTCCTCCGAATGCCTTCTTGCCAAATAGATTGCGCATAATATATGTGGTATTGAAGGCGGCTCTTGCCCACCACATTGTATTGTTCATGTGCGAACTTATAAATGCCGCTCTCTTCTTGCTTGCAGGGGTTAGGGAATCTTTCCGTAACTCTTTGGTCAATTTGCCATTATCAATTTTTACAGGGCAGGCAAGGGCACACAAACTATCTGTTGCACAACTCTTTTCTCCAAGATATTTGTATCGCGATAAAAGATCTCCAAGATATGCTCTCTCTCCTCCCTCTTTCTGAAGACGGCTTATCTCTCTGAAAGCAACAACTCTCTGCCTTGGAGAGAATGTTAATCCTTCTGTTACACAGCTCTTTTCGCAAAAGCCGCACTCCATGCACTTATCTATCATCTCATTCACTTGTGGGCATGGTTTTAGGTTGGAAATATGTGCTTTGGGGTTGGTGTTGATAATTACTCCAGGATTCAAAATACCCTTAGGGTCAAATAGTTGCTTAATCTCTTTCATAAGAGAGTATGCTTGTTCTCCCCACTCTTTTTCAACAAATGGTGCCATATTTCTCCCTGTACCGTGCTCTGCTTTTAGAGAGCCGTCATACTTTTTTACAACCAATTCTGCCACATCATCCATCAGCCGAGCATATTTGTTAATCTGTTCGGGCGTGCTAAAGTCTTGATTGAACATGAAATGGAGATTTCCTGCCAATGCGTGTCCGAAAAGTACCGCTTCAGAGTATCCATCTTTGTCGAATAACTCTCTAAGATCTGTAACTGCTTCTGCCAAACGGGGAACGGGGAAGCAAATATCCTCTATTATTGCGGTAGTTCCGGCTTTTCTCATTCCTGCAACTGTAGGGAGGCACTCTTTTCTTACTTTCCATAAAATTGCCTGTGTCTTAGCATCTTGAGTGAACTCTAAAGGCAGAATTGTCGTGAAGCTTTCAATTGCTTTTGTAACGCGTGTAAGAATCTGCATCAAAGATGGTTTATCTTCTTGGGCAATCTCTATCAAGAGTCCGCATGCACCCTCAGGAAGGGTTTTCAAATATTCCGGAACCCCATCTGCATTCTCAACAGATTTTATTGATGCTCTGTCTATCAGCTCAACAGCACTAACAGGGTATTGTTTAAGTACTTGCACTACATTGCATGCCTGAGCAATCGTAGGGTAGATAGCAAGTGACAATGCTTTGAATTTATAATTTACTACAGTATTGTAGGTTATGTCGTTAATGAAGGCGAGTGTTCCCTCAGAGCCGATAATCAGATGCTTGATAATATCAATAGGATCATGAAAATCTACAAAAGCATTTAAACTATAGCCGGTTGTATTCTTTATTTTATATTTCCTCTCGATGCGTTCGCAAAGTGCCGGATCTCCGGTTATTCTATTTCTAATCTTTATAATGCTCTCTATAATAGTACTATGAGAGCGCCTGAAGCGTTCTGCACTTGCGCCGTCAGCTGTATTGAGGGAGGTGCCATCGGGAAGAATAATGTTAATGTCTGAAACAGTCTTATATGAGTTTTGGCTTGTACCGCAGCACATTCCACTGGCATTGTTTGCTGCAATGCCTCCAATCATAGCAGAATCTATTGAGGCAGGGTCTGGACCTATTTTCTTTCCGAACTTTGCTAAAAGTTGGTTTGCACGCGCTCCCCTTATTCCAGGTTCTAAAGTTATTCTCTCTCCTCTGGTTGATATGGAATAGTGTTCGAATCCGTGTGAAACTACCACTAAAACAGAATCTGAAATAGATTGTCCGCTCAATGAAGTTCCTGCTGCTCTGAATGTTACAGGAATCTCCATCTCGTGGGCAGCAAAGAGGATATTTCTAACATGACGAACATTTGTTGCCCTGATAACAATTTTTGGAACTAAGCGGTAGAACGATGCGTCTGTACCAAAGGCAAGGGTTGTGAGGGGATCGCAGAACATCTGCTCTTTTGGAATTATTGGCAGCAGACGATTGTAAAACTCTAAGTATTTACCGGTTAACATAATGCTCACTCTGATGTGATTATTTTTTATTTTTATCTTCTTCCAATTGATCAAGAAGGGTAGCTAAATCGTAAATAGTTATATCTTTTGCAATTACAACATTATTCTCGTCCAAAAGATATATTTTAGGAGTTCCTTCTAAATCGTATTTTTCTTTTAAACCTCCAGAAGAATCTTTATCCCAAAGATTTATAAAATCGAGTTTGTTTTTTACAACATAACGTTTAAACTCCAGTTCATCATTACCAATATATATGGTACTGAAAATTACGTATTTAGAGTATTTTTTATGTAGCTTTTTCAACTCTCCTATGCTCTCTGTACAAATCCCACAGTCGGGACGGTAAAAGAAGAGTATCTGCTTTTTCTTTATTGGATTTAAAAGATTTTGCGGATTGCCTGCCGCATCGTAGAGTCTGACATCGGTTGCTCTCTCTCCTAATTTATTGAGGTTAAATAGCTTGACAGCCCTACAAACATCTTCTGCATATCTTTTGTTTCTCCATTTTTCCTTTTGAGCACATATATATTCTCTTCCTAAATACTCTGCTCCCAATTGATTGTTATAATTATCGGAGGTACTCAAATATGAGTAGAGTTCGCACATTAAATCTGTATAGAAATCTCCTTTTGATGCTTTTGCTAATGTATCTATGATTTCTTTTGTCTGTTCAACAGAGTTTCCAACAAAGATTTTATCAAAATACGATACTATCTGTAATCTGCTATTTTCTTGACTCTCAAGGATCTCTTTTATAGTAGATGTTTTAATTTTTCTCCCGATGATTTTCCCGTTTTTGTCTAAAAGGAACATATTTGGAGTTGAGACAATTCCATAGTCCAGCAGAGCTGAAGTCTCTTTTTTAATATCTGCTACATCTATTCTCTCTACAAAAGGGTTGATGGTGTTGAAGTTGGAGAGGTAATCTCTCCATTTGAGCTTGTCATTTCCAATATACACTGTCATTAAAGCTATGGGACCGTATTTATAGTTGTCCAAAAACTCTACGAGTTTCGGTGTTTCAATGGCGCATCGAGAGCAATCATCTGTGTAAAAGTAAATTATAGTGTAAAATCCTAAGCATTCCTCTAAACTATGGAGCTTACCATTTATATCTTCAAATGGTAATTCCGGTGCCTCCATCCCAATTAAACTTTTATGGTTTAGAGTTGTAAAATAACTTGCTTCATAAAATGTCTCATCATCAACGACACTCTCTTTAGATAGGATATACTTTTGTGCAATATCTATTGCTGTTCCTTCCGTTCCCATAATCGGAGACTCCTTAAATGAGTTGAATGCCGTAGAAACCATCCGGCTTTTTAATAACGGAAGGGTTAAATACTTGTTGTCCAGTAATTTAAAAATCTCTTCAGTGGCAATGCTGCGTGGTTGCAAAGAGATTTGTCCGATCTTATTTTTAAATATCTCCTCTCCAAATTGGGTAAAAATCAGTCGGTCATCTCCAAGTTGGGAAAGATTTGGCTCTTGATTGTTTGTAGAGTATCCCGGGAGCTGGGTATTTGATATGAGAATTTCGAACAATGAGCCTTCACAATCTTGGTCTGCCCTGAGTTTCAGGTAGTTGCCCAAGTGCTTCAGGGAATCTGTAATACTCGCGATATGTTTTTCTGCCTGCTCTCCTGCCCGTATATCTCTGACTTTCAGGAGGGCAAGAAGTTTTTGGTAGTTCTGGAGAGTTAGGTAAAGTTCATTCTCGGGACCAATTTTGTCTTTTTTAGGTACTATCCTTTTATATTCCTGAATATAAACACTTTCTGACGGCTGCTCTTCAAAAATCTCTGTAAAGTTGCCACCATCTGTTTTTGAGTAGAAAAAACTGAAAAGGTTATTGGAACTCACTTTAATTTTATATTCTCCCGAAGTGAACAGTTTTTCGTTTCCATCAATCAGCGACTCTTGCAGTGGCCAGACATCTCCTTTAAAACAGACAGATCCATTCCTGATTATTTGAGAATCAATTACTATTGGTTTAATTTCTCCCCATTTTTCTTTGAGAAGCCATGCCGTTTTACCCTCTTTCTTTGCACTGCTGCTCCCATTGGCAAAGTGTATGGTTATAGAGTATTTGCCGCTCTTTTTCAACTTTTTTTGAGCAGGGCACTCATAAAGAGTTGAAAATAGAATGGAAATAAAGAAGATTATGAATAAAACTTTACGCATCGCTGAGAAATAGTTCTATTTCAGATATTTTTTAATATTTACACTGGCAGGTAGGAATGGGGTTGGGTCTCCTCTGTGAATAAGAACATCTCTTACAACAGTGGAGGAGATGAAAGAACATTCGTGACTTGCTTGTACATAGACAGTTACAACGTCAGGATCTAATATTTTATTGGCTTGGGCAATAACTCCTTCAAGTTCGAAATCGGTAGTATTTCTGAGTCCTCTGACAATAAATTTTACATTGAGACGCTTGCAGAGATTGATAGTCAGGTCTTTGTATGAGCAAACTGAAACTTTTTTTCCGTAAGGTTTAATTGCATCTTCTACAATTTTAATTCTTGTATCAACCGGAAAAAAACCACAGGTGGCTTTATTTGCGTTGTAACCAACAGCTATAATTACTTTATCAAAGATTTTAAGGGCAGACTCCAATACATCTTGATGTCCGAGCGTAAATGGGTCGAATGACCCCGGAAAAATTGCTGTGCGCATATCTTTTATTTTTAACATTTGTGAGCGTAAAAATAAAAAATATTGAGATAATTTAAAACAGCAGGGGAGGAGTGTTCTATTTTAACGACTCCAATCGATTGGGGTAACACCTTGTGACACAAGGTATTTATTGCATTGAGAGAAATGTCTGCATCCGAAGAAAGCACCACGAGCAAGCGGTGACGGATGAGCGGCTTGCAGAACCAAATGTTTGTTATGGTCTATCAAAGCACTCTTGCTTCTGGCAAAGTTTCCCCAAAGCATAAAAACCACCCCTTTTTTTTGTTCAGAGATCTTTTTTATGACACTATCTGTAAATAGCTCCCATCCTTTTTCTTTGTGGCTGGCAGGGGAATTGGCTCTGACAGTGAGTACTGCGTTCAGAAGAAAAACCCCTTGCCGTGCCCACCCCTCAAGATTGCCATTCTTATTGGCAAGCGTAACTCCTAAGTCCTCTTCTATCTCTTTGTATATATTCTTCAGCGATGGGGGAGCTATAATTCCATTTGGCACAGAGAAACTCAATCCGTGAGCCTGACCAGGGTTGTGATAGGGGTCTTGTCCTAAAATCACAACTTTTATTTTATCGAAGGGTGTAAGTTCGAATGCGTTAAAAATCTTTGAACCAGGAGGATAGATTGTAAAGCCGTTCGCTTTTTCTGAATGTAAAAACTGAACAAGAGAACTAAAATACTCTTTTTCAAATTCATCTGAGAGAATCTCTTTCCAACTTTGTTCAATTTTTACATCCATTGTCTGCGAACTATTGCGGTTTATTTAAAAATATACTTTAGAACTTGGTCCATAGTTTTTACATACTTGAATGTAAGTCCTTCTATATATATAGGTTTGATCTCAGAAATATCTCTTTTGTTCTCTTCCGAAAGGATAATGGTTTTAACTCCGGCACGTTTTGCGGCAAGAATCTTCTCTTTTATGCCGCCCACAGGGAGAACTTTTCCTCTAAGGGTCATCTCTCCTGTCATTGCAACTCCGCTTTTAACTTTTTTATCCATTATAGCTGAGGCCATTGCACTTACCATCGTAATTCCTGCAGATGGTCCGTCTTTTGGAATAGCTCCTTCAGGAACATGGATATGTAAATCGTATTTTTGGAGTGTTTTCGTTGTGATTCCGAGTAAATTTGTGTGTGCTTTCACATATTGGTATGCTATAGTGGCAGATTCTTTCATTACATCTCCCAAATTGCCTGTGGTTGAGAGCATTCCTTTACCATCGCTTCTGCTGCATTCTACAAATAGAATTTCACCTCCCATCTCTGTCCATGCCAATCCGGTGACAACTCCTGGGGCTTCATTCCCTTTTTGCATATCGTGCATATTTGTAGGCAAACCCAAGTACTCTTTAATATCATCTGGAGTAATAGCTTTTTTAACCTCTTCTCCCATAGCAACTTTCATAGCAATTCTCCTGGCCACTTTAGCTATTCCCTTGTCAAGTTGTCTCACTCCGCTTTCACGGGTATATTCATCTATAATCTTCTCGATGGAGCCCTTTCCAAACACGAATTGCTCCTTTGTAAGTCCATGTTCTTCTGACTGTTTAGGAATTAAGTAGTCTTTGGCAATGTGGAATTTTTCTATATCCAGGTATCCCGATAGCGGAATCATCTCCATTCTATCTTTGAGTGCAGAGTGGATTGTCCCAATGTTATTTGCAGTTGTGATAAAGAGAACTTTTGATAAATCGTAGTCTATATCGAGATAGTTGTCGTGGAAAGTGGTATTCTGTTCAGGATCAAGTACTTCTAATAGCGCAGAAGCAGGATCTCCGTGATAGTCGCTGGAAACTTTGTCTATCTCGTCCAAAACTATTACAGGGTTAGATGAGCCGGCCCTGTTGATTGCCTGCATAATTCTTCCCGCCATTGCCCCAATATAGGTTCTTCTGTGTCCTCTGATCTCGCTTTCATCGTGAAGACCACCCAAAGAGATTCTTTGATATTTTCTTCCAAGTGCCTTAGCCACAGATTTTCCCAACGATGTCTTTCCTGTCCCGGGAGGCCCCCATAAACAGATTATAGGAGATTTCATGCTGCCTCTGAGTTTCAAAACTGCAAGGTACTCAACAATGCGGTCTTTGACCTTATCGAGACCATAATGATCTGCATCTAAAACTTCTCTTGCATGTTTAAGGTCGAGATTGTCTTCTGTTTTTTCGTCCCATGGCAAGCCGACTAAAAATTCAAGATATCCTAATTCTACATTGTAATCTGGCGTATTGGGGTTCATTCTCTCTAATTTGAGAATCTCTTTTTCGAACTCTTTTTTTGCATGCTCAGGCCATTTCTTTCCTTCTGCTTTTTTTCTTAACTCATTGACCTCTGCAGAGTTACTATTCATACCGAGCTCTTCCTGTATGGTCTTGAGCTGGTTGTTCAGGTAGTATTCTCTCTGCTGCTGGTCCATTTCGCTCTTTACTTTTTGTTGAATATCGTGCTTTATATTAAGCAAATCTAATTGTTTATCTAAAGCAGATAATAACAGGTATGCTCTTTTAACCAAGTCTCCCTCTTTTAGCATATTCACCTTATCAACAAGGTATTCGTGCTCGAGGTTGATGGCAAGAAAATTGACTAAAAAATCAAAGGAATCTATATTTTTTATAGCAAACTCTGCTTCGTTAGGGTATGTGTTAGAGAGTTTGATAATTTGCCTTGCAGTATCTTTAATGGAGTCTTCCAAGGCTTTTAGAGCGCCGCTTTTTTCGTTCTTATCGGGAACTATATCTGTCAATTCTGTAATGGTACCTATCAGATATGGCTCGGTTGAGATGATACTGTTGAGATTAAAGCGTCTGATTCCTTGTAATACAACGGTATACGCATCATCTGGCATCTCGATGAGCTTTAATATTTTGGCTGAGGTACCAACTTCATAAAGGTCCTCTAATTTTGGATTATCTTTATTAACATCTTTTTGAGTTGCACATCCTATGATTTTTGTGGTTTTGTTCATTGCCTTGATGAGTCGTAAAGACTTCTCTCTGCCAACTGTTACAGGCAAAATAGTTCCTGGAAACAATACAGCATCTCTTAAAGCAAGAATAGGCAATGTCTCCGGTACTTCTATGTTTTCGAGTTTTGCGCTGGTCTCAATACTCATAACGGGAACCAAGCCCGAATCTGCAGACTCAATTGGTCCAAAAAGTGTTAACTTCTTACTCATATATTACCTCTTCAATTTTAAGTTTCTCTTCAATTTTGTCGCACTTGAACAGGAGGTTTGTGACAAAATGGCATAAACCACCTATTTTATTAGCGAGTTCATACAAAGTCAATCTTTGTGCCACATTTTTTTCACTTACGCAAATACGGAATAGTGGTAAAACTTTCAAAAAAATTTGATAATCATTTGGTTATATAAAAAAAATGATATACTTTTGCACTCGTAAATATTCACTAATCATTAAATAATTAACTTTAAAACATTTTTATTATGACTAAAGCTGATATTATTAACGAGATTGCTAAACAAACTGGTTTAGAGAAAGTTAAGGTTACTAGCGTTGTTAATGGTTTCATTATCGCAGTTAAAGATTCTTTAAAGAAAGGTAACCCAGTTTATTTAAGAGGTTTTGGTTCTTTCGTTGTTAAGAAAAGAGCTAAAAAAGTTGCTAGAAACATCTCTAAGGGTGAGAAAATCACTATCCCTGCTCACAATGTAGCTACTTTCAAACCTTCTAAAGCTTTCAAGGTAAAAAAATAAAGGATTAAATTATGCCTAGCGGAAAAAAAAGAAAAGGACATAAAATGGCTACGCATAAACGCAAGAAACGTCTGAGAAAAAACAGACATAAGAAGCGTAAGTAGTTATTAAGTCTTTAGAACCTAGAGGGTGGCTAAATTCAGTTTTAGCACCCTCTTAATTTTAGTTGTAAAGCTGTATGGAAAAGAATTTAATTATAGATGTAAGTCCTACAGAGATCACTTTGGCCTTATTGGAGGATAACCGGTTGGTTGAGCTCAATAGGGAGAGTAATAATGCTTCGTCGGGAGTTCAGATCGGCGATGTGTATATAGGTAGAGTTAAGAAGGTTATGCCTGCTTTGAATGCTGCATTTGTAGATATAGGAGATAACAAAGATGCATTCATTCACTACTTGGATTTAGGATTTAATTACAGGGCATTCGATTATTTTGTAAAACAAATAAATACGAATCGGGATATTAAAAATTTTTATTCCAATACACGACTCGGACCAATACTTGAAAAAGAGGGTAGAATAGAAGAGGTTCTTCAGGTTGGCGCCCCAATTATGGTGCAGATTGTGAAGGAGCCGATTTCAACAAAGGGAGCTCGCTTAACTGCAGAAATATCTATTGCAGGGAGAAATATGGTGTTGCTTCCATTTGCAGATAAAATAAGCATATCGCAGAAAATTTCATCGAGAGAAGAGAAAAGAAGATTGGAAAAACTTATCGGCAGCATATTGCCTAAAAACTATGGAGTGATTGTGAGAACAGCGGCAGAGGGAAAAAAGGCGGCAGTGCTCGATTCTGAATTACAATCTTTATTAGAGAAATGGGAGAAAGGGTGTAATAAATTAGTATCTACCCGTCCTCCTCAACTTCTTTTCTGTGAGAACAGTAAAACTACAACAATTCTTAGGGATCTGCTAAATGACACATTTTCAAGCATTAATGTGAATGATGAAGATGTGTACAAGGAGATCAAAGATTACATTCAAACGATAGCTCCGGAAAAAGAGAAAATTGTTAAGTTTTATAAAGGTCACAGTTCAATAATGGATGCCTTTGATGTAACAAGGCAGATTAAAGGAACATTTGGAAAAGTTGTGCCAATTAAAAAAGGGGCATATTTAGTAATAGAGCATACCGAAGCTCTTAATGTTGTGGATGTAAATAGCGGGACACGCATAACTAAAGGCGTGGACCAAGAAAATAATATTTTTGAAGTGAATCTTCATGCTGCCGATGAGATTGCAAGACAGATGAGGCTCAGGGACTTAGGAGGAATTGTAATCATAGATTTCATAGATATGGAGAATGGCGCTCATAGAGCAGAACTGTTCAAACATATGCAAGAAGTTATGAAAGGCGATAGGGCCAAACACAATATACTTCCTCTATCTAAATTCGGTTTGATGCAGATTACTCGTCAGAGGGTAAGACCGGCTACGGAAATCACTGTAAATGAGAAGTGTCCGATGTGTGGAGGTACCGGAGAAATAGGACCGAGCATATTAGTTGATCAAACACTTGAGAGACAATTGGCTTACTATGTTAAAGAGAAAGATATCCATAGTTTCATACTCACTGTGAATCCGCTTTTAGAAGCATATCTTACCAAGCGTAAATCTCTGTTCCATAGTATTATAAAAGATTGGAACAAAAAATATTCTTGCAATATCAAGGTTGAAATCAATTCAGACTTTACCCTTTTAGAGTCTAAATGGAGTAATTCGAAAGGAGAATCTTTGGAAGAAGTTTAATTTTTTCCCAAAAATCTTAATAGTTAAAGTCCCTTCAGAGCGTATTCTGGGGGGCTTTTTTGTTAATATGTTAAATTTTTTGAAAAATTTTATTAAAAAAGTTTGTTAGTTGTGAAAAAATGTCTACCTTTGCAACCCTTTCGCGCAAAACCGAAGGGTTCGATCATTGACAAGATTA